>PXSB01000078.1 GCA_003023185.1 Halobacteriales archaeon QS_9_67_17 | reverse complement strand
CTCCTCGCTGTCGCCGTCCAGCCCGGGCGTCGTTCGGACGAGCGCCTCGACGGTGACGCTCTGGCCGTGCTTGACCGCGCGAAGCGTCTCGATGACGGCACGCCGGTCGGTCGGGAGCGTGAGTGCGATGTCGACATCGGCGAACGACTCCTCGTCGCCATCGAGATACGCGTCGATGCGGTCGAGCAACGGATGGTCGGTGTCGGCACCCTCGTCGGGCTGGGCAGGGAAATCGACCGACAGCAGTTTGCCGGACGCGTAGCCGAGTTGGACGTACCGGTCGAGGAGAGGGGCTTCTCGCGCGTAGATGCCGGCGTCTTCCATGACGCGGATTCGGACAGCGTCGGCATGAAATTTCGGGCGGGTGACTCGTTGGACCCTTCGACACCCATTTAACCCGTGGTAGAGTAGCAACTGTCAATGATAGAGGCCACGAGTGCGGGCGCGATCCTCTACCGGGATACCCGTGGCCGGCGTGAGTATCTGCTGCTCAAGTCCCGACCCGGCGACTGGGAGTTCCCGAAAGGCGGCGTCGAGGGCGACGAAGAGCTGCAGCAGACGGCCATCCGCGAGGTGGAGGAAGAAGCCGGTATCGAGGATTTCCGCCTGCTCGACGGCTTTCGCGAGGACTACGACTACGTGTTCGAAGCGGACGGCGACACCATCCACAAGACCGTTCACCTCTTCGTCGCGAAGTCGTTCGAGGCGTCCGCCGAACTGTCGAAGGAGCACCGCGATATGCAGTGGCGCGACTACGAACAGGCGATAAACACGATCACACAGGAGGGACCACGCGAGATACTCCGCCACGCACACTCGTTCCTCGACGAGAAACTCGAAGACAACGACGAAGAGGACGAGGAAGCCGCGGCGGACACCGAGGACTGAGCGACGGACAGGGACCGAGCTCCCACCGATTGGAATCGCTACTCCGAAGAGGGGGTACCGTCTATCGTAGGTCGATGACGGAGCTGTCCGACGAGGCACGCGAGCGGTTAGCCGACGTGGTTGCGCTCCAGCCGACCAAGAACAGCGAACTGCAGGAGCAGTGGGGGATGGAGTCGGGCAGCGAGGTCCACGGCTATCTCGAAGGCGAGCTGAAGCGCTACTACTACCGCGACGAGGACAGCCTCATCCGGGCGACCGACGAGGCCGCACAGTTGGTCGACGCGGAGCCGGGCGTCGAGGGGGGTGACGACGGGCCGCGCGTCGTTCGCGTGCCGGCGCTACAGGTCGCCATCGCGGACGTGCTCGCCGGTCTCGACGAGGAGCCACAGAGCGTCGTGAGCGTGTTACACGATCTCCGTGCGGCCGATGTCGACCCCGACGTGGACGACGTGCGCTCCGGCCTCCGCTCGCTGGAGAACAAGGGCGTCGTCGCCTCGATCCGAAAGACGGTGCCGACGTTCCGACTCGCCGTCGAGCGTGACGGCCTGGAAGTCGAGGAGCGAGACGGGTAGCTACCGGCGACGGTCGCGTTGGCGGTTCAGCACGCGCTGGAATCCCTTTCCGGGACCGCCGTCGACGGGCCACCCCTTCCGTCGCCACGCGGGCGGTTCGGGGCCGAACGACGGACAGGAGCCGCGACACTCCGCCGCGGTGACGTGCCGCTCCTTCGCCGTGCAGTACGGCAGCGGAACGTCGGGGTCGCGAATCTCGAAGGCGCGACAGTCCGGTCGCATCGTGTCGAGGAACGACCGCCAGCCGCGCTCGTAGGCTCGCTCGGCGATGGCGCGGCGCTTCTCGGCTTTCCATTCGGGGTCGGCGTATTCGAAGCGGGCGGCGCTAGCGTCGTAGTCCCCGCCGTCGGGTCGCTCCGTGATTCGGGTACCCGGTTCGTCAACAGCGAGAGCGGTGGCGTTCCACGCGGTGTCGACGCGCTCCTCGCCGACAGGGCGGGACGAACTCTCGCTCGCAGACGACGAGCACTGCTCGCCGTCGACGGCGAGGATACCGGCCTCGACGGGCAGTCGTTCGTAGAGAGCCGGCTCTACTCCATCGCCGGCCGCGCGGGTCGCGACCCACACCTCGTCCGCGAGGCCGAGCGCCACGTCGCGTTCGAGTTGGTCGCTCAACGCTCGTGCGGCGCTGGCCGTCAGGTCCGGCTTGTTCTCGACGGCGACGATGCGGTTCACCCAGTCGGGGTAGCGGTAGCGGCGGCGGAGTTCGACGCGATTGCCCTGCCCGCGGCGCGTCTCGACGAGATCGCGGTCGGCGGCCGCGTGGACCGCCTCGCGGACGTACCGCCACGGGTAGCCGGGGTCGGGGAGGGCGTTCCGGTAGTACGTGTACGTCGCCGGCGCGTGTCTGACGACGTGGAGCAGGTCCGAATCCAGTCGCTCGTCGCCGAAGACGGCACGCGCCGCTAACGCGTCGGCATCACACTCGATGACGAGGGTGTCCCACCGGCGCGACTGCACGCCGAGTTGGCGGGCGACGAGGACGGCCGTGTCGTCGTCGCGCTCGCCGGTCGGCGGCCACGCGCGCTCGGCCCACCGGCAGACCCACAGTTCGAAGAGAAACTCCGGCTCGTCCACGGGCGAGTCTCGACGCCGCGCGATTAAAACCCGTCGTCGGAGGCTACTCCGCCTCGACGGTCTCGAACTTCTGGATGTCTATCTCTTCTTCGAGGAGGAGTTCCTCTTGGCCGGTCACGTCCACCTGATCGCGGGCGAGTTGCTTCAGCGTCGACTGCGGGGCGAGGTCGCCGATGAGGACGCCGCCGACGACGTTGCCGTCCTTGATGGCGACGCGCCGCCACTCGTCCTCGGAGTATTTTCGCTCGACCTCTTGGTCGCCGAGCGTCGGATGCCCGAAGGAGAGGAACGGGAAGTCGAAGTGCGTGATGGAGTACGAGGAAACCCACTCGAACGTCTCGTCGGGAGCGTCCCAGTCACCGACCATGTTCTGGCCGGCGATAGAGCCCTGCTCCTTTGCCGACCCCCACGCGCCGTTCTGTGCGCGCTCGCCCAGCAGCACGTCGTGGAACTGCGTGATGTCGCCGGCGGCGTACACGTCCTCGACGTTCGTGCGCATGTGCTCGTCCGTGTGGATGCCGTCCTCGATTTCGAGGTCGGTGTCCTGCAGGAACTCGGTGTTGAACGTCAGGCCGATGGCCGCGCCGACGAACTCCGCCTCGAACCGCTCGCCGTTCGGGTCGACGGCCGCCGTCACGTGGCCGTCGTCGTCGGTCTCGAAGTGGTCGACGCCGGAGTCGAACACCGGCGTGACGCCCTTCTCGCGGAGCGCGTCGTGGATGATCTCGGCTCCTTCCTTCGAGAGCGCGTAGCGCCACCAACACTCGCCGCGCATGAGGTAGTTGGCCTCCACGTCCTGTGCGCCACAGATGGCCGCGAGGTCGATGCCGAGCAGGCCCGCGCCGACGACGACCCCCTGTTCGGCGCTGTCGGCGCTCGCCTTGATCTCGCGTGCGTCCTCGAACGTCCAGAAGTGATGGATACCCTCGGCGTCGGAGCCGTCGACGGGCAACTGCGTCGGCGTCCCGCCCGTCGCGATCAGCAGTTTGTCGTACTCGTAGGTGTCGCCGGCGTGGGTGTGTACCTCGTGTGCGTCGGTGTCGACGGTCGTGACGTAGGTGTTGAGCTGGAGGTCGATGTCCCGCTCGGCGTACCAGTCGGGGTCGTGAATCGAGATGGGGGCTTCCGGCAGTTTCCCCTTCGCAAACTCCTTGATCAGGATTCGGTTGTAGAGAGCCTCCCCCTCGTCCGTGATGACGGTGACATCGGCGTCCGGGTCCGCCTCTCGGACGGTCTCAGCGGCGGAACTGCCCGCGATCCCGTCGCCGATGATAACGTGCGATGTGCTCATGGATTTGAGTTGGAGGAGGGTACTAATGTGAATTGCTATCCACGTGTTAGGGGGTATTAGTGTGCGACCGCGAGCCGGGGTTGGTGTTTATATGAGAGCGATTCAGTTGGAGGAGCCAGCGACGGGGTGTAGAAAGCCCCCGGACGCTCGACTTGCGCGCAGCGTGGAGCGAAGCTCCACGGGCCGTGCGAGCAGCGAGGGACCATCGGTCCCTCGGGCCGTGTGAGCGGCGCAGCCGCGAACAGACGGCCACCGGCCGCGAGCAGACCTCGCTGTGGTCCTCACGCTCGCTTCGCTCGCGTTGCGGTCCTTACGTCGGCGTGCTTCGTCGACCGCCTGGCCCCTTTCAGTCCCACCCACCGCGGTTACTCAGTCGAGCGACGACCTGCGTATCTGAACACTACCCGAACCAGAAGCCACACCGCCCGCGCGTGACCGCGGTGTAGCGGGAGATTCAAACGGCTCGCGACCCCAGACGAGGTATGAAGATCAGTCAGAACGTCCGTCACTGGGCCGCTAAAAAGGCACTCACGACGCCGGTCGTCGGCGACTACGCCAATGACAAGCTGGTCGACCTGCACACGAAGATCTTCCTCGGGAAGGCCGACGAGTCGCGCCGCGACGAGCGAGAGGCGCACCTCGACGACTTCTTCGACGCGACGATGGACACCTACGTCGCCGCGCTCGAAGCCGGCTTCCCCGAGGCGGAGGCGCGCGAGATCACCCACGTACAGGCGAACTTCGACTTCTTCAACCACGGCTGGGCGGAGATGATGGAGATTCCGGCCGACGAGCTGGGCGACCACCACCGCCGCTACGAGGCGTTCTTCGACGAGCACGACATCACCATCGACGATCCGCTGGGCGAGTTCCGGCCGACCGACGGTGTCAGCGAGGCACCGACCACGCCCGACGCTCTCGAAGACGGCGAGTTCGAGAACGCGGTCGCCGGCTTCGCCGACGACGTGTACGTCGACGACGGCGACGACCTGCGCAAGGGCGGCGACGCCGAGGAACCAGAGCAGGTCGATGTCTCCGCGGCCCCCGGCGTCGACGACGACGAGACGGACGTAACGGCCGACTGACGGTCACGCGTACCGCAGTTCGACGGATCGAGCGTTCGAGCGACAGGGCAAATGTTCCTCGCTGAGGCTTCTGTCGTCTGTTTTACGTTTCTCAGGCTCCGATAACGGCCAGAAGCTTATTTTCTAACGAGGGGCGAATACGAAGAGATGGGTGTGCTTGCAGGTGGGATCGACGCAGCCGTGATGCTGGCCTGCGTCGTGCTGGTCGGAAGGGCGACGGCAGTGCTGTACGAACAACCCGCGGTGAGACCGTCCGAGCGAATGTCAGACTGGGAATCGCACGCGACGACGGCGGTCGGCTTCCCGGCGGTGATGGTCGGCATCACCGTCATGGGCGGGGCGCTGACGCTGCCCGGCGACACGCTGGCGCTCACGCTCGCCGGCGCGGTCGCGGTCGGCTATCCGGACTTTCTGGCCGGACCGACCGACTGATTGCGCGCAGTCGCCAGTTGGTCGGCGGCTTCGTAGCCGGCGACGACACCACCGTTGAGTGACCGCTCCGGATACTGCGCTCGCGAGGCCATCCCGGCGTAGTAGAGGCCGTCGGCAACCACACTGAGGTCGTACGGAACGACCATCTCCAGATAGCCGCGCTCGTAGATGGGTGCGGTTCGGGGGTTGCGCGCGACCTTCATCCACTCGACCTGCTCGCGGGAGAAGTCAGGAAACATCTCTTCGATGCCCGAGAGCCAGTGGTCGCGCACCTCGTCGTCGCTCATGTTCCACAGCGGGTCGTCCGTGCTCTGGACGTAGCTCGCACAGTAGAGCAGATGTTCGCCGCCGTAGCGGGCCGGCGGCACGAAGTTCGTGTGCTCGATGAGCGCGCCGAAGGGTGCCTCGTCGGCGATGTTGAGCCAGTAGGTGTCCGTCACTGGCGCGTCCATCCCGACGACCGCACAGACGGACCCCTGAAAGTCGATGGCGCACTCGTAGCCGGTCCACCGCTCCAGCAGATGCGGCATCGTGGTCACGACCACGTCGTCGACCTCGTGCTCGCTGACCGTGCCGTCCTGCTCAACCCGCAGTGACTCGACCGACTTGCCAATCGTGATATCCTGCACGGGGGCGTCGGTGACGACGTTCTCCCGGCCGACGGCCTCGACGAGCGCGTCCAATAGGACGCCGAAGCTCCCCTCGAAGTAGCCGAGTTTCTCACCCTTGGTGAGGTCACGTTCGCCGCGGAACTGTATCCGGCCGAGCAGCCACGCGGCGCTCACGTCCTCCTTTCGCGAGCCGAACTTCGCGCGGAGCAGCGGTTCGAAGAAGTACTCGTAGACGCCGCGGCTCGTGTGTTCGAGCAGGAACTCCTTGATCGGGACGTGCTCGAAGGCTTCGAGGTCGTCGTAGGTGTCGAAGTTGGGGACGCCGCCGCGCACGTCCACGCCGAGCGTCAGCATGCCGAGCCGGAACTTGTCGTAGGCCGAGAGGTGCGGGTAGGCGGCGATTTCCCACGCCGTGTTGAGCGGATGGACGACGCCGTCGACGTAGTAGGAGTCGTGGCCCCACCGCCACTCCAGCCGGTCGCCGACGCCGAGCTCCTCGGCCAGCTCGACGATGGTCTCCTCGGTCGCGGAGAGATGGTGATAGAACGCCTCGATGCGGTCGCCGGCCGTCTCGTAGGTGGCGGCGAGACCGCCGACGGAACTCGACGCCTCGAACACCGTCGGCTCGTACCCCTGCTGCTGGAGGCGATAGGCGGCGGCGAGGCCGGCGATCCCGCCGCCGACGACAGCTATCATATCCGCATCTGCCTCGTCGCGGGCATGGGTCTTTCCCTCCGTGGGAGCGCTCGCCACTGAGAGCCGCGGCTTGAAACGCTTATACCGCTGGCAGCGTGAGCCGAGAGACATGAGCGAGAGTGACGGCGAAGACGAGGTGCCGGAGGAGTTCTACAGCCAAGACCGCTGGAACAACTGGCTGGACCGGCTCCGCGACGAGGAGATCGACCCGGAGAACGAGGACTCTGCCCGACTCCTCCTGAATCTGCAGGACGACGCCGCAATCGCCGTCGCGAAGATCGTCGCCGCGCACGAGGACGGACACATAAACGAAGAGACCGCGCTGGACGAACTCGAACAGTTCGCGTCGGTCGTGCTCGAAGAGGTGGACATCGCGGACGACGACAAGGCGATGCTCGTCGACTCTGTCCAGATGGCGCTCCACTGTGTCGCCGCCGCCGCGGAGATGTTCGTCATCGACGGCGTGCCCGATGACGGTACCGTCGAAGCGAACATCGACGCCGCCGTCGAGGCCGAGGTCGACGAGGACCTCGACACCGCGTTCAACTACTGCGCGCAGGCGGGCACGCTGGTCATCGACGGCACCGACGCCGACGTGAGCGCCATCGCCGCCGACTTGGAGTACGGCTACGTCGCCGAGTGGGTCAACGGACTCGACTCGCTACAGGACGCGCTCGCCGGCCCCGAGGTCGTCGAAGAGGAGGGGTAGTCAGGTCCAGCCGTCGGGGACGAACAGCGTCCGGTCTGCGAGCGTGTCGAACACGAGCTCGATATTACTCACCGCGTCGACGACTGTTCGCGGGTCGACTTCTTGTTCACCGTAGTAAAGAACTCCCGCGTGGTCGTCCATATCGATGAAGTCGTCGTCGTTCGTCAACACGACCCGTCCGTTCTCAGCGGCGTGCGCCAGTACGTCGGCGTCGTCGTATCCCTCGTCGAGGGTCTCGCGGACGGTCGTGACCGCGTGGCCGTCCTGTTCGAGGGCGTTCCGCAACGCCTCCCGGACGTTCTCGTCACAGAGGATGTTCACGCCCGGTTCCGGCCGAGACGTTCGTCCGGGTCCGGCTGTTCCTCGCGGAGTCGGCGTTCCCGTTCGTACCGTCGCTCGCGCAGCTCGCGCATCCGGTCGATGTTGTCGTAGTAGTACGCTAGCGCACGGTATATATCCGCAAGCGGGAGGTCGAACTCGCTGGAAACCGTCTCCGGAGCCATCCCCTCCGTGTGTATCCACTCGGATATCTGGAGGACGCTGATCCGACGCCCCTCGATGCGGGGCTGGCCGCCCATCACGCCCTCCGTCTCGACGATATCCGCCATACGCTTGGTTGCTCGTGCTCCGACAAAAACGTTCGTCGCCGCGCCGGTCGATGTCCGTCGCCGCACAGGTCGGTTATACCTCTATGAGATAGCCCGCGGCGCTTTTATACACTGGCTGGTTAGGTTTCCCATCAGTATGCTCGACGCCGACGAACGGGGGCAGGCTATCCAGGTCGGTGCGATCTTGTTCTTCGCGTTTCTCGTTATCGGGTTCACTTCGTATCAGGCGGTCATCGTGCCCCAGCAGAACGAGCGCGCCGAATTCGAACACTCACAGGCGGTACAGGAGGATGTTACTGAACTTCGTTCTGCCGTCCTCAACAGCGCGTTCGACGGCGAACGGCCGTCCATCGAACTCAGGCTCGGGACGCGGTATCCGTTCCGGCTCTTCGCGATCAATCCGGGTCCAGTAGGGGGAACAGTGCAAACCACCGATGCACGCTCGGTCAACGTGAGCGGCGTCAGCGACGTGTGTCCTGGTCCCGAAAGGAGCCGACAGCTCACGTACAGCGCGGACTACGGCTACCTCCAGAACTCGCCGGGGTTCCACGTCGAGAACACCGTCTCCTACCGGCAGTACGACGACCGGGCAATCGTGAGTTCCGGTCAGAAACTCGTCAACGGTAATCGTATCAACCTCGTTCCTATCCGAAATGAGTACAGCGAGAACGGCATCGCGGCGAAATCGGTCGAATTCTCCCCCGGTCAAATAAGGACTACGTCGGTGTCCAACGCGACGGTCAAGGTTCCGACGCAACTGAGCGAGGAAAGGTGGGTCGAAGTGCTCGACGGCGAGGTCAACGCCTCGAATATCGACGTGTTGAACGACGAGGACGGCGACCCCACTAACGACATGCTGGAACTCACCCCCAGCGGTGATTACACCGTCATCTGCACGCCTGTCGGTGTCGGCGGCGACCCGCCCGGTGGTGCCCGCGCTTCCGTCAGTGACGGGCTGGGAGGGGACGACAGCGTCAACCCCGCCGGGTCCGGGAGCGTGGTTTTGAGCGCAACTGAGTTCGATGATAGCAGTGATGAAATCGAACTCACATTTAAAAACACTGGTGACGAAGACCTGAACTTCAGCCGTGCTCGGGTGGCGTTCTACTACGAACCGAATAGAAACGCCGAGGTCGAGTCGCTGAAGCTCAAGGGCAGTCCAGATGATGATGAGTTCTTCGTCGGGGACGCGTTGGAGCCGGTCGATCAAATGGTGGAGGTCGAAGCGGGGGAGACCGAGAGTATTACGCTAAGTGACTCCGAAATACGGAAGGATGACTTGTTTGAATTCGGCGTGGAGTACAGCGACGGATCGAGCGCGCGATACTTCGTAGACGTGGCGGACTCAATCGGCGGGGCGACTCTGGGGCCTAACGAGGTAGCGTACGACGATCAGAACGGAAATGGGTTCTACGACAGCAGTGAAACGACATATAAAGAGAACGACTTTACTGGTCTGGACAATGGCACGGTGAATCTCGTCATCGCCAAAGACGTGTCGAGGAATGGCGGAGTCAGTGCAAAGACGAGCACGATAACGGTCGAATCCGGTGTGACAGTGAATTCAAGCAACAACCAAGTGGAGCTCATAAGTTACGACGGAGACATCAATATACAAGACGCCAACATAGATGGCGACAGTGTTACTCTCAAAGCTGGTACTAACTCGGGAACCGGGGACATCAGGGCCGAAGATGCAAGACTGGTGACCGTATCCGGCAGTAATATACAAGTGACTCCACCTACTGGAAACACGTTCTTTGTCAACAGTAATGGCCCCCCTGAATCCGACGGCGGCACGTATATTGTCGATAGAAGTGGAGCCCCAAACAATGCCACACTGAATCAGGGAAGTCTTGACGGCACTCCCGAAAGAGGAAACGTGACTGACAACTCGTAATTCGACACCTGCCGAACTTTCCGTCGACACTCCCTTATACAAGCCGAGTGACGAGTCGATATGAAAAGCGTCGGTATCGACGCCGTCGAAATCTGGACGGGGAAGCTGAAGCTCGACCTCGCGGAGACGTTCGCGCCCGAGATGGACGACGACCCGGGGAAGTACACGAAGGGGCTCGGCCTGTACGAGTCGTCGTTCCCAGACACGTACGAGGACATCGTCACGATGGGGGCGAACGCCTGCAAGCGGCTGATGGAGCGGAAGGATCTCGATCCAGAGGACGTGGGTCGTATCGACGTCGCCACCGAGTCGTCGTTCGACAACTCCAAGCCCATCTCGACGTACATCGCGGGCTGTCTGGAGCAGACGTTCGACGGCGACTTCCACCACGCGAACAAGGGCGAGCGGAAGTTCGCCTGCGTCGCCGGAACGCAGGCCGTCGACGACGCCTACAACTGGATTCGGGCGGACCGCAACCGCGGCCGGGCGGCCATCGTCGTCGCGACGGACACAGCGCTGTACGCGCGTGGCGATCCCGGTGAGGCGACACAGGGGGCCGGCGCGGTCGCGATGCTCGTCGACGAGGACCCGAGTCTCGTGTCGCTGTCGGACGCACAGGGGTACGGGAGCGCCGACGAAACCGACTTCCTGAAGCCGAACCAGCAGTTCCCGAGTGTCGACGGTAAACGCTCCGTGCAGGTGTATCTCGCGCGGATGCGTGAGGCCGTCGAGGATTACGAGTCGGTCGCCGGTCCCATCCACCCCGAGGAGTTCGAGTACGTCCCCTTCCACACGCCGTTCCCGGGGATGGTCCGCAAGGCCGCGCTGCTCGCGTACCGACACGTCACCCGCGACACGGAGATAGAGGAGGAACTCGCCACGGAGATCGGGACACAGCCCCGTCGCGGGGAGTTCGACGACGAGGCGGCGTTCCGCGATGCCGTGCGCGACTACACAGACGAACTGAAGGAGACCGACCAGTACCGGGCGTGGTACGACGAGACTATCGACCCGACGCTGGACATCGCACGCCACGTCGGCAACTGGTACACCGGCTCCGTCCACGTCGCGCGCGTCGCGGCGCTGAAACGCGCGCTCGACGATGGAGACGACGCGGTCGGCCGACGGCTCCTCCTCGCCTCTTACGGCTCCGGCGCGCAGGCCGAGGTCCACCACGAGACGATCCAGCCGGGCTGGGAAGCGGAGATAGAGGGTCTGAACATCGACGAGCAGATCGAGGCGCGCTACGACCTCGCCTTCGAAGAGTACGAACGGGTCCACGAGGCACACGACCACTCGAAGGACCGCGACTACAAGGAGTTCACCGCGCCGTCCAACGAGTTCGTCTTCGACGGCTGGGGCCGGATGGGCGAGCGGAAGTACCGCTACGTCGAGTGATCTGGTAGTGTTCAGCGAAGGTTGGCTCCACAGAATACCGAGGGCAACACAGTGTAGAAAGCCCCCGGGCGCTCGACCGTCCGCGGCTCGCTGCGCGCCTCACTCACTGCGTTCGCTGCGGTGCTTGCGTCGCCGGGGCCGGGTCGACCGCCCGGCCCCTTTCAGTCCCACCCACCGCAGCCGTCAGTCGAGCGACGACCCGCACATCTGAACACTACTGTGGCGTTGACGGCTTTCAGACAATGGATAGCTGCCCGAGCGAGTGCGGGCGGGTGGGACTGGAAGGGGCCGGCGTCTTGACGAACCCGGCCGACGCAAGGACCGCAGGCCAACGGCCGAGGACCGCAGCGAGGCCTGGGAGTCAAGCCGCCGGGGGCTTCCAAGGTGGTCACGCTGACTGAGTAGGCTCATCCGTGCCTGTCTGAACACGACCGAGCGACGCGACCGTAGAACTATACTCGTGCGCTCGCAGGGGGGCGTATGGACGACGAGAAGTACGACCGGCTCATCTCGTCGGTGACGCCGATGGAGTCAGCCGACGGCGTGGAGAGCTACCGAAACACCGTCGCGATGGCCTGTCCTGCCTGCGACGAACCGTTCGACGACGCCGTCGTGTGCACCGAGGAGTACAACAGCCTCGAACTGTCGTTAGAGCTCGACCTGTGCGTGACGACCCACGACGACGACGTGGTGTTGTTCACACACAAGCCCTGAGCTACGGCAGGTCGCGGAGCGCGGCCAGCATCTCCGCCAGCGGCCGCTCGGTGACCGCGAGCGAGTAGCCGTCCGTCCGTGCGAGCTGCGGGGCGTACTCCCACAGCTCGTCCGGCGAGAGACCGTGGAGGACGACGGCTGTCGGCGTCGGGGTGGCGACCCGGAGTGCGACGAGCGGACCCTCGCCGCTGGTCACGCCGGTGAACACGAGCGCGCGGTTTGTCGACTGACCGTACAGCCGGTAGAACTCTTCAGAGGAGAGCCGAGAGATGGCCTGAATGGAGTTGATGACGGTGTGGCCCGCGACGGTCCGCGAATCGTCGCGCGGGCCCTCGTCGCCGCCCGTGATGACCGACCCCGGTTCGGCGGCGTCGTAGAACCGTCGGAGCGGGATCGTCGCCGAGTACTCCCTGAGGTCGTGGACGATCTCGGAGTCGAACCCCGCGGAGAGGACGCGCGCGAACTGACGGATGCGGTCGCCCCGTCACGTCGAACTCCGTGCGCCACTTCCGGAGCGTCGCGCCGGGGTCGTCGCTCATCGTGACCTCGCCGGCGATGTGTTCGGCGAGCTCCCGGCGGGGAATCCGGTCCATATCGACCCCCTGCGGCGCGGTGTTTAAGCCGGTTCCGGCCGGAACGGACCCAATGCCGACCACGCTCGTCGCCGTCGGCGTCGCCGCGCTGCTCGCGGCTGCACTCCTCGACGAGCGCGCATTCACGCCGCGGACACTGGCCGTCGTCGTCGCGGCCGGCGCGGCCCCCGACCTCGACGCGTTGCTCTGGGTCGTCGACTCGGGGCTTCACAACGCCGCGCTCCACAACGTCTGGATACCGCTCGCCGCCACCCTCACCGTCCGGTCGGATCGCGGACGGGCATGGCTCCGCGACCGCTACGGGCCCGACGCCGTCCACGTCGCGTGGGTCGCAATCGCGGCGTACGCGGTCGCAGTCGCGTTCGACGTGTTCAACGTCGAGAGCGCAGCGGTCCTGTGGCCGGTCCACGACCGGTTCTTTGCCGTCGTCGGGAAGCTCGCCTACAGCACGACACAGGGCGTGGAGTTCACGCTGCTACAACCCACTCTCGGCGGCCAGTTGTTCCCCGGAGCGAGCTATGGGACCGTCGCCGGGGAGTACCACGTCCCGTCCGTTTTCGACCCACGCGGCTCGGACGGCGGCGCGACACGGACCGCCGTCGCGATCAACGCCGGCTGGGAACTGCTCATCGTACTCGCAGGCGCGGTCGTCGCTGGCGGCCGCTTGCGCGGGAGTGAGACGCGGCGGGCCATCCTCGTCGTCGCCGCAGCGACCACGTTCCCCGATCTCGACGTGTTCGCATCGCTGATCGTCGAGTCGACGCATCGGGCTGCGTTCCACTCCCTGCTGGTGCCCGGCGCGGCCGCACTCGTCCTGTGGTGGGACCGGGGGCAGGCGTGGCTCCGCGACCGCTACGGTCCCGACGCCGTCGCAATCGCGTGGACCGGGCTGTTCGGTTACGTCGTCGCCGGCGTCGGACTCGACGCGTTCACCTCGCTCGGAATCAATCCGCTCTACCCGCTCGTCGACCAGTTCGTCGCCGTCGACGGACGGGTCGGCTACTCGACTGCGGACGGGCTCTACCAGTCGTTCTTCGACGTGGGCGGAGAGACGGCGGCAAGCAACGGCGATGGCGGAGGGACCAGCGGCGGCACGAGCGTCGACGTTGGACAGCGTGGCTCGACCGAGGAGGTGCACGTCGCCAGCGGCGTCGACCCGAAGCCGGGAGCAGAGTCGGCTGCGACCGAGCGCGTCTTCCCCGTCGTCTTCCGCGGGTGGCACGTCACGCTGCTGTTGGCCGGCGCGCTCGCGACGTGGGGGCGACTCCGCGGGGCTGATGTGTCGCGCGACCACAGCGGCGAGCGATGATACGCCCCTACGACCCCGCGACCGACGCGCTGTGGCCGCTGAAGCGCGCGTTCGAGACCGGCCTCGGCGAGAGCGGCGGCGAGGCGAAGGCCGAGACGTACAACGCCAAACTCACCGACGACTACCGTGAGCGGTGGCTCGCGTGGGTCGACCGCTGCGTCGAGAGCGAGGAGTGTCTGTTCGTCGCCGAGCGCGAGGACAGCGGGCTCGCCGGCTACTGTTTCCTGTTGCCCGAACGACTCGCGTTCGTCTGGGACGCCGCCGTCATCAACGAGATCTACGTCGAACCGGAGGCCCGCGGGACGGGACTCGCCGACGACCTCATGACGCGGGCCGTGGCCCACGCCCGAGAACAGGACCTCCCGCTTGACCGGCTCGTGCTCGACGTGGACCGCGACAACGAGCGGGCCCGCGCCTTCTACGACCGACATGGCTTCACCCACTGGGGAGAGATGGTCGCCCGGGAGCTGTGAGGTGGGCCGCTACGAGGCTGCGCGTGCCGCGACGCCGCCGACCGCGCCCAAGACGACCGGGTAGAGGACGCCCGCCAGCAGGACGCTCGTGACGGGGTCCGGCGAGACGTTCGACGTAGCGAAGAGGAACGCCCCGAGCAGCGACAGGACGCCGTAGCCGACGGCGACGGCCGCACCGGCGACGGCCGCGCCCGCAGCGTCCAGCGCGTCCGCTCCGGCCGCCCGCCCGACGGCGACCCCTGCGATCAGTAGGAGCACCACGGGGACCGCGTACAGCGCGGGCGTGAAGACGCTCTCCGTCCCGATGAAGTTCGTCGCGCCCCCGACGAGCGGTACGTCGACGACGGTGTTCGCAAAGTGAGCGTTGAAGAACACCCAGCCGACCGCCTTCCACGTGGGGATATCGGCGAACTGCCGGACGACGGAATTCTGGAAGTCGTTGCCCGTGAGGAGGTAGGTGAACAGGTAGCCGAGGAGCCACGCCGCGCCGCCCGCGGCCGCTGCGACACCGAAGGGGACCCGTTCAGTGAGGCTGTCCGTTGCCATGGCGACGCGACGGTTCGGATCATCAAGTAGGTTGTGGCACGGTAACCGCTTGACGGCGTAGCTGTCGGACGCGCGGCTGACGATCACTCCGTGGCCGCGGCCCACTCCTCGCGGGTGACGGTGTACCGGACGGTGTCGTACACCTCACCGGACTGCGTGGCTGCGGCGTTGCGCAGTCGCCCCTCGCGGCGACCGCCGAACCGCTCGACGTACCGTTCGATGGCCCGCTCGGAGTTCTCGTTGCGCACGTCGTGTTCGACGGCGACGACGTCGAGATCCAGCCGGTCGAACGCGAGTTCGAACAGCCGCGCGGCCCGCTCGCCGGAGTAGCCGTTCCCCCACACCGCGGGGCGCAGCCAGAGGCCGAAGGTGGCGAGTCGCCGCTCCCACTCGGGATGGAGGCCGGTCGTCCCGACGAACTCCCCCTCGTGTGCGCCGGTCGTCGGATAGATGGCGTAGTGGACCCCCTCGCCGCTGTCGAACTGCTCGCCGGCGTGCTCGACGAACTCAGCCGTCTCCTTCGGCGTGGCGTGTGGCTCCCACGTCAGGTACTGCGTGACCTCCTTGATGCGGGGCGCGTCCGGCTTGACGTGCTCGTACATCTCGAATGGATCGAACGCCCCGGGCCGGATGACCTCGTACCGGAGTCGCTCGGATTCGATGGTTTCGGGGAAGAGGGCCATGAGGAGGTGTTGCCTGCGGCGTGGTAAAGCCTTGCTCGGGTGTGTGGACCGGTGACAACCCGGCTTCTGATACGCGACAGGGAGAAGACACACTAATGGGTGTGAAGCTATTTCTGGGGAAATCTTTTGTTTTCACCCATCGTAGCAACCAGTGTGTCCGATACAACGCTCGACGACAGAGGGCGCCTCACGCTCCCGAAAGAGATCCGGGAACGCTACGGAGACAGCTACCACGTCGTCGATGTCCACGACGGGATCAAGCTGATCCCAGTCGCGAATGACCCGCTCGAAGCGCTCCGAGACGAATTCGCCGATGTCGACGGGACAGCTACCGAACTCCGGGGAGAGGCGCGCGAAGCGTCGCTGGACGAGGCCGGTCGCTGAATGTACGTCGAGACGGACTTCCTGCTCGCGCTCATCAAGGACGAGGACTGGCTGGGTGAGGCCGCCGAAACGGTGTACCGGAAGCACGAGGAGGAGCTCTGGACATCACAGTTCATCCTCATCGAACTCCTGATGGTCGCCTACCGCGAGAACCGCGACGCCGAACGGGTCGTAGCGAACGCCGCTCGACTCGTCGAGGTCCGTGGTGACGTGGACACCGTGATCGCAGCAGCGACGTACGTCGACGACCACGGGTTCACGCCGTTCGACGCACTCCACCTCGTCGAGTCGAACGGAGCAACCGTCGTCTCCAGCGACAGCGCGTACAAGGGATTCACGTCTCGGCTCGACCTACAGAGCGCGACCGAGGAGTAGCCCTCCGAAACCACTAACCGCATCTCCCCCTACCGTCGGACAATGACCGATTGGACGGAGAAGTACCGGCCGTCGACACTCTCAGAAGTCCGGGGCAACGACAAGGCCCGCGACCAACTGAGGGAGTGGGCGAAGACGTGGGACGATCATCAGGAGGCGGTGATACTCTACGGTTCGCCGGGGGTCGGCAAGACGAGCGCGGCCCACGCGCTCGCCAGTGACAGGGACTGGCCCCTCATCGAGCTGAACGCTTCCGACCAGCGGACGGGCGACATCATCGACCGGGTGGCCGGCGAGGCCGCGAAGTCGAGCACGCTCACGCAGGCGGCGGAGGGCGAGCCGGGCCGCCGGCTCGTCATCATGGACGAGGCGGACAACATCCATGGCAACTACGACCGCGGCGGCGCGCGCGCCGTCACCCGCATCGTGAAGGAGGCGAGCCAGCCGATGGTGCTCATCGCCAACGAGTTCTACGACATGTCGCGGGGGCTCCGCAACGCCTGTCAGACCATCGAGTTTCGCGACGTGTCCGCTCGCTCTATCGTGCCCGTGCTGCGTGATCTTTGCCGGAAGGAGGCGATTGCGTTCGACGAGGACGCGCTGAAGCGACTCGCCGACCGGAACGACGGCGACCTCCGGGGCGCGGTGAAGGACCTGCAGGCCATCGCCGACGGGAAGGAGGAGGTCGGGCTGGAGGACGTGACCGGCGGCGAGCGCGACCGCACGAAGGGCATCTTCGAGTTCCTCGACGCCGTGCTGAAGGAGGAGCAGCCGCAGGACGCGCTGTATCTCACCTACGACGTGGACGAGACGCCCGACGACCTACTCCTCTGGTTAGAGGACAAGGCACCGAAGGTGTTCGAGGCCGACGAGTTGGCGCGGGCGTACGATCACCTCGCGCGGGCCGACCGCTGGCTCGGGCGCGTGCGCGCCACGCAGAACTACTCGTACTGGCGGTACGCGACGGACAACATCGCGGCCGGCGTAGCGGCCGCGCGCGAGGAGACGCGCGGCGGGTGGACGCGGTACGGCGGCGCACCGTATCGGTCGAGCAAGGACGCGACCCGCGACGAGGTGGCGACGCGCATCGCCGAGGTGGCGGGCGTCTCGACGGCGACCGCGCGCCGCGACGTCGTCCCGTTCCTCGCGGTCATGACCCACCACTGCAAGAACCGCGACCTGACCGTGCGGATGACCGCGCGCTACGAGTTCGGCACCGAAGAGGTGTCGTTCGTCACCGGCTCCGGCGAGTCCACGAACAAGGTCGCGGATATCGTCAGCGACGCGGAGGAACGCCGCGCCGAGCAGGCCGAAGAGCACGGCGGCGACGTGTTCGACCGCGTCGAGGAGGCGGCCGCAGAGAGCGAGACGGCACAGGCCGAGGCCGGCGACGTGGAACCGGTCGACGACGCAGACGAGGAGAGCGCAACCGCGGACGCCTCGGGCGACGAATCCGCGAAAGAAGCGGCCGCAGACGACGAGGCGCAGTCCGGCCTCGGCGAGTTCATGTGATCAGAGCAGGCGTTCGAGGAACCGCTCGCCGCGCTCCGTCTCCGGCGCTTCGAAGAACGACTCCGGCGGCCCCTGTTCGATTACCTCGCCGTCCGACATCAACACGATGCGGTCGCCTACCTCACGGGCGAACCCCATCTCGTGGGTGACGGTGAGCATCGTCATCCCCTCCGTCGCGAGGTCCTTCATCACGCCGAGCACCTCGCCGACGAGTTCCGGGTCGAGCGCGCTCGTCACCTCGTCGAACAACATTACGTGTGGGTCCATCGCGAGTGCGCGTGCGATGGCGACCCGCTGCTGCTGGCCGCCGGAGAGTTCGGCCGGATACGACTCCGTCTGGTCCCCCAGTCCGACCCGGTCGAGGAGGTCATCGGCGCGCTCCGTCGCCTCGCTCTCGGGAACGCCCTTCACCTTTCGCGGCCCGACGGCGACGTTCTCGGTCGCCGTCATGTGCGGAAACAGGTTGAACGACTGGAACACCATGCCGACCTGCTGGCGGAGGCGGTTGACGCTCGCGTCCGGGCCGGAGATGGGGTCGCCGGCGATGCGTATCTCGCCGCCCTGAATCTCCTCCAGTCGGTTGGCACAGCGAAGCAGGGTCGACTTGCCCGACCCCGAGGGACCGACCACGACGACGACCTCCTGTTCCTCGACCGCGAGGTCGACCTCTCTCAGCACGTGTGTCTCGCCGAAGTACTTGTCAACGCTCTCGTACTCGACGAGCGGTCGGGTGCTCATCGCGGCCCACCCGTCGGGTCGGCCCGCGCCTCCAGATACCGGACGAACTTCCCGAGCGGGACCGTTATCGCGAGATACAGTATCGCCGCCCAGAGGATCGGCGTCCAGATGTCGAAGGTGGCGCTGTTGATGTTCTGGACCGTGCTGATTATCTCCGGCACCGCGAGCACGGAGAGCAAGGAGGTGTCCTTCACGAGGATCACCTGATCGTTGCCGATGGCCGCGAGTGCATTACGCCACGCTTGGGGCAACACGACCTCTCGCATCGCCTGTGCGTACGACATGCCGAGCGAGCGGGCCGCCTCCATCTGGCCGTCCGGCACTGCCTCGACGCCGCCGCGGATCGCCTCGCCGATGTACGCCGAGTGGTTCAGCGTCAGCCCGATTATCGCCGCCGGAACGCTGAAGTTCGCGATGGGGAACTGGCCGGGCGGCCAGAACGCCGGGATGCCCGAGTAGATGACGATGAGCTGGAACAGGAGCGGCGTCCCGCGGAAGAACTCGATGTACCCCTTGGCGATACCCCGGGTCGGGAGCGTCTCGGAGATACGGCCGAGGCCGACCAGCACACCGCCGATCACCGACAGCACGCTGCTGATGGCGACGATTCGCAACACAACGAGGAAGGCGTCGATGAACTGCGGATGGATGATGTTCACGAACCGGCTGGGGTTGACCTGCGTGTAGAGAATGACACCGAGGAATCCCACCACGGCCAGCGTGAACAGTACGGAGGCCGTGATTCCGATGATCTTCAGTCGGTGGTCGTTCAGGAAGGGGCTGGAGGGCGGCTCGTCTCCCCGCCCGTACTGCGTCTCAGACATCCTTAGAGGCGAAACGGACCTGCGGACTTAAATCCGCGCCGATACGCCCAGTGTCGTTACCCCGAGAAGTACTCGTTGTAGATCTCGTCGTAGGTGCCGTCCTCCTTGATGCTCGCGAGCGCGCCGTTGACCTCCTCGCGGAACTCCTCGTCGTCCTCGCGGAACGCGATGCCGTACTCCTCGACGGTGAGGGTGAGATACGGCGGCGCGTTCTCGCCGTCTTCGGCGGCCGCCCCCTCGCCTTCGACAAACCGGACGTTATCCCGCTGGTTGACGAACTCCGCGTTGACCGTGTTATCGTTGACCACCGCGACCACCTGATTGTTGATGAGCGCGTCGAACGCCGCGGGAATCTGGTCGTACCGCTTGATGCTGAGGTCGCCGTCGAACTCCTCTTTCAGTTCGTCGGCCGCCCCGGCACCGGTCGTCCCCTTCTGGACGCCGACGGTCTGCCCCTTCAGATCCGACTTCGCGGTGATGTCGCTGTCATCCAACACGACGATGGTCTGGTAGGCGGTAAAGTACGGGTCGGAAAAGTCGACCTCCTCGTCGCGCTCGTCGTTGATCGTCATCGCGCTCATGATGACCCGGAAGTTGCCGTTGTTGAGCGAGGAGATGATCGTGTCGAAGCTCGTGTCGGTGAACTCCGGCGTGAGACCGAGCTGTTCGCCGAACACCGCCTCCGCGATGTCGACATCGAAGCCGAGCAGTTCACCGTCCTCGTTCTCGTACTCGAACGGCCGGTACGGGATGTCAGAGCCGATGCTAATCGTGTCGTTGCCGTCGTCGGTACCAGTGTCGGTATCGGTGCCACCGCCGCTGATACCGCTACACCCGGCCAGCGCCGCGACCCCGCCGGCACCGAGCGCCGAGAGATACGAACGGCGGTTCACTCCGTGTTCGCGTGACATATTCGACCCGAAATACAACGGAGTCGCGTTTCAACGTTTCGTCACGTGGCCGTGAAGCCGACGTTCAGTCGTCCGAGGCGGCCGTTCGGCAGTCGCCTCGGCTCGCGGCCGGAACCCGCTCGCTCGTCCGGCGGTCTCCCTGCGTCTGCTCACGGGCGCGACGCGCCCGTTCGCACGGCTCGTGGCGTTCACGAGAGCAAAGCTCTCGTGCAGCCCGTCAGAAATCTTCGATTTCTGAGGACGGCTTCGCCGCCACGCTGGTCAACCGCCCGTCAGTCGTTCTGCGCGTCGACGACGGCGACGCCCGCCAGATTCACGATGTCCTTCACCTCGTCGCCGCGCTGGAGGACGTGCACCGGCTTGTCCATCCCCACCAGCATCGGGCCGATAGCTTCTGCGCCGCCCAGCCGCTGGAGCAGTTTGTACGCGATGTTGCCCGCTTCCAGATTCGGGAACACCAGCACGTTCGCCGGCGCGTCCAGGTCTGAGAACTCGTAGTCCTCGCGCAACAGATCCTCCACGACCGCCGTGTCGGCTTGCATCTCACCGTCGACCGGGAAGTCGGCTGCCGAGTCCGAGCGGAGGGAATCGGCCGCCTGCTGGACCTTCACCGTCCCGTCGGTCTGCACGGAGCCGAAGTCGGAGTAGGAGAGCAGTGCCGCCCGCGGCTCGACGTTGAACCGGCGGGCCAACTGGGCCGTCTGCTTCGTCACCTCCTCCAACACCTCGGCATCGGGGTCCTGATTCACTGTCGTGTCGGCACAGAACACGACCCGATCTTTGAACGTCAGCATGTACACCCCGGCAGCGTACTCCGTCTCTTCGTCCGTGCCGATGACGCCAAGCGGTGCGCGGAGCGCCCGCGGATAGTGGTGGGTCAGACCGGTGAGCATCGCGTCGGCGTCGCCCATCTCGACCATGACGCTGCCGAGGTGGTTACCGTCGGCGACTAACTCCTCTGCCTCGCGGCGGGTGGTGCCTTTCCGCTTGCGGAGTTCGTGGAGCCGTTCGGCGTACGGGGCGAGGTTCCCCGCCTCCGGGTCGACGATCTCGGGATCGAAGTCCAGTCCAAGTTCGTCGGCCGTCCGCAGGATGCCGTCGCGGTCACCGATGAGCACCGGCTCGGCGATACCCTGATCCGTCAGCTGGTAGGCGGCGCGGATCATCTTCTCGTCGTCGCCCTCCGAGAGGACGACCCGCTTAGGGTCGGACTTCGCCTTGTTGCTCCTCGTAGCTCGATAAGTCGAGTTCGGTCCGCGCACAGCCGGAGTCGATTGCCGCCTGTGCGACCGTGGGGGCCAACTCGAATAGCACGCGCGGGTCGAGCGGCTTCGGGATGACGTAATCCGGGCCGTACTGGAGCGGTTCGTCGCCGTACGCCTTCACCACCGCATCGGGTACGTCCTGCCGGGCGAGTTCCGCCAGCGCCTCCGCGGCGGCGACCTTCATCTCCTCGTTGATCTCGGTGGCGCGCACATCCAGCGCGCCGCGGAACAGGAACGGGAACCCGAGCACGTTGTTCACCTGATTCGGGTAATCGGAGCGCCCGGTGCCCATGATGACGGTGTCGTCACGCGCCGCCTTCGCCTCCTCGTAGCCGATCTCCGGCGTCGGGTTCGCCATCGCGAAGATGATGGGGTCGTCGGCCATCGACTGCACCATCGCCTGTGAGACGATGTCGGGCGCAGACAGGCCGACGAACACGTCAGCACCGGCCATCGCGTCTGCAAGCCCGCCCTCGGGCACGTCGCGGGCGAACTCGCGTTTGAACTCGTTAACGTCGCCCGCCTCGGCCCGCCCTTGGGTGATGATCCCCGAGGAGTCACACATCGTGATATTCTCCTTGCGGACGCCGAGCGAGACGTAGAACCGCGCGGTTGCAATGGCCGACGCGCCCGCCCCAGAGAACGTCACCTCCAGATCGGCGAGATCCTTCCCGATGATGTCGCAGGCGTTGAGCAGCCCCGCCCCGGAGATGATCGCCGTTCCGTGCTGGTCGTCGTGGAACACCGGGATGTCCATCCGCTCGCGCAGTCGCTCCTCGATCTCGAAACACGCAGGGGCCGCGATGTCTTCGAGATTGATGCCGCCGAACGTCGGTTCCATCGCGGCGACGCTCTCGACGAACGCGTCTGTGTCGGTGTGTTCCAATTCGATGTCGAACACGTCGATGTCGGCAAACCGTTTGAACAGCACGCCCTTGCCTTCCATCACTGGCTTCGACGCCTGTGCACCGATGTCGCCGAGGCCGAGCACGGCCGACCCGTTTGACACCACGCCGACCATATTGCCTTTCGCTGTGTACTGATACGCGGCGTCCGGGTCGTCGGCAATCGCTTCACACGGCGCGGCCACCCCGGGAGAGTACGCCAAGGAGAGGTCCCGCTGGGTGTTGGTGGACTTCGTCGTCGAGATCTCGAGCTTGCCCGGCGGTGTCGACTCGTGGTACGCCAACGCGTCTTCGTCAAGTCCCATGGAGGAGGCCAACGCGGGAGCCCCAAAAACCTACCCGAAACGGCGTTCGTCGTCCGTCGAACCGATGTGGAGCGGGCCGATTAAGTCCGGCCAGCCCCGAACACACGTATGGAATTTCGGAGAGTCGCGTCGGGAACCGTGGCGCTGGCGGCGGTGACGATGCTGCTCGGCGTGTTCACGGCCGCAGAGGGCGCGGGTCTCACCTGTGCACAGCGGTGGCCGCTCTGTGACGGGGCGCTTGCCGGCCTCCTGCCGGCGAACTATCTGAGCTTCGTCGAGTGGTTCCACCGGCTCGTGGCCGGCACCACGGGTCTCGTCGTGTTGGGGACAGTGGTGCAGGCGTGGCGGACGGGCCAGTCGAGGCGTATCCGCTACGCGGTGATGGCCGCACTCGCAATCCTCCCGGTGCAGGTGACGCTCGGCATGCTGACGGTGACGACCTACGAGTGGCTCGTGCTCGTCGCACACTTCACGACCGCGACGGCCATCTTCGGGCTACTCGCGCTCGCAGCGGCGTGGGCCTATCAGACGACGGACGCCGCTCCGTCCGGTCGGTACGCCGCGCTCGCCGGGAGCGCGCTGGCGGTGCCGGCGGCCGTCGTCTCGCCGCGTCTCCTGTTTGCATTCGGCTCCGCGGTGCAGGTGACGTACTACACCCTCCTGCTCGGAGCGTTCGCGGCACTGCTCGCGGCGACCGTCTGGCTCCGCGGCCAGCGAGCGACGACGCTGACCGGGGTCGCCGCGGCGCTCGTCGCAGGCCTCCTCGTGCTCGGCCGGCAGAACTACAGCCAGACGGTGGCGGTCGGCACGGTGGTCGCGCTCGCCGTCGTCGTCGGCTGTGGGCTCCTCGCGGCACGAACCGCAGGCTCGAAGCGCGACGACACGCCGCCGCGAGACATCCGACTCGATAGTCGGTGAGAGACGAGAGACCACGGCAGAGGGGCCGAAATGATGGCGCCGCTCCGAGCCGTGTCGACTTCCCGCCCGGAGAAAACCGCCGGACGGGAAGCGTGGGTGCGTCCCCAAACCACCACGACACCCATCACCCCCCAGCAACGGGTGCACAACGGCGAAACGCCGTGTGGTGGCAACTGTACGTACAGCCCCATCAGTATTGAACTGAGTCCCTTCGTACCTAGAGTGACGGTGTGCTTATACCCCTCCCCGCCGACCACCCGCGTATGAGTGAGACGCTCACCGACGAGGAAATCGCAGATCGACTGCCCGACGGCTGGAGCCGCGACGGCGACGAAATCGCCCGGACGTTCGAGTTCGACTCGTATCTGGAAGGGGTCGGCTTCGTGGCCGGAGCCGGCGGTCTCGCCGAGGAGGCGTTTCACCATCCCAGCATGACCGTCGAGTGGCGGGAGGTTGAGGTGCGACTGACGACACACGACGCCGGCGGCATCACCGACAAGGACATCGATCTGGCGGCGCGCTTCAACGAACTCGGGGGGTAGAGACGACGGCTTCCCGGATTCGTCCTCGCGTCGGGCCCATCGGCACGGCCGTTCTACGCGAAGATGTCCTCGTGGTCGTTGCGGATGAAGTAGCGGACCCAGTTCCCGTACGTGCGGTCGGCGGGGTGGTCGGCGACCTGTTCGTACCGAACCGTCCCCTCCTCGTCGATGACGTAGGTGGCGGCAATACCGGTGACGCCGCGGCTCGTCTCTTCGGTGCCGCTGTACCGGTCGGCGACCGCGCCGTCCGGGTCCGCGAGCAGCTGGAAATCAAGGTCGAACCGGTCGCGCATCTCCGTCAGCGCGCCGAGCTCGTCCGTCACGACCGGGAGGATGTCGACGCCGTCGTTGAACCACAGGTCGTAGCTCACCTCGCTGAACGTCTGCAGGTGTTCGGCACAGAAGCTACACCACGAGCCGCGGTTGACGAGGACGACCGTCGGCCCATCCGAGAGCGTCTCGGAGAGCGCCGTCTCGCCGCCGGCAGTGCTTTCGAGCGTGAAGTCGGGCGCGGGTTCGCCTTCGAGCGTCATGCCCCGACCGAGGAGAGGGTGACATTACACCCTTTCGCGGCTGGACGCAGTGGGTCGCATTACCGGTGATTAATGATGTTCACCGCCTCGAAATGCACCGTTCGGACACGCGATACCGGTCACACCGGTCGTATCGACTCCCCCGTGTGTATCCGAACAGTGCCCACGTCGACCCGAAATCCACAAGCACGCGGGCGACACGGGACGCGTATGGACGACCCGCTCGCACGGTACGAACCGCTTCTCGACGACTACGGGGCGTTCCGGGCCGCCTGTGACCGGCCGCTGCCACAGGTCGTCCGGGTCAAC
>PXSB01000077.1 GCA_003023185.1 Halobacteriales archaeon QS_9_67_17 | reverse complement strand
CGAGACAGTGTAACACCGCGAGCGAGCCAGTGTTGCGGATGTGGTTCTGGAGGTCGTTCATGAACTTGCGGTAGCGGGGCGCCTCCTGCCGTTCGAGTACGTTTGCCGGATCGACGATCAGATTCGAGGACTCGGGAAGCGCCGAGACGAGCTTCGACGCGTTGTCGAGCGGCGCGTCCCCGCCGACGTACCGGACGGTCGGGTCGCCCGTCCGGGTCTCTGCCTCTCTGATGCTCTCCGCGACGGCCGAGTCCATCCGGTCAAGCGAGAGGTAGAGCGTCCCGCGAGTCGCCGTGAGTTCGTAGAGGAACAACTCCGCTTGGCTGGCTGGCGTCGCCTCCAGAGCGACGATACTTCCGGCTGGGATCCCCCCCTCCATCTTCCGGTCGAGAACCTCGATCCCAGTTCGGAGTTGCCGCTGCATCCATCCATAGTTCGCTCCCGTCGGTGTTAAGAGTTCGGTCGCACCAGCGCAGCGTACACTGCGTCGTACGCCGATTCAGCGGCTCTCCATGGGGAACAGCGTTCGACGTCTGGCACACATCCGAGCACCGGTACGTCGAACATTTCGGCGACGTTGCTGGCCGCGTCGGCACGGGATACGACCACGCCACGGGGCGCTGCGTCGAGCCGACGGGCCATCGCCGCCGCCTTGCGGCCGTCGACGATGGCACGTTCCGTGCGACGGGTAACGACGACTGACTCGGTCGCGTGACGGAGGGGTGTCGCCGCCGGTCGCCCCGCGCCCGCCGGACAGTCGAGGAAGACCGGGCGCTCCACGTCCGTCAGTCGTTCCAGCGCCGACGAGAGCGCCCCCGGATCGGTGTCGAACCGCGCGCCGAGCACCGTGACGCCCGCCGTGAGGGTACCGGCGACGCCGAGCGGCTCCCCAGCGGCGAGGCGGGCGAGGCCACCACCATCGGTGCCGCTGACCGTCGCGAGATCCGGACAGTCGCGGTCGGCGTCCACGACGACCGGCCGCCGACCGGAACGGGCGGCCGCGGCGGCCAACCCGAGTGCTGTCGTCGTCTTCCCGACACCACCCTTTCCACCGGTGACGGCGAGCACGGCGTCGGTGGCCGCCCGTCGGTATTTGAACCTTCGGAACGGCGGGTCGGGGGATTCAATAGGGAGAGCGACCCGGATAGGATAATGCGCCACGACCACCTCATCGGGGCCAACCAGCTCTCGCGGGCGGACATCGAGGCGGTGTTAGACCGCGCCGCCGAGATCGACGCCGACCCGAGCGCGTTCGCGGACGCTCACCCCGACGCGCTGTTGGGACTCTGCTTCTTCGAGCCGAGCACGCGAACGAGGATGAGCTTCGACACGGCGATCAAACGGCTCGGCGGCGGCAGCGTCGACATGGGAACCGTCGAGTCGTCGTCAGTGAAGAAGGGCGAGTCGCTCGCGGACACGGTGCGGGTCATCGCGGGCTACACCGACGGCATCGTGCTGCGCCACCCCAGCGAAGGGGCCGCGACGATGGCGTCCGAGTTCGTCGACGTGCCCGTCATCAACGCGGGGGACGGCGCCGGTCAACACCCGACGCAGACGCTGCTCGACCTGTACACCATCCGCGAGAACGCCGGGCTGGACGACCTGACGGTCGGGGTGATGGGCGACCTGAAGTACGGTCGAACCGTTCACTCGCTGGCGGCCGCGCTGACGACCTTCGACGCCCGGATGCACTTCGTCAGCCCCGAGTCGCTGCGACTGCCACGCAACGTCCGGTTCGACCTCCACGAGTCGGGCGCGGTCGTGAAGGAACACACCGACCTCGACGACGTGCTCGGCGAGTTGGACGTGCTGTACGTCACGCGCATCCAGCGCGAGCGGTTCCCCGACGAGAACGAGTACCGCGAGGTCGCGGGCGAGTACCGCATCGACGCCGACACGCTGGACGCGGCGCGCGACGACCTCACCGTCATGCATCCACTGCCACGCGTCGACGAGATCGCCTCCGATGTCGATGAGACCGACCACGCACACTACTTCGAGCAGGCGCACAACGGCGTGCCCGTCCGGATGGCGCTGCTCGACTCTATGCTATGACCGACAAACAGCTCCGCGTCTCGAAGATCGAGAACGGCACCGTCATCGACCACGTCCCCGGCGGACAGGCGCTGAACGTCCTCGCCATCGTCGGCATCGACGGCTCCGGCGGCGAACAGGTGAGCGTCGGCATGAACGTCCCCTCCGACCGTCTCGCCCGCAAGGATGTGGTGAAGATCGAGGACCGGGAGTTGAGCCCCGAGGAGGTGGACGTGCTCTCGCTGATCGCCCCGCGGGCGACGATCAACATCGTCCGCGAGTAGTCCGCGAGTACGAGGTGTCAGAGAAACTCCGCGTCTCGCGGCCCGAACGGGTCGTCGGCGTCCTCTCGTGTCCGAACGCGAACTGCATCACGACGGAGAATGAGCCCGTCGAATCGTCGTTCGAGGTGCTGTCCGACGGCGTCCGGTGTGGCTACTGTGACACCATCGTCCGCGACGAGATCGCCGCCCTCATCGACAACGACTGACCTGACGTTTGCCCGCGTCCGGCCGGCGATGTTCAGATACGCGGGTCGTCGCCCGGCCGCCAAACCGCGGTGGGTGGGACTGAAAGGGGCCGGGCGCTGCGGGAAGCACGGCGATGTAAGCACCGCAGCGGGCCGCAGGCCCCTAAGGAGCGCAGCGAGCCGCGCGACCGCAGCGCCCGGGGGCTTTCTACACCCCGTTGGTCGATTAGTCTCCGAAGTCACTCTTAGCAGAACACTACCGTCCGGCCTTTCGAACCACTTACCCCAGCGCGTCGGCTACCTGTGAACATGTACGGGGTCGTCACGCGCAACGCCGAGGAAATAGAGTACCCCGAGTTCGACCGCGCGTTCTACGAGGTGAAGGATGTCTCCGGGCGGTCGAGCGAACCGCTCGCTGACGCCGTGAGCATGGTCTCTTGTTTCGCTGACAACGCCGCCGCGGCGGAGAACGACGACCTCGTGCCCGTCACCCCGGAGGGACAGCCGGCGACCCGCGACCGCACCTACTTCGACTGGGCGAACGTCTGTCCCACGCACGACGAGTACCGACGCGGCCTGCTGGAGATCATCGAGGAGTGTGCCGAGACGAACCCCGACGTGCGACTCGACGACGTGGGCTTCCCACGGCCCGAGTACTGCTACTGTGACCGCTGTAACGCGCGCTTCGCAACGTGGGCGGAGGAACGCGTCCGTTATCACGTCCTTCGTCGAGGCGGCCGTCGAGCGGATTCCGGGCCGGACCTACTTCACGCTCTACCCCGACCCGTACGGCGACCACCTCTACGAGCGGGCCGGCCTCGACCTCGCGGCCCTCGAATCACTGGTCGACGAGTTCGTCGTCCCGCTGTACGACACCGCCTACGGCACGACCTACTGGCTGGAGGCCATCGCCTCCGGCTTCGCCGACCGACTCACGACGCCCGTCTCCGTCGAGTTGTACGCCGTCGACGTCGAGATCGACGACCTGTTACACGCGACGGAGGTGGCCGAGGCGTACGCCGAGAGCGTCCTGTTCGGCTACGACGCGGCCAATGCGCGGGCCACGCTCCGACGACGGGACGCGGAATCCCGCGACGGCGTCGAGTGGTGACGGCCGCAACCGCTTAGTCTGCGAGCCGACTCCGCCCGGTATGGTACACGAGTTCAACGGCGAAACTATCGAGGTCGACTCGCTTGACGAGGTGACGGTCGACCGCCTCCGGACAGGGACAGTCGCGCTGCACGCCGACGCCGCGCCGTCGCCCACCGAGTGGGGATGGGGACTCTCGTCGTCGCTGCTCTCCTTCCGGAAGGACGCCGAGGCGGTGTACCGCGGTCTCTACCGCGGCGAGGACGTGCAGGTGCGAGCGTATCCGGACCGGTACACCGTCCAGCTCGACCACGCCAATCCGGTCGAGGCCCCGATCCGCCACCTCCTGCTGGACGTACCGCCGCGGCTCCGCGCGCTACTGCTCGGAGGAACCGGCGTCGGTCTGCTCGCGGTCGTCGCCGTTGGTGTCCGGCTACTCTGAGAAGCGGCGCTCGCGCCACGCGAGCAGGTCCGCCCGGTCGCGGGTGTCGGCCGGCAGGTCTGAGAACCACCGCGCTTCGCTGATTTCGCCGTCCGGGTCCGCGACGGACGGCTCACCGGTCGCCTCGGCAGCGAACACCGGCATCACGCCCCACAGTTCGTGGTCGGCGTGGCGAACCTGCACCCGCGTCAGCAGGCCGAGGCCGTCGTATCGGGCCTCCACGCCGGCCTCCTCCGCGAGCTCCCGCTCGGCGGCCTCGCGAAACGACTCCTCGCCCTCCTGCTGGCCGCCCGGAAGTACCCACATGTCGACGCCCTCGTGGCGGACCAAGAGGAGGTCGCCGTCGGCACGGTAGGCGAGCGTGTGTGCGCCGTAGGGCGCGCCGGTCGCCCGCACCCGTTCGGCGAGCGTGCGGAACCGGCCGCGGGAGACGCGCCGCTCGTGCTCGACCTCGAGGTAGTCGTCGTGGCGCTGGTCGAGGTCGTGAGCCGCCTGCTCGGCCCGCTGGCACGCCTCCTCGGTGAGATACCAGAGCCGATCCATCAGCGACGCGTGGGCGCTGTCGTTCGCGGGCGATACCGGTGCATACGCTTCGTTCACGGCCGACGCGCGCAAAAGCGTTCGGCAGGCGGTAGCGCGAAACGACGGCCTTTTGATTCGGTCGGGTTCGACGGCGAGACCGGCACCATCGAGACGGTCTCGGAGACGATGTTCGGCGACGAGAACTACGTGGTCTCCTTCGAGGACGGACAGGAAGCCGGCATCGCGGCGGACGCGCTCACCGCCACCGGCGCGGACGAGGCGTAACGTGTCCTCGGTCCCGTTCCACTACGTCGACCTCCGGGCGTTCTGTTACGCCACGGAAGGCGAGAAGCGCGTCGGCGACGCGCTCCGCACGTTTCTCCCCGACGACGTGGAACTGGACCGCGCCGAGAGCGAAGGGTTCCACGGCGACCGCATTCTCGTCCTCTCGGCGCGGTTGGAACGGGCCGACGAGATGCGCCACGTCCTCTCCACGCTGACCGAACTCGACGGTATCGAGGTCGTGATCGACGAACTCGACCACCGGGTCGACGAGGACTGTACCTTCTTCCTGACGCTCGACAAACAAGCCGCCTTCCGGGGCGAAGTGGCGCGTGGCGACGGTATCACCCTCCGGGCGAAAGTGGAAGCCTACCCCGCGAAGAAGGCGAGTGCCGTCGAGAACGTGCGGGAGACGCTGGAAGAGCTTCGGGGCGACTGAGGGCTCGATTGTTGATGTGGTGGCTGTCGCTCCCGTCATCGCTTATCAACGTGGATTCGAAATCGATGTAGAATTGGTCGGACTTCACATACTGCTAGAGATCCTGCGTTGACGTAGGGATACCGTGGTATCTATTACACCGATAAAGCTTAGCGCGTATTGTATCGGGGATTGAGCTCTCGAATTAGAGTGGACTCCACTTGCTTGCGTCCTTCTTGCTTGGCTTCAATTCCACTCACATACTTGACTTCTGTTCGTTTCCAAACATTATCTGGATTAATATCAATCTCATCATCAGACTTTACGAACGCCTTGATTTGGCTCCCGGTACGAGTGTTGTAGTGATCATTCAATCTACTGATGAGCCACTTTGCCTCACCAATATAAAGACATTCACCGGTTACGCTGTCGTAGATTCCATAAACAGCACTTTTGATGTGTGGCTCGGTTTCTTTTCTCTTGAACTCTTCAACCCATTCCTGTACGTCGGTGCTTGGCGCACCAAAGTCTTCGAATCCCATAGCTTGTAGTAAGATACCTGCGGGATAGTTGTTTTTACAGCCGCCAGTTCAACACCACACATGGATAATCAGCCCTTCCCATCTGATGTATCAGAGTGGAGTTGGGATACAGTTGAATCACTCGCTGAGTCCGGGCAGTCGGAGAACTTGTATCTTGAATATAAGCGTCATCTTCAGCATCCTGACAATAACACAGAGAAATCAGAAACGGAGTGGAAGCGGAACGTAGAACGCGAGTTCACGGCTTTCGCCAACGCAAGTGGAGGTATTATAGTATTTGGGATGAGCGATAATCGTGAACCCGCTCCGTTTGAACCACTGGAACATGAAGTATCTCAAGCAGTCTCTCAGTTAATACAGAACACCGCCCCCTTGGTGGAGACAGATGTTTCAGGCCCTCTCCGCGTGCCAAGCGATGGAACAGATAGAATTGCCTTAGCAGTACGGGTGTACGAAGCTACCCGAAAGCCTGTGACAACATCTGATTCTGCCTACTACGTCCGTATCAACGATCAAAAACAGCCGATGAACCGGGAGCAAATTGAATCGCTGTTCGTAGAAGCTGATAGACAGCAACAGGCTGTAAGACAGCTTGAAATGGAGATTAACCGCTTCTATGAAATCATCGACAAGGAGGATTCCAAATTTAGTATCCATGGGAAGGCTCCCCCAAACTACCATCTTCTAAACATCGAATCGCTGAAAGAAGTTTTACGTGAGAACACGCACCTCTTTTCAGATGAAGAAGTGAGCGAAGCCATCAGTAGAGTTTTCACAGAACTACGTCGTATCGAAGACCGCGAGGTATATCTTGACCGGGCTATAGATGGCCACACACCAAAGTATGCCGAGGATAATAAAGCATTCTACAAAAGCGAGAGGAACGAGTTGAGTAAACGCTTGTCACGTTTAAAAAGAGAATTAGAAATATTGGCAAAGCAGGCAGATCTACAGGTGAAGCGGCTGGATGAGTAGTTATCTCTTAGGCGCTTATTGTCAAGCACATTTCTACAATCTGCCGGAGACGCACCATCGTACTTGATAATTCAAAGCCGCTCGCACGCAGACGTGTCTCTCACGTGCGTTCGAGACCATATGCGCGGGACCGGATTTGAACCGGCGGACCCCTACGGGACAGCGTCCTAAGCGCTGCGCCGTTGGCCAAGCTTGGCTACCCGCGCGCGTCTCAGAATCTGGCGGAGGCGGACAAGAACCTGACGTTATTCGCGGCGCTCCTCGATGGCCGCCGCGAGGCCGTCGGCGTTGAACGACCGGTCTTCGACGTACTCGACGGCGTCGCCGACGCCGAACTCGCCGGGGTCGACCACGTCGGCACAGATCCCGCCGCGGTCGCGGAGCGCGTCCATCAGGCCGTCGAAACCCGCGGTTTCCTCGACGTGCCGACACGGCGGACGGGGGCGCGTCCCTTCGAAGGTCGCGTCGCCGATCCGGAAGCGAGCGTCAAGTAGTTCCGAGAGGTCGACGCCGCGGGTGACGACGTTCCGGCGGTGTTCACCGCCGGACAGATCGATGTCGACCTCCTCGCGGATGGCATCAAGCGCCTCGCCGGCGACGAAGGTCACCTCGCAGACATCGAACGGGGTGTAGTAGCCCGTCCCGCGCTCATAGCGGTCGCCCGCGAGGCCGCCCGAGACCGCCTCGATTCGCTCGACGGATTCCATCGGCGCACCCTCCTCCGGGG
>PXSB01000076.1:14054-35755 GCA_003023185.1 Halobacteriales archaeon QS_9_67_17 | reverse complement strand
CGCTCGTCGCCCTCCAGCTGGTCGTCGTTCATGCCGAGACACATCGAACAGCCGGCCTCCCGCCAGTCGAAGCCGGCCTCCATGAACACCTCGTCCAGCCCTTCGGCCTCGGCGGCGGCCTTCACGCGCTGACTACCGGGGACGACCATCGCGCGCACTGACTCGTCGACCTGTCGGCCCCGAACTATCTCTGCGGCCGCGCGCAGGTCCGGCAGCCGCGCGTTCGTACACGAGCCGAGAAACGCCACGTCAATGTCGTAGCCGTCCATCGACTCACCGGGGGCGACCTCCATGTGGTCCTGACTCCGCCGCGCGGTGTCCTGCTTGTCCTCGGGCAGCTCCTCGGGGTCGGGAATCGGCTCCGAGATGCCGATGCCCTGTCCGGGCGTGGTGCCCCACGTCACGGTCGGCTCGATTTCCGAGCCGTCGATGGTGACCACGTCGTCGTACTCGGCCGTCGCCTCGGACCGGATGGACTCCCAATACTGTTTCATTTCCTCGAACCGCTCCGGCTCTCCGCTGAACTCGTCGGTCTCGGCGAGCCACTCGTAGGTGGTCTCGTCCGGGTTGACGTAGCCCGCACGCGCGCCGCCCTCGATTGACATGTTGCAGATGCTCATCCGACCCTCCATGTCGAGGTTTTCGATGGCCTCGCCGGCGTACTCGTACACGTAGCCGACGCCGCCGTCGGTGCCGAGCCTGCGGATGATAGTGAGGATGATGTCCTTCGCGGTGACGCCCTCCCCGAGTTCGCCGGTCACCTCGATCTTCCGCACCTTCTGTTTCTCCATCGCGATGGTCTGTGTGGCGAGCACGTCGCGGATCTGCGAGGTGCCGATACCGAACGCCAGCGCGCCGAACGCGCCGTGTGTCGCGGTGTGGCTGTCGCCACAGACGATGGTGGTTCCGGGCTGGGTGAGTCCCTGCTCCGGCCCGATGACGTGGACGATGCCCTGATCGCCCGTCGTCGGATCGGAGAACTCGATGCCAGCGTCGCGGACGTTCGCTTCGAGTTCGGACAGCATCTCCTCGGCCGCGTCGTCGCCCAGCGGCCGCGACTGGTCGCCCGTCGGGACGATGTGGTCCACCGTCGCGTGGGTTAGGTCCGGTCGCGCCACGTCGATGTCGCGCTCGCGTAGCATGCCGAACGCCTGCGGACTCGTCACCTCGTGGATGAGGTGGAGGCCGACGAACAGCTGGTCCTGTCCGTTCGGGAGCGTCGTCACCTTGTGGCGATTCCACACCTTGTCGTACAGCGTGCCCGAACTCATCGTTCCGACCCGTCTGACCTGTCGTAGACCTCGTTGACGCTCGGGGCGTCACCGGGTGGCGTGTGGTCGACGTCGCTCATGTCTTCAGTCGCATCCGCCTCCTCCACGGCGTCGCTCTCGCCGCCGTCCGCGGCAATCGTCTGACCGCGAGCATACGACTGCGTCTCGCCGAACGGTCGCCCGGTGTAGGGGTTCGTGTGGCTCAGGTCGTCCAGCGTCTCCTCGTCAGTCATCGGCAGGCACCTCTCCTTCGGCCTGCTCGGTCTCGGACTCCTGCTCCCCCCACGCGAACAGCGAGCGGAGGTCCGCGCCCACGTCCTCGATGTCGTGGCTCTTCTCCGCCTGCCGCAGTTGGGTGTAGCTCGGCCGGTTCGCCTGATTCTCGGCGATCCACTCGCGGGCGAAGGTACCGTCCTGCACGCCTTCGAGCACCGCTTCCATGTTCTCGCGGGCGTGCTCGTCGACGACCTCGTCACCCCGGGTGAGGCCGCCGTACTCCGCCGTGTCGGACACGGAGTCCCACATCTCGCCCAGTCCGCCCTCGTACATCAGGTCGACGATGAGCTTGAGTTCGTTGAGACACTCGAAGTAGGCCATCTCGCGGGAGTAGCCGGCGTCGACCAGCGTCTCGTACCCCTGCTTGACGAGCGAGGTGACGCCGCCACACAGGACGGCCTGCTCGCCGAAGATGTCCGTCTCCGTCTCCTCGCGAAACGTCGTCTCGATGACGCCCGCGCGGGTACAGCCGATGGCCTTCGCGTACGCCAGCCCGACCTCGTGGGCCTCGCCCGTCGCGTCCTGATACACCGCGAGCAGGCCGGGGGTCCCCTCGTCGTTCTCGTAGTTGCGGCGGACGAGGTGGCCCGGCGACTTCGGCGCGACCATCGTCACGTCCACGCCCTCGCGCGGCTGGATCTGGTTGTAGTGGACGTTGAAGCCGTGGGCGAACTGGAGGGTGTCACCCGCGTCCAGCGCCGGCTCGATGTCCTCGTACAGCGCCGGCTGGACCGTATCCGGGCAGAGGATACTCACGATGTCCGCCCGCTCGGCGGCCTCGACGGGGGTGGTCACGTCCAGCCCGTCGTCACGGGCTGCATCTCGCGACGAGGAGCCCTCGTGGAGGCCGACGACCACGCTCACCCCGGAGTCGTCGAGGTTCTGGGCGTGGGCGTGGCCCTGACTGCCGTAGCCGATGACGGCTACCGTCCGGTCGTTCAGCGTCGATACGTCCGCGTCGTCGTCGTAGTACACTGGGTTCTCGAAGTCACTCATCCGTTTTCACCCGGTCGGGGGCGATTGACGTCTTCGTCTCGCCACGGGCCAGGGCCGTGTGGCCCGTGCGGGCTATCTCGCGCACGTCGAACTGTCGGAAGGCGTCCAGCGCGTCGTCGATGATCCGCTCCGAACCGGTCAGCTCGACCGTCACGGTTTGCGGCCCGGCGTCGAGCGTTCGCCCGTCGTACATCTCCGTGATAGCGTGGATACGCTGCGGGTCGTCGGCGCTCACCTTCACCAACACCAGTTCGCGGCGGACGGCGTCGTCGTCGAGTTCGCGGGTGTGGATCACCGGCACCAGCTTGTCGAGCTGTTTCTCTATCTGGTCGATGTTCGGGTCCGGCTCCTCGACCACGACGGTGACGCGCGACCAGTCGGGGTTCTGCGTCGGCCCGACGGTCAGCGACTCGATGTTGAACTGTCGGCGGCTGAACAGCCCGGACACCTCCGACAGCACGCCGGGCTGGTTCGAGACCAGCGCGGTGATGGTCGTCCGCCGGGGGGGCTGCTCCGCCTCGACATCGGGGTCGATGCGGATGCCCTGACTGTTGCGCCGTCCCTCGGGTCGGGCACGCTCCTCCGGGGCCGGGCCTTTCAGGCCGCGCTTCGGCGGCTCCTCGTCTGAACTCACAGGTGGTCACCTCGCAGGGCGAAGCGGCCGTTGTCGCCGCCGGAGGGCACCATCGGGAACACGTCCGCCTGCGGGTCGATGTGGACATCGACGACGCTCGGACCGTCGTCGTCAAGCGCCGCCTCGATAGTGTCCTCCACCTCGTCGTACTCGTCGATACGGTAGCCGTTCGCGCCGAACGCCTCGGCCAGCACGTCGAACTCTGGCATCCAGTTGTAGTCGGAGGCCATGTGACGGCCCTCGAAGAAGCCGTCCTGCCACTGGCGCACCATCCCGATGTACTCGTTGTTGAGCACGAAGACGGTGATGTCAAGCTCCTCGCGGGCGGCGACGGTCAGCTCCTGACACGTCATCAGGAACGAGCCGTCGCCGTCGAAGCAGACGACCGACTGGTCCTCGTCGGCGGCCAGCCGCGCGCCGATGGTCGCCGGCACGCCGTAGCCCATCGCGCCCAAACCGTGCGAGGAGACCCACGTCCGCGGCTCGGTGAACGTCCAGTACTGGGAGGCCCACATCTGGTGTTGGCCGACGCCGGTCGTCACGATGGTGTCGTCGTCGGTCGCGGCGTCGACCGCCTCGACGACGAACTCCGGGCGCAACGGCTCGTCCTCGTCGATGTGGTAATCGAGCGGATACTCCCGTTTCCACTCCTGACACTGCGCTCGCCACGCCTCGGTCTCGGGCGACTCGTCGAGCGCCGCGTCGAACTGCTCGATGACGGCCGCCGCGTCGCCGACGAGTCCGTACTCCGCCTCGACGTTCTTCGATATCTCGGCGGGGTCGATGTCGGCGTGGATGATCTCGGCGTCGGGCGCGAACGTCTCGACGCCACCCGTCAGGCGGTCGTCGAAGCGCGTCCCGACCGCGAACAGACAGTCAGTCAGCGTCAGTGCCATGTTCGCGTAGCCGGTGCCGTGCATCCCAGCCCACTCCAGCGACAGCGGGTGGTCCTCCGGGAACGCGCCGATACCCGGCATCGTCGTCACGACGGGCACCTCGTGTTCGATGGCGAACGCGCGCAGCTCCTCGCTCGCCTCGCTCTTGATGACGCCACCGCCGACCAAGATGACTGGCTGCTCGGCGTCGGTAAACGCCTCGCTCGCCCGTTCGACGGCGCGTTCCTCGGCCGTCTCGGACGGTTCGTAGGTGGGCGGTGTCTCGGCCGGTCCCGGCTCGGCGTCCGTGTCGCCGTTCGTCACGTCCTTCGGCAGGTCGACCAGTGTCGGACCCTGTCGGCCGCGTGCGGCCATCGCGAACGCCTCGCCGACGGTGTCGCCGACGCTGTCGGCGTCCGAGGCGAAGTAGTTCTCCTTCGTGATCGGACGGGTGACCCCCGTCGTGTCCGTCTCTTGGAAGGCGTCGCTGCCGACGAAATCCGTCGGCACCTGTCCGGTGAGCGCGACGACCGGGTCGGAGTCCATGTCGGCGTCCGCGATGCCAGTGACGAGGTTCGTCGCCCCCGGCCCGGATGTCGCCATGCAGATGCCCGGCTTCCCGGTGACGATACCGTAGGCGTCCGCGGCGTGGACCGCGCCCTGCTCGTGGGCCATCGTCACGTGGGTCATCTCGGAGTCGAACAGCGCGTCGTAGACGGGCATGATAGCGCCGCCCTGCACGCCGAACAGATACTCGACGCCGGCGTTCTCCAGCGCGCGCACGACGGACTCCGCGCCCGTCGTCACCGGGTCCGGGTCGGTGTCCTGCTCGCCGTCGCGCTCCTCGCGCGCCACGGCACGTTCGCTACTCATCGGTCGATTCGCCCTCGTTGGTGTGTCGGTCGGTGATACATCGGTCGGTGGTGAAGCTGGTCGGCGGCGGTGCGCGTTCGAACGTGGTGGAAGGAGAGACAGGTGGGGGCGGTCACGCCCCTACAATAATGCTGGGCGCGCGGCTCGCCGTCACCGTGGTCCGAGCCGTCGCGCGTCGTCGCATCGTTGTCGAATACTCTGGAGGCGCACACGTAAGCCTCACCGCGCGCGCAATCCTTGCCGGACGGCGTTCGCGTTACCCGCGGCTGTGGGGTCGAGCCCCTCCGGCGGCGGCTCATCGAAGGGTGACCTCCTCGCCCGAGCGCTGGACGCCGACCTCCTCGGCGAACCGCTCCAGCGTCTCCATCGTGACCCGCCGCTTCTCCGCGCCGTAATCCTTCACGCGTCGGGTGACGGCGCGTACCTCCTCTTCTGTCGGGGCGTAGCCGGCGTCCGCCAGCCGCTCGTTGACGGAGTGTTGGCCGGTGTGTTTCCCCAACACGAGTTCGCGCTCGGCCCCGACCATCTCCGGGGTCATCACGCCGGGCTCGAACGTGTCGCTGTTCTCGATGACGCCCGCCGCGTGGATGCCCGACTCGTGGGAGAAGGCGTTGTCGCCGACGACCGGCTTGTTGCCCGGAATGTCCATCCCGGACCGCTCCTCGACGAGCGCGGACAGCTCCGTGATCCGCGTCGTGTCGATGCCGGTGTCGGTGTCGTACAGCGACTCGACGGCCATCACGACCTCCTCGTAGGCCGCGTTGCCGGCGCGCTCGCCGATGCCGTTCACCGATACCTGCGCCTGTGATGCGCCGGCCTCGAAGCCGGACAGCGCGTTCGCCGACGCCAGCCCGAAGTCGTCGTGCGTGTGAACGTCCACGCGCGCGTCCGTGTGACTGGTCACCGTATCGACGATGTCGGCAAAGCGGCTCGGCGTCCCGACGCCGCAGGTGTCGGGGATGTTTATCCAGTCGACGTTCGCCTCGGAGACGGCCTTGACGACGTCGATCAGGAACGATTCCTCCGTCCGGGTCGCGTCCATCGGGGAGAACATGCACTCCACGCCGGCCTCCTTGACGCGCTCGACCGACGCGACCGCGCGCTCGACGGCCTCCTCGCGGCTCGCGTGCATGCTGTCCTGCAGTTGGACATCGCTCGTCGAGACGAAGACGTGGACCAGCTCCACGCCGCTGTCGATGGCAGCCTCGATGTCTTTGTCCACCACGCGCGCCAGCCCACACACCGTCGTGTCGGTGCTCTCGGCGATGTCGCGAACGGCCTCGAACTCCGCCTCGGAGTTCACTGGGAACCCGGCCTCGATGACGTGGGTGCCCATCTCGTCGAGCGTCGCCGCTATCTCGCGTTTGTCCTCGTAGGAAAAGGAGGTGCGTGGCGACTGCTCGCCGTCGCGCAGCGTGGTATCGAAAATCCGTGCTTCCTCGAACTCGTGGGGGTTAGATAACGTCCCCGCGAAGAACTCGACCCGCCGACTCGGTCGACGTATCCTCTTGCGTCATAGCAACCGATAGCGAGAGCACCGTCTACTTAACTGTTTTGTTGCGTCGGCCGACGCTCGATCCAGCCGAGCGTGTCGAGGGCGCTCCGTGGCGAAAATCGCATGGCGTAAACGTTTGACCACCTCCTTCATGTCCTAATACAGTACGATTGTTTCTCTCTGTCACACCGTGGTGGACTCTCTCTGATGAGCGTATTTTTCCCTGATCTCGGTGCCGGAGTGATCGCTCGCGCGGCTCATGCGCGGACATGACTGGACGGGTGGTCGGGCCGCAGGTGTCGCGTGAGGTGGATTTTTGCCGGCCGGGACACACCGGCCCGTATGAGCGACTTCGATCTGGACCTGCAGTCCGCAGAGGGCGAAATCGAGTTTCCGGACGGTGACAGCGTCGTGTTGGGCGTCCTCGACGGCACGACGCCGGGCGACGAGTGGGTCGGGACCGTCGAGGCGGGCAACACGCTCGTCCTCGACATCGACGGGGAGCTGGCCGACCTCGCGGCCAGTTTCGCACCACGAGTGAAGGAGATGGGCGGCGAGCTGATGCGGTTTCGCGGCTTTCTCGTCGTGACGCCGCCGGAGATCGACATCGACACCGGCCGACTGGGCTAATCCGGGCCGGGAGTCAGCCGCTTCGTCTCCGCCCCGCAGTTGGTACACGACAGCACGTACACCGCCGTCTCGTCCACCTCCTCGGCGCTGTACTCGCGGTCCGTCGGTTCGCCACACTCGGGACACTCCTCGGCGAGCACCGCACGGTCGGTGTCCTTCGGCGCGCCGGCCGCGACCAGCCGACACCCCTCCTCGCCGGCGACGGCACGCTGTGGCGCACCCGGCGGAACGAAGAACGCCTCCCCGGCGTTCACGCTGTATTCGCCTTCCGGCGTCTCCACGCGGAGACCTCCGTCGAGCACGTACAGTAGTTCCTCGTGGTCCGGATGGTGGTGGTAGCCCCACGGCACCTGCTCGCCGGGGTCGGCGGTGATGACGTTTCGGGTTCGGCGCGTCCGGCAGATCCTCGACCACGACGTGTTCGTATTCGTCGCCCATACCGGAGGTCCACGCGCGACCGGCATAAGATCTGCCGGCGTGCGACCGTTTTAACCGTCGGACGCGTCTCCGGTCGAGCATGAGCATGAAGGGTTCGGGGCAGACGGAGCCGCGAGCGGTCGACTGGGACGGCGGTGTCAGCTGGATCGCCTACCCCGAGGAGAAAATGCAGCGCGCCGCACACGCGCTCGCGACCGACGCCGGCGTCGTGCTCGTCGACCCCGTGGATGCCGCAGTCGAGGAGCTGTACGCCGATCTGGGTGAGGTAGCCGGTGTCTGCATCCTCCTCGACCGCCACGAGCGGGACGTCGTGACCTTCGCCGACCGCCACGACGTGCCGGTGCACGCGCCGGCGTGGATGGACGGCGTCCCCTCGGACCCCGGCCGCAGCGCCGAACCACTCGGCGATCTGCTCGCCGACACCAATTACGCCATCGAGAAGGTGCAGAACTCGTCAATCTGGCAGGAGGCCGCGCTCGTCAACGAGGCGAGTGGCACACTGCTCGTTCCCGAGGCGCTCGGGACGGCCGAATACTTCCGAGCCGGAGACGAGCGGCTCGGCGTCCATCCGATGCTTCGTTTCACCCCCCCGACACGGCTCCGTGAGTTCGACGTCGAGCGCGTTCTCGCCGGCCACGGCGTAGGCGTGATGGATGACGGAGCCGCGGCCGTCCGTGACGCGGTCGAGAATTCGCGTCGCCGCGCGCCGGCGGCGTACCTCGGCGCGCTCAAGGGGTTCCTTCCGTAATACTCGATTCAGAGCGATTCAGGGCAGTACGTAACCGTCTGGAACGTCTCGAATCGATGCGTGGCAGGCCCAGGTGGGACACGTTCATCCGGGGGCCAAGGCTTTTGCTATCTGCCAGCCAACAGGCGACCGTTCGGGGGCGCACACGAGCACGCACCGATGAGAGTTGTCATAGAGGCCGACGCCGACGGCCACGGGCTCGCCGTCAAGGATCGTATCGAGCAACGACAGCTCGTGCTCGAAACCGACGGCCCCACTGAGCCGACCCCGACCGATCCGACCGACGTTCTGTATCCGGTAGATACGGCAGCGACCGTGACGACCGCGGGCTTCACTATCGGCAATCCGCACTTCGCGTATCTCCGCGACGACACCGGTGAGATCATCGACAAAGTCGATAGCTTCTCCGAGCGATCCGTCTCGGCCGGCGAGTACCTGCTCGAGGTCTCCGGTCCGATCAAGCTGTACGTCAGCCTCACCGGCCCGCTCACGGTGGCGGTCGACTCCGACGGCATGCGAATCGACCTCGACGACGAACGACCCCTGACGGTCGGCGCGCGGTCGTATCACGAGCGACCCGCGGCGACGATAACGACGACCGCCGACCCGAGCGACCTGATGGAGGCCGTCTCGGCACTTCCCTCCTCGCTGAAAACCACCGCTCCGGAGCGGTCGTTTCCCACGCTCCACGGGCATCCGCCCGAGTTGGAGTTGGGCGACTCCCTCTCGATACCCGACGGGCTAGAGACGCCTGATCCCGGCGTCCACATCGAGGTGCCCGAGCGGCTGGGACCGATATTCGTCGTCGCTCCGCTGGCGTTTTATCTCGGCGCGGACGTTCGGCCCGGCTCGGAGCCACGGCTCGTCACCGACGCCGGCTGGAGCTTCCCGCTCGACGGTCCGTACGGCTTCGAGCGGGAGGTCGAGCGCGTCCTGAAACAGACGTTCCTGTTCGACTGTCTGACCCGAACCGGGTCGCTGTACGACACTCCGTTACACGAGCTTCGCGCCGCCGAATCGACACTCGACTTCGACTTCGCCGCACTGTACGACGCGTCGCCGGCCGAACGGCTCGAACAGTATCTGTCAGTCCCGTACGAGGCGGTCGCGGAGTTGGTGCCTCGGTGGAAGCTCACCGCCCACGTCACGCCGGAGCCGGAGAGCATCGAGACGGTGCCGTTCCTCGTGGACGACCTCGCGGTCGTGCGGACACCCGCCGACCGGGAGACGAGCACGCACGACGCGCAGTTGGCGGCTATCAACGAGTTCACGCGGTCGTCACACGACGGCCCGCTCGAAGGCGAGATGCTCGACCCGGCCGTCATCGAACCGGAGCAGACGGACTCCATCGAGCAGGCGTGGGTCGGCCCCGGCGCGCCCCTCGGCGCGTCGAAGGCAATTCCACAGGCGTTTCGCAACCGCTTCGACCGCGAGGTGTCTGAAGGCGACGCGGAGATCGTCGTCGTCTGCAACGACACGGAGATGCGCGAGGAACACGAGCGGGCCCGCGAGGTGTACGGTTCCCGCGACGAACTCCCCTTCGAGGTCACCTACCACGAAGAGCTGACGACGACGGAGCTGCGGACCGTCTTGCGGTCGGACGTCGACTATCTCCACTACATCGGCCACATCGAGGCGGACGGGGTTCGCTGTGCCGACGGGACACTCGACGTGCGCGAGCTCGACACTGTCGACGTCGACACGTTCTTTCTCAACGGCTGTACCTCCTACCAGCAGGGGATGACGCTCATCGAGAAGGGTGCCATCGGGGGGGTCGTCACCCTCGACGAGGTGATCAACAGCGGCGCGATCAACGTCGGCAGGACGATGACTCGTCTGTTGAACCGTGGCTTCCCGCTCCGGGCCGCGTTGAGCATCGCCGCCGAACAGTCCGTCATCGGGAACCAGTACATCGTCGTCGGGGACGGAAACATGGAGGTCGCGCAGGCGGAAAGCATCGTACCTAACTTGGTCGAAATCTCGCCGACCGCCGATGGGGAGTACGCGGTCGAGTACGACAGTTTCTATACCCTCAGTCCCGGCGGTATCATCCACCCGCAGTTCCCGAGCAACGACGAATACTACCTCATCGGCAGCGAAAGCGCACGCTTCCGCGTGACGGAGCCGGAGCTGAAGGAGTTCCTGAGTCTGGAGCCGATACCGGTGATGACGGGCGACAGGCTCGTCTGGAGCGACGAGTTGGAACTGGAAGAACTCTGAGTAGCGTGAATTGCAGATGAATAAAACGAGGTCAGCTATCGAGACTGCTTGACGTGATAGGGCCTTTGTCTGGTTATGGCCCTACTGACCCGACTGAGTTCCCCCCGATAGCCATCCCGACCTGCGAGAGCAACAGTAGGATCGTCAGTAGAGCGCCTGCAACCTTCGGATGCTGCGAGATTGCGCCAGTCGCCTTGCTCCCAATGGACATTATAGTGCTATCTCACGCATCCATTGATAATAAACGTACTGCCAAATGGGGGTGAAATAAGGTGAGTCATGGCTTGACAGACAGACGGGGGACACAGGGCGAACGGGTTATACAGTCTCGACGCCAACAGACAGGCGTGTTGTACGCGACGGCGGGGCTGGTGGACGCCCTGCTCGAAATTGCGGCGGACCGCGATCCGAACTCGGTGAGTGTCGCCGTCACCACGCGGCCTGCCCGAGAGCTGTCTGAGGTTCCCGAGGACGGACCGGCACCGGACGACCCGGTGTTCACCGACTTCTATCTCCCCGACGCGGGTAACTCCGTGCGCGCCGTCTTCGGGATGGACCTCGGAACGCCGAGCGCCGCCGGACGGTTCGTCTCCCATCCCACCGGGCCGCTCGCAGTCACGCGCGAGGACGACCTCAGCGAAGTCGTCTTCGTCGCCGTTCCGCCGTACGACCGGGACTCGCTGGCGGCGTTCGACCGGAGCGACACTCGCCTGACCCTACGGACGCTCGACGCCGCACCGCCGGAAGTCGCCTTCGAGGGTTAGCTCAGATAGCCCAGATCGCGTAGCTGGTCGGCTATCTCCTGAAACTCGGCTTCGGTGAGCTCTCCCTCCTGTTGGTGTTTGATGACGATGCTCCTGAGCAGGAACCGCACGAGATCAGAGGTGGACGAGAAGCTCGTCCCTTCGATGGTCTCGTCCACGCGGTCGGCGAGGTTCTTCGGAATCGAGACGGTGGTGTACTCGGTCACACCGGCCTCTCGGTGCGGGCGGTGTTGTGGGTTTCGGGGGCGCGTCGGGGGACTTTTCAACCGGGCCGCGCGTTGTGAGAACGATGGGTGTTCGGCCCCCGACCGACGACACTGACGACGAACCGGAGACGCTCGCGTTCGGTATCGCCGCGCTGGACGAGTACGTCGACGGCGTGTCGTTCCCGGCGACCGGCAGAGAACTCACCGACCGACTCAACGACCCGAGCGTCCCGTACGACGCTGCCGGCAACGAGCTACGACTCTCGGAGGCGCTGGCCGAAACCGACCGCGAGCGGTTCGAGACGGAACAGGAGCTGTTGAACGCGCTCCATCCGGTGTTCGAGCGCCACCGCGAGCGCGCGGCCAACAGCATCGTCGCACAGCTTCGCGGCCTCCTTCCCTTTTAACGCTACGTCACTCGTCGTCGTTTGCGCTGGCAGTCGCTGGCTCTCGTTCCTCAGTCGGGCCTGAATCCGACTCCTCCGTCAGCACACGATGGGGGGACCCCTCCCGCGTCTCGGCGACCTGTTCGACGAGTTCCTCCAGTCGGCGCGTCTGTTCGCGGTTCGCGGTCACGATGGCGTCCGAGAGCATGCCGAAGACGACGAGTTGGACGCCGAGGATGATCCCCGCCGCGGCAACGACGGTCAGCGCCTCGTGTGAGACCGACGGCGTTCGGAGGAACCACTCCGCGGCAACGTACGCCGCGAGTGCGAGACCGGCCGCGAGCGACGCGACGCCGACGCTCCCGAAGTAGAACAGCGGATTGTTCGTCTTCGCGAGCCGGTACAGGGCGAGGAAGATGCGGCCGCCGTCGGTCACCGGGTTGAGGTTCGTCTCGGAGTCGTCCGGGCGGGCGCGGTAGGTGATCGGAACGACGGCCACCGGCGTACCGTGTTTGACCGCTTCGACGGCCAGCTCGGTCTCGATGCCGAAGCCGTCGGCGGTGAGGGTGTAGCGGAGAAACTCGTCGCGGGTGAACGCCCGATACCCGGAGAGAATATCGGCGAGCGGCTTGCCGTGTGCCACCCGGAAGACGCCGTTCGCCAGCCGATTGCCGACGCGGTTGAGCCGCGACATCGCGCCCGCTTCCATGTCGGCGAAGCGGTCGCCGATGACGTGTTCGGCACGGCCATCCTTGATCGGAGCGAGCAGCGCCTCAGCGTCGTCCGGCCGATACGTGCCGTCCGCGTCGGCCATCAGCACGACCGGCGCGTCGATCTCCTCGGTGACGGCCTGCCGGACCGCCTGTCCCTTGCCACGACCGCGCTGTTCGGCCACCCGCGCACCGGCGGCGCGGGCCTTCGTCTGCGTGTCGTCCGCCGATCCGCCGTCGATCACGAGCACGTTCTCGAACCCCTGCTCGCGGAACCCCTCGGCGACCTCACCGACGGTGGCGGCCTCGTTCATCGTCGGCAGCAGCACGCAGACGTCGTCGAGGTCCATTTGATCGACCTCTGACCGTGGTCGGTGAAAAAGTTCCGGGCCGAGCGGGCGACGGCGGACGGTCGCGTGTCGCGCGGTCGCCGGGTTATCCGAGCAGGGAAACCGCGACGTCGTGCGAACCGGCGGCCGTTTTGATCGTCGCGCGTTCGGCGACCCGTTCGCGAACCGTCTCCCGCCACACCTCGACCGCGTCGGCGTGTTCTGCGTGGTGGTCGTCGACGGAGTAGTCGCCGTCGTCTCGCACCGCCTCGGCGGTGTCGTCGGGCGTCGGAAACGGCGGCAGGTCGGTGACCAGCGCGGCCGGGTCGACGTGGATCGGCCGCGGCTCGTCGTAGTCGGCCTCGCGGCCCGCGAGATGGAGACGGGCACGCATCCGCCCAGCGAAGGGAGGCGTGACCCGCAACACCGCACCCTCGTCGCGGCGCGCGTTCGCTTCGAGCGCCGTCACCACGTCGTCGGCGTGGACGGCGAGTTGCTCGACGGTCGTCGGGTCGTCCGACTGCACACGGGCTACACGACGGCAGTCGGAAAGAACGTTGCTACTCCGGATCGAACTCCAGCCCGCGGAGCCAGACGGCCCACACCACGACGATGCCGCCGCCGTAGCCGGCCGCCCACACGAGCATACCGAGACCCTCGTAGCCGGCCTGCGAGAGGAGGAAGTCGCTCACGCCCCCGAGCACCACTGCCCCCGCGAGGATCGACAGCGCCTTCGCCCACCCGGGGACCCGGTCGAGAGTTTCCATACGCCGAGTACGCGGTCGGCCCACCTGAATCCGCCGCTCCGGATCGCTCGGTGAGCTGTCGCCTGCGAGCGCGCGGTCACGCGAGACGGTCGGGGTCGAAGCCGACTTCAGACAGCACCGACGCGGTGTGTTCGCCGAGGTCCGGGACTGTCTCGTCGGTTTCGGGCACCGCGCCGTCGACGCGGCCGGGGAAGCCGACGCGCCTGTCGTGGACGACGCCGCGGTCGCGAAAGCCCTCGTCCGCGACGGCCTCGGCGGGCGTCCGGACCCGCGCGAGCATCCCCGTGTCGCCGCACAGTCGCTCCCACTCGACCGCCGACCGCTTCGCGAACAGGTCAGTCAGCGCCTCGCGGAGCGCCGCGCGCTCGTCCGGGTCCGTGGTGCCGTGCGCCTCGACGAGATCCGGCCGGTCGGCCGCCTCGCAGAACGCCCGCCAGAACGGCTCTTCTAGCGCGGCCAGCGTCACGTACCGGCCGTCGCCCGCCTCGTACACGTCGTACCACGGCAGTTCGCCCGTGAGCGGTGTCTCGCCGGGACGGGGGTCGCCGTCGAACGCCAGCGACGCGACCGGTTGCGTGACGCTCAGCGCGGCCTCCGCCAGCGAGGTGTCGACGTAACAGCCGCCGTTGCCCAGCTCGCGTGAGAGCAGTCCGGCGACGATGGCAAACGCCGCAGTCTGTCCACCGGCCATATCCGCGACCGGCACGCCCGGAATCCGCGGCGGCTCCCCGTCGTCGGCTCTGGTCATGTCCAACAGCCCGGTCGTCGCGACGTAGTTGAGGTCATGGCCGGGGTGGTCGCGGCGCGGCCCCGTCCCGCCGTAGCCGGACAGCGAACAGTACACCAACTCTGGGTTCAGTTCGCGGAGTCGCTCGTGGCCGACGCCGAGCCGCTCAGCCGTTTCCGGCGCGAACCCTTCGACGACGGCGTCTGCCTCCCGAGCGTAGTCGCCCCGGTCGAGGGATTCGACCTTCACCACGTCTGCGCCCGCGTCCGCGAGCAACTGCGTCGCGTACGGCCCGGGGAGCAGCCGCGTCAGGTCCAGCACGCGCACGCCGCTGAGGTCCATGGACGCCTGTCGTGCGATGCCGTGTAAAACGCTTGGACGGGATGGTCGACCACTTGACGCGGGAGCGGGGGACATGTATCGGTCTCCCAATACTTATTTTACTCGTATCATTTTGAACAACAGCTAAGCGCAATTCGCAAGTGGATAGGGAACGCGGTGCCCCCCTGCCTTGCGGAAGCACTGGGCTACTATTTGCTTCGGAGGGTGAACGGTCATGACCTTCTGAGCGAACAGAAGGACTGTATCTACAAGCTCAGATGTGGTACTCTTCCTCCTAAAAAATTTGACAAAAACGCTCCAAAGTTGGAGGACACGCACAGCAGACTACCCTCAATCTCCCGGAGTGACCTTTGAAAGTTGTTTGCCACATTAGGTGGAGCACGATTCCGGCGGCCGACTCATTAACTACTGTTTTTCATTTTTGCTCGGAGTAGAGCTTCCGGATTTTCTGACTCCTCCTCATTGTTCACTTTTCTTTTTGGATGCAGTGCTTGATACAGTTTTTCGGGAGTCTTTTTCCAAGGGGCAAACAGCCGATATATATTACCAGCCTTCGATTCAAACCAACTCCAGAGTTTCATACTATAGTACCAGATTCCTCCTAATTGCGGAGTAGCCTGATTGAGATCGTGACGACGCTTGTTCAGTTGTTTCAACCTTTTTTCCAGTTCTTTAATAGACTTCTCCTTATTGGCGACTTCTAATTCTATGAAATCACAGAAGTCGTCGTATAATTCCTGATGTTCTTGGCCGGCATTGTAATATTTTCTTGAACGGAGCTTCGGTCCGTAGAATGAGCTTATCAGGGAACCAAAGAGAATCACCACAGCCAAATCGGTGGGGGTGATACTTATTCCACTGAGCACTACTGAATGTCCCCCATCACGGGTGAGTATATATATCAGAACAGCTCCAATCACAGCCGTAAATATATCAAGAACCCATCCGAGCCAGCCTACCCATTTAGCTGCAAAGTAATTCCGGATATATGTGTATCGTATCGACCAGCGGTGTCCTTCAGCTCTATTGAAAATTCTAACTCGTTGTGCAAAATCCTCTGTACAGGAATCACACATAATTTTCCCACATATCATCTATCAATAAGTCGATTTTGAATCCGATGAACACGAGGTCACATTACTTTCCCGAGAATAAATAACCATAAATCATGGCTCCACTGATTCCTTTTTCAGTCGGTTCCGCAAGATACGGATTGATACTGGAGTAATCTGACCAGCTATCGGCGGCCACCATTGTCCGCACGTTGACCTGCCACTCGGTGAGGTGATATATCGCCCACAAGCGTCGGATATCGTGGTTCAACGCAGCGACACCACTACTGGAAGTGTAGCACAGTCCGAGATGAATTGGCTGGGGAGGTTCGCGCCCAGTTTCCGTTCGGCGGAGCCGAGCGGAAACGGGATGGGCCAAATCGGATTTGAACCGATGACCTCCCGGTTATCAGCCGAGCGCTCATACCTGGCTGAGCTATTGGCCCAGGTAGGCGCATCTAATCGTACCGTGGTGTGTCGTTTAACCGTTTCGTTTGGAGGGAGTGTGGGTCAGGCGTCGCTCGGTCAGGACTGGTCGTCGTCCACGTTCCGGTACTCATCCTCGTCGATATCGATGGTCGAGCCGTCAGCGCTACCACCGGCCCCGGCCGTCGGGTCGCCGTCGTTCGGGAAGCCGCCGACGTAGACGTTACCGGAGCCGAAGCCCCCCGTCTTGGCGTCGACGTACGGCGTGACGACGTACTTCTTCACGAGTACGCGAATCGGGTAGCGCGTCGGCGGAATCGCCAGCAAGAGTGCGAGCGCGTCCGTGACGAGGCCGGGCGTGAGGAACAGCGCGCCGGCGACGAGCAGCAGGCTACCGTCGATCAGGCCGTCGGTCGGAACCTCGCCGCTGACGGCCTTCCGTTGGATGCGCGTGAGCGCGCGTCGGCCCTCGGCGCGGACGAGGAGCAGTCCGACCAGCGCCGTCAACACGACGAGCGCGACGATCCACGTCAGCGGGAACGTCGTCGCCAGCACGCCGAGTAACATCACGTCAAGGAGGGGAACGAGCAGCAACACCCCGATGACCCGCAGGTCCATACGGGCAGTTCCGGGCGTGGCCGCATAACCCTTTTCGAGCCGACCGACGCGCCGTCACGCAGGCGCGGTCGGTCGTCGCGGCGCGGCTACTCCTCGACCGTGACCGCGTCGATACCGGCTTCCTCGCGCGGCTGGTCCTGTCGGTCGGTCGGCAGCGAGGCGATCTCCTCGACGACAGCCATCCCGTCGATGACCTGTCCGAAGACGGGGTGGTCGCCGTCGAGGTGGGGCTGGGAATCGAGCGTGACGAAGAACTGCGAGCCGTTCGTGTTCGGCCCGGAGTTCGCCATGCTCAGGATGCCGGGACCGTCGTGCGTGAGGTCCTCGTGGATCTCGTCGTCGAACTGGTAGCCGGGGCCGCCGCGACCGGTGCCAGTCGGGTCGCCACCCTGAATGACAAATCCGTCGATGACGCGGTGGAACGGCACGCCGGCGTACAACGAGTCGCCGCGGACTTCGCCGCTCTCCGGGTCCGCCCACGTGTTGGTGTCGGGTGCCGGGTCGGCGTCGGCCGCGGGGTCGGACTTCGCGAGGCCGATGAAGTTCCCGGCCGTCCGGGGGGCACGCTCGGTGAACAGTTCGACCGTCACGTCGCCGTGGGTCGTGTGAATCGTCGCCGTCGGGTTGTCGGGGTTCGCGCGTTCGCGGTTCTCCATGTCGAATGGTCGGCCGACCGGCGGAAAAGCGTGCCGTTCACGCGGCGAGCGCGAGGGCGAGACCGGCGGCCGCGAGCGGCGGGATCGTGAGATTGTCGTCGACGACGTACCCCCGAACGATTGGCTTGATACCGTCGGCGACGGTGGCCCCGAGCGCGCCCGCAACCGCGGCCAGCGGCGGAACGAACGGAATCGCGAGCGCGAAACAGACGGCGAACATGCCGACGAGGACGCGCGGTCGCTTCACCGACCGGAGCTCATCCGAGGAGAGCAGGCCGGACACCGGGTCGCCGAGCGCCAGCATGAGGATAGCGGGCACCCCGACGGTCGGCGACGTGAGCCACAGCACCGGCGTCCCCGAGATCATGTACAAGGCGTAGCCCGCGACGCTCTCCTGTTCGTACTCGCGGGTGAGCCGGTCGTACAGCGCGAGTTCCAAGCCGCCGTACAGGCGGAGCGCCTCCATCACGAGGGTGAGGACGGCTATCGCGGTCCACGCGTAGCGGACCTGCGGCCACGTCAGTATGCCGGCGACGTGTGACAGCGGGGCGAGCGCGCCGGACGCGTGGACTGCTCGCCGCCCGAGTTCACCCATGCGTGCCGATTCGACGGGTGGGGTCTTGGGCCTGCCGAACGACTAGAACGCTCGGAGTGCCGCGAGCGCGTCGGCGGCCGCTCCCGAGTTGATTGCCTCGCGGGCCGCGTTGAGACCTGCGTCGATACTCTCGGCGTCCTCGCCAGCGTAGATGCGGAGCGCGGCGTTCAGCGCGACCGCGTCCGCGAAGGCGTCCTCGCGCTCGCCGGTCACGACCTCCTCCGTGATGCGCGCGGAGTCGGCGGCCACGTCGGTGACGCCGAGCGCGTCCTCGTCGAAGTCCATCCCGTAGTCGGCCGTCTCGACGGTGAAGTCGTCCACGTCGTCGCCCGACTCGTCCCGACCGGACTCGTCCGTCCGGCCGGACCCGTGGCTCCACTCGGCGACGGTCGTCGACCCGGGCCGCACGTCGTCGTACCCCTCCATCCCCTGGAACATGAGCACGCGGTCGACATCGGCCGTCTCGGCCTGCTGGAGCGTCTCGATGATGCGGACCGCGTACGGCAGATGGTAGAAGGAGCCGAGATGCGTCGAGGCGTTCGCCGGGTTCGCGAGCGTCTCCACCGTGTTGACGAACGTGCGGACGCCCATCATCCCGCGCCGCTCGTCGAGCGCGTCGACCGTCGGCGCGAAGTTCGGCTGGTAGTAGAAGCCGAATCCGACCTCGTCAGTCATGTCGGCCGACTCCGCGGGCGAGAGTTCTGTCCGCACGCCCAGTTCATCGAGCATATGTTTGTAGGCGTCCTGTCTCTGTGTCGGGACGCGGTCGCCGGAGTGGGTGACGACGGGCGTACCCGCCGCCGCGGCGACGAGGCCGGCGGCGACCCCGAGGATCGCCGTCCGGCCCTTCCCGTCGTAGTTCGCGCCACAGTCCACCGGGTCGCAGTCGGGTGCGGCCGTCTCGGTGTCCTCGGCCATCGTGTCCACGTACGCACCCAACTCCTCGGGGGTGTTCCGCTTCCAGCGGTTGGCGAGCCAGAACGCGCCGAGCGTCGTGTCGTCCGGTTCGCCGTCGAGGATCCGGCGGAACGCCTCACGGGCCTGTTCGCGCGTCATGTCGTCGGCCGACTTGTGACCGGAGCCGACGACATCCGTCATCAGCCGCGTGAGCGGCCAGTCGCCGTACCGTTCCGTCGTGTGTGCCATACCCATATCTCGGGCGGGGCGGAGAAAACTCCTCGGCTTCCCGCGCCCGGTGTATTAGACGGTGCTGTTCAGTGACGCCGTGGAGTTGCGTTGACCGGAGCGGCGACGGTTTTGGAAGCCCCTGCGCGCTCGACTTGATGGGCTCGCTGCGGTCCGCCCGCTCGCAGTGCTCGCGGTGCGGTCCTTGCGTCGCCCGTCGTCGTCGAGTGCGAGGCCGGCGGAGCCGGCCTCGAATGGTCGCGGCGGCTACGCCGCCGCGCACGCACAGCCCCTTCCAGTCCCACCCCGAGCGGTTCCCTCGCCAGCCATCGCGTAACTAAACACGATCTGTCAGAGACCCCCGATTTCATGTGTCTAAACGGCGCACTAGCGAGTATGGATCTGTTGCCGCTCCGGCCGGACACCGCCCACTTCCACGCGGCGCTGGATCTCTACGAGCAGATCCACGACGAACAGCCGGCGAGTGCAGCGCCCAGATTCCGGCGTCACGGCCGCGACGACAGCTACCGTGGACGCGTCGTCGTCGACGACGGTGACGTGATCGGCTTCGCCTACGGCTGTGATTCGAAGCCCGGCGGCCAGTACCACCGACTGCTCCGGGACGCGTTGTCCGAGCCGGTGTCCAGTTGGTGGCTCGCCGACGCCTTCGAGATTGTCGAACTGGCCGTCGCGCCCGGTACACGCCGTCGTGGGTTGGGAACGCGACTGATCGAGACCATCCTTGACGGGACGGACCGGCGCACCGCGGTGCTCACGGCGAAGCGACACGACGAGTGTGCCCGCGGCTTCTACGACGCGACCGGCTGGACGCCGCTCCACGAGCCGTTCGTCGTGAGGGGCGTCGAACTGGCCGTCCTCGGTCTCGACCTCTCCTGACGCCAGACGGCAAGCTCGAACGAAAGTCGCACCCTTATGAGTGAGAGCGTTCTGTGGTCCGTATGGTATCTACTGGTGATACGGCACCGACGTTCGACGCGACAGTAGCTAACGGCGACGTATTCGAGGACGCGGGCGCGACGGTGCTCGGTCTCAGCGCCGACTCCGCGTTCTCGCTGAACGCCTTCCGCGACGAGCACGACCTCTCCTTCGATCTGGTGAGCGACATGGACGGCGACGCCATCGACGCCTACGGACTGGAGATCGACATCGGCGACCTCGGTCTGTTCGGCGTCGCAAACCGCGCCGTCTTCGTCATCGACGACGGCGGTGAGGTGACGTACACGTGGACGACCGACGACCCGACGAACGAACCGGACTACGAGGAACTCGTCGAGGCCGTCGAGGCCGCGGCCTGAGTTGGAGCGACGTAGTCCAACACGTCCGACCACATCCGGGATCGAAAGCCGGGTATACCGGTCACTCTAATGGGTGAGTAATGAGCCGGCAGGTAGACTGGCGTGCGGGGGTAGACGACACCGACGCCCGTCTCATCGACGAGTACCAGAGCGGCTTCCCGGTCGAGGCGCGGCCGTTTCGGATGGTCGCCGACGACCTCGGGATCGAGGAAACGGACGCGCTCGACCGCGTTCGTCGGCTCCGCTCTCAGGGTATCTACCGTCGGTTCGGTGCCGTCCTCAACCCGCCGGTCATCGGGTCATCGACGCTCGCGGCCGTGCGCGCCCCCGAGGACCGCTTCGAGGAGGTCGCAGACGTGATCAACGACTACCGACAGGTGAACCACAACTACCGGCGCGACCACGCGTGGAACATGTGGTTCGTCGTCACCGCCGGGTCACGCGACAGCCGCGACCGCATCCTCGCGGAAATCGAGGAGCAGACCGGCTGTGCGGTGTTGAATCTCCCGATGCTGACCGACTACTACATCGATCTGGAGTTCCCCGTCGTCAATGACGACCGGTTCGCGCGGGAGTCGCTCGCGGAGACCGAGGTGTCGGCGACCCGCATCGCGGAGGACGCCACGGCCGACCTCTCGGCGCTCGACCGCCGCCTCCTCGTCGAGATCGGCGACGGCTTCCCGCTCTCCCTGACGCCGTACGCCGACATTGCCGAGGCGGTCGACGCTGACCGGGATTCCGTGCTCGCGGCGGTCGAGCGACTGCTCGCCGACGGGTGTATCAAGCGCGTTGGCTGTGTCGTTAACCACGTCGTCACCGGCTTCGATTCGAACTGTATGGTCGTCTGGGACGTGCCCGACGACCGACTCGACGACTGGGGGGCGGCCGTCGGCTCGCTCCCCTACGTCACGCTCTGTTATCACCGGCCTCGCCGCCCCGAACACGACTGGTCGTACAACCTGTTCACGATGGTCCACGGCCGCCAGCCCGAGGCCGTCGACGCCGTCGTCGACGAACTGTCGGAAGAGTATCTTCCTGTCGAACACGAGCGGCTCTACTCCACGGAGACGCTGAAACAGACCGGCGCGCAGTACGAGCAACTCGTCGGCGAATAGTTGGGCAGGGGTAGTGTTCGGTTAAGGGTGACTTCGGAGGCGGGGAGGGCAACACAGTGTAGAAAGCCCCCGGTCGCTACGGTCGCGCGCAGCGTGGCGGCGAAGCCGCCA
>PXSB01000076.1:7535-14024 GCA_003023185.1 Halobacteriales archaeon QS_9_67_17 | reverse complement strand
CCTTTCAGTCCCATCCGCCGCGGTTGCGAAGTCAAGCGACGACCCCCCTGTCTGGACAATATTCCTGCGCGACCCGCGATTTCGGGAGTATCGGTATGCGATTCACACTGATGGCTGAACAGGAGCGATTGCGAGACAGGGCACGTGCGTTCGCTCGCAGATCTCCACGGAAAATGGCACGTTCGTGCATACCGGGCGCAACCCACAAGCGTTTTGATTCACGGATGCGCAGCCGCGGGTGATGACCGCCTACACCGCGACGGTGACCGTGCGACTGAAAAACGGGGTGTTGGACCCGGAGGCCGAGACGACACAGCAGGCACTGGAGCGACTCGGCTTCGAACTCGATGGACTGCGAAGCGCCGACCGCTTCGAGATCGATCTGGACGCCGACACTCCCGACGCGGCGGCCGACCGGGCCGACGAGATGGCCGAGCGCCTGCTCGCGAACCCGACGATTCACGACTACGAGGTCACCGTCGCGGCCGCCGACCGATGACCGTCGCGATACTCCGCTTCGGCGGGTCGAACTGCGACCGTGACGCACGCGCGGCACTGGACCATCTCGACGTGGACGCCGAAATCGTCTGGCACGAGGACGGCCTCCCCGACGACGTTGAGGGCGTCGTGGTCCCCGGCGGGTTCTCGTACGGCGATTACCTCCGCGCGGGAGCGATGGCCGCGCGCTCGCCGGTGATGGCCGAGGTGCGCGAGGCCGCCGAGTCGGGCGTACCGGTGTTGGGCATCTGTAACGGCGCGCAGATCGGCTCCGAGTCCGGACTGACGCCCGGCGCGTTCACGACGAACCGGTCGGCGCGATTCCAGTGTGAACACGTCCACCTGCGCGTCGAGAACGCCGAGACGCCCTTTACCCAAGCGTTCAAGGAGGGCGATGTCATCTCGCTGCCCATCGCACACGGCGAGGGGCGGTTCGAGATAGCCGACGATACGCTGGCGACGCTCCGCAGCGAGGATCGGGTACTCTTCCGCTACTGTGATGCCGACGGGAACGTCACGGACGCGGCGAACCCGAACGGGTCGAAGGACAACGTCGCGGGCGTCCTCGGCGAGCAGGAGAGCGTCGCCGTGCTGATGCCACATCCCGAGCGCGCGACGCTTTCTGGGGTGGCCGGTCCGAACGGTGCCGGCACGGACGGCGCGGACGTGCTGGCCGCCTTCGAGTAGCAGCGGGCGTACCCGGCCGTGCGGTCCTCATACACCACGCGTAGACCGTTCACGACCAGACCGACTCAGTAACACCGCGCTTCGACGCGCTTGCGGTAGAGTCGCTGGAGGAGCGCGGTGACCGGGCCGGTGCCGACCTGCAAGCCGTCGACCGTCTCGATGGGGCGGAGTTCCCACGTCGTGTTCGTGAGGAACGCCTCGTCGGCGTCGCGGAGGTCGTCCACGTCGTACCGGCCCGTCTCGACGGGGAACGACTCGTCGGCGGCGAGTTCGAGGACGAGTTCGCGCGTGATCCCCGGCAGGAGTTCGCCCGTCGTGGGCGTGTGGAGCGTTCCGTCGTCGACGAAGAAAACGTTGCTCGTCGTTCCCTCCTGCAAGTTTCCGTCCACGTCTCGCAGCAGCGCCTCGTCGGGCTGATACCCCTCGTTCGCGACGCGGCGGAGTTCGAGTCGCGCCATGATGCCGTTCAGATAGTTGTGCGTCTTCGCGTCCGCCGGCACCGCGGCCGACGGGACGCGCCGGGTCTTGACCGTCTGGACCGTCGCGTGGCCGTCCCAGACCGGTTCGCCGTCCGTGCCGCCACGCGGGAGCGGCTTGACCTGCACCACGACCGTCGGGTCGACCTCCTCGCGCGGGGTGAGTTTCCCCGGCTGGACGCCCCGAGTGACCGAGACACGGACGTACGCGTCCGCGAGGTCGTTGGCGTCGAGCGTCTCCGCAACCCGGAGCGCGAGGTCCGCGGGCACCGCCTCGGGCATCCCGAGCGTCTCGCAGGTGTTCTCCAGCCGTCGCAGATGGCGGTCCCACGCGAACACCTCGCCGCCGTAGGCGCGACAGGTCTCGAAGGCGGCGTCGCCGTAGCGGAAGCCGCGGTCCTCCACGTGGACCGTCGCGTCCTCGCGGGCGACCAGTTCGCCGTCGACGTGATACTGCACACCTGCGGTTCGCGCCGCCGGTACGTCGTTTTATCGGACCGAGCCAATGAAGAGGCGTCCGCCCGACGAGTCGGTATGTTCGCGGTCGTCGGCTGCTCGGACTGCGAGGCGCTGTGGGTCGTGGAGGGCCGGCCCGACACCACCTCGTGTCCGCGGTGTGGGAAGCGCCGGCAGTTCGAGAAGCTCAAGAAGTTCGCGGAGACGGAGAGCGCCGACGCCGCCAAGAACGTCCGCTCGGTCATGCAGCAGCGGCGAGCGGGCCACGACGGCGACCTCGCGGATTTCGCGACGATGAGCGAGCGCGCGATGGAGGCCGGGCCGGACGAGGCCGAGTTCCTGACCGCGGCCGGTATCAACGCCAAAGCGGTCGAGGCGGCAGGTGACCGCGCCGACGGCGACGGTCGGTCGCTGTCCAAGCGCGAGGCGGTCGAGACGGCCGTGCGGGAACTCGACCGGCCGACCGAGGAGGAGGTCGTCGCGTTCGCCGCCGAACACGGCGTCGAGCAGGCCTACGTCGAGCGCACGCTGAGTAAACTCCGACGGGCGGGAGCCGTCACCGAAACCGACGGCCGGTACCGACTGCTGTGAGCGACGACGACTGGGAGCCGGACCCGGCGTGGGACGACCCCAGCGCCGACGGCAGTCCGGGATGGCCGTCGGTGGACGACCTCGACCCTGTCTCTATCGTCGTCGGCTCGCTGGTCGCTATCGCGGGCGTCCTGCTGTTCCTCCAGCCGTCGGTGCGCGTCCTCACGCTGTTCGGGAGACGCGTGCCGACGTTCGTCGCCTCGGCGGGCGTCCTGTCGCTCGGCTTCGCGGTCGGAACGCCGGTGTATCTCCGGCGCGGCTACCGGCTTCGCGGCATCGCACACGGCATCGGAGCCGTCGGCTTCGGCAGTCTCTTCTTCGCCGCCGGCTTCGGGAGCCTCGCGCTGCTGTGGCTCGGCCTCGCGGTCGTGCTCGGAGGCGTGCTGTTCCTCGTCTCGGAGACGCGGAATTTATAACAGAAATCGAACGCAGCGACAGGGAGGACGCACGCGGTGCTCTCCGATATGTGAGTAGCTTCGATTTCTGTTAGAGTAGTCCGAGCAGTTTCGCGATGGTGAGCGCCGTCGCGACGCTGCCGAGCGCGAGTTTCAGGACGCGGAGGACGCGCTTGGCGCGGTCGAGCGTCGTGCACGTCGCCGGCGTGGTATCGGTGTCAACCATACCGGACGAATCGGCGGCTCGCACCTAACCGTGAGCCGCTGGCTTCCGGGTTTCCGGGTCCGACGGCTCAGGCCCGGACAGTCGTTTCGGCGGCTATCGCGGGAAGACAATCCAGAAGCTACCGACCCAGTTCCTCGTGGGCGCTCGCCAGATTCGAGGAGGCGAGCGCGCCGAGCAGGGAGAGTTCGCCGCCGAGCGCCGCGGTCGTGATGATCTCCGCGAGCGCGTCGGCGTTCGCGCCTGCCGGATCGCCACCTCCTCGGACGCCGACCACGTCCAGCGACTCAGCCTGCGTCGGGAGCTTGGTCCCGCCGCCGACGGTCCCGACTTCGAGCGAGGCGACAGTGAGACTCGCGTACAGCGTCTCGCCGCCGTCGCGCACGTCAACGGTCGTGATGGCGTTAGCGCCCTCGACCACCTGCGCGATGTCCTGTCCCGTGGCGAGGAACGCCGCGGCGACGGTGTTGGCCGCGTGGGCGTTGAAGCCGAGCGCGCCCGCCTTCGCGCTCCCGACGAGGTTCTTGCGTGTGTTCGCCTCGGTGATGGCTTCTGGCGTCGTCTTCAGCACGTCCGCGACCGTCTCCCGCGAGAGGGTCGCGTCCGCGCTCACCGTGCGTCCCCGCCCCTCGACGGCGTTGACGGCAGCGGGTTTCTTGTCGGAACATAAATTCCCGGACAGCGCGATCAGTTCCGCGGGCGTCTCCCGTTCGATAAGATCCGCGACCTCGCCGGTCGCGATGGTAGCCATGTTCATCCCCATCGCGTCCTTCGTGTCGTAGGCGAACCGGACGAACACGCTGTCACCGACGACGTATGGCGTCGCCTCCTGGAGTTCGCCGTGGCTGGTCGTCGCCTCCGCGGCGTCCGCGAGCTGGTCGAGGTTCTCGCGGACCCACGAAGCTACGGTCGCGGCCTCGCCCACGTCGTCGACCCGGAACACCGGAGCGCGCGTCATCGCGTTCTCCAGGACGCGCGCGGTCGCCCCGCCGTCGGCCCGCATCGCCGCACAGCCGCGGTTGACCGAGGCGACGAGCGCTCCCTCTGTCGTCGCGAGCGGTAGATACGTCTCGCCCGACGCCGCGCCGCCCCCGTCGGCGTTCAACTCGATGGGGCCGACGACGCCCATCGGCACCTGTGCGCCGCCGATCATGTTCTCGACGTTCGCGTCCGCGGCCTGCTCCGCGTCGAAGTCGTACGCGCCGACCGTGTCGAGGTCGACGCCCGTCTCCGTCGCCAGCAGTCGGCGGCGGGCGGCCGCCGCGGTGTCCGCGTCCGCGTGTGCTTCCAGTTCGTGGAGTCGAAGGTCGCCATCGCGGACGCGCTCTGCCAGCGCCGCCGGGTTGGTTGTGTCGCTCATACCTCGGGGTCGGTCCGCCCCCGGCATACCGTTTTCCCGTCGGTCCCGAACGCTTACCCCCCGTGGGGGCTACCGGCCGGACATGACGGAACCGGCGGACCTCCTGCTCACGAACGCGACGGTCCACACGCTCGCTCGCCCGGACGAGACACACGAGGCCGTGGCCGTCCGCGACGGTCGTATCGTCCGCGTCGGCGACGCGTTCAAGGTATCGCTGCTCCGCGGGGTCGAAACCGAGGTCATCGACTGCGGGGGCGGCGTCGTCCTCCCGGGGTTCGTCGACGCCCACACGCATCTGGAGATGGTCGGTCGCCATCTCGTTCACGCGGACCTGCGCGGCGTCGACTCGCCTGCGGCCGCCGTCGACCGACTCCGCGAGCGCGCGGCGGAGACCGACGGCCCCGTGTTGGGCTACGGCTACGACGAGTCGACGTGGGACGAGGCGCGCTACCTGACGCGAGCTGATCTCGACTCGGTCACCGAGGACCGTCCCGTCGTCGCCTTCCGCGAGGACATGCACACGGCGTCGGTGAACTCGGTCGCGCTCGACAGATATCGAGCGGCGATGCCGGACGGCGACGTCCACACCGAGGACGGCGAACCGACGGGCGTCGTCGTGGAGGAGGCCGTCGGCCCGCTGTTCGACGCCTTCGACCCCGGTGTCGCGGAGACGGCCGACCTCGTCCGCGCGGCACAGGAGCGGGCGAACGCGCTCGGCGTCACCGCCGTCCACGACATGTGTCGCGGGAGCCACAAGCCCCGCGTCTACCGTGACCTCGACGACGCCGGGGAGTTGACGCTGCGCGTCCGCATCAACTACTGGATAGACCACGCGGCGGCGGTCGTGGAGACGGGGCTCCGGTCGGGCCACGGCAGCGAGATGGTCGAGGTCGGGGCGATCAAGTCGTTCACCGACGGCTCCCTCGGCGGGCGGACGGCGAAGCTCACCGAGCCGTACGCCGACGGCGACGAGACCGGTCAGTGGGTCGTCGACCCCGAGGAGTTGGCCGAAGAGGTCGACCGGGCCGCCGACGCCGACCTCCAGTTCACCGCCCACGCCATCGGTGACGCGGCCGTCGACGCGACGCTCGATGTCCTCGCCGACCACGACGCCGAACGTCTCCGCCACCGCGTCGAACACGCCGAACTGCTACCGGACGATCTCGTCGAGCGGTTCGCCGAGGTGGGCGCGGTCGCCTCCGTCCAGCCGAACTTCCTCAAGTGGGCGCGCGAGGGCGGCCTCTACGAATCGCGGCTCGGGGAGCGCCGCCGCGAGGTGATGCCGTTCCGCGACCTGCTCGACGCGGGGGTGCCGCTCGCCTTCGGCTCCGACTGCATGCCGCTCGACCCACTCTTTGGCGTCCAGCAGGCCGTCACCGCGCCCGAGGCGCGCCAGCGACTCTCCGTCACCGAGGCGCTGCGCGCTTACACCCTCGGCGGGGCCTACGCCGCTGGCGCAGAGACGGAAGCGGGCACCGTCGAACCGGGCAAGCGGGGCGATCTCGTCGTGCTCGCCGACTCGCCGTGGGCCGTGGACGGCGACCAGATTGGTGACATCGACGTGACGCACACCATCGTCGATGGAGCGGTCGTGTACCGGGACGGCTGACACGAGGGCTGTTGTTCTCCCGTTTTCTCTTTCGAAGTAGCAACGCGTCTGCAACGACTTCTTGTAGAAGAAATCTTTTCAGAGCTGGCGCTGTTAGAAACGAGCACTCCGAGGTATCAAACCGTGGCACGAATGGAAACAGTCGAGCTCGATACGGACCTGAGTCTCTTCAAGTACGACAGCCTCGAACAGCT
>PXSB01000076.1:0-7465 GCA_003023185.1 Halobacteriales archaeon QS_9_67_17 | reverse complement strand
GTGGTGTTCTGCGGGGTGACGTTCATGGCCGAGTCGGCGGACATCATCACGGACGACGACCAGTCCGTCCTGCTGCCGTCGATGGAGGCGTCCTGTCCGATGGCCGGCATGGCCGAGGCCCTGCAGGTCGATTCCGCGTGGGCCGAACTCACCGCCGCGGCCCCCGAGGCCGACATCGTGCCGGTGACCTACATGAACAGCTACGCCGACCTGAAGGCGTTCTGTGCCGAGCAGGGCGGGCTGGTCTGCACCTCCTCGAACGCGGCCGACGCCTTCGAGTGGGCCTTCGAGCGGGGCGACACCGTGCTGTTCCTCCCGGACAAGCATCTCGGCTACAACAGCGCACACGACCTCGGGCTGGAGGATTCGGTCGCCGAGTGGGACCCGTGGGACGCCGAGAGCACCGACGCCGCGACGGCCGCCGAGGCGGACGTCATCCTCTGGGACGGCTACTGTCAGGTGCACGAGCGGTTCACCGCCGAGCACGTGCGCGACCTCCGCGAGCGCCGTCCGGACGCGAGCGTCGTCGTCCACCCCGAATGTCGCCGCGAAGTCGTCGAGGCGGCGGACGTGGCCGGCTCCACGTCGACCATCTGTGACACCGTCGCCGAGGCGGACCCCGGCGAGACGTGGGCCATCGGCACGGAGATCCACCTCGCGCGCCACCTCGACCGCTGGCACGATGACGTGGAGGTGGTGCCGCTGTGTGGCGACGCCTGCATGGACTGTAACGCGATGCGACAGATCGACCCGAACTATCTGACGTGGATACTGGAGGAGCTGGTCGAGGGTCGCGAACGGAACCGCATCGAAGTCGCACCCCGCGAGCGTGAACTCGCCGAGGTCGCGCTCGAACGCATGCTCGAAATATGAGAACGGACACACTCATCATCGGCTCCGGAATCGCCGGCTGTGCGGCGGCGCTCGCAGCCGACCGCGCAGGCGCAGACGTGACGCTCGCGACGAAGGCGACCCAACCGGAGGACGCCGCCTCCTACTGGGCGCAGGGCGGTATCGCCATCTCGCGGGGCGACCCGGAGCGGTTCCGCGACGACATCCTCGCGGCCGGCGCGGGGGCCTGTGACCCTGCCGCTGTCGACACGCTCGTCACCGAGGCCGACGACGCCGTCCGGGACGTGCTCGTCGAGACGCTCGACGTGCCGTTCGACGGCGAGGACGGCTTCGACTACGGCCGCGAGGCCGCCCACGACGAGCCGCGAATCCTCCACGTGGACGCCGAGACCGGGGCCGCCATCCTCCCGCGATTCACCGCGTATCTCGCCGAGGAGACGACCGTCGACGTGCGCGAGGACACGGCGGCACTGGACCTGATCACCCACGAGGGCCGCGTCCACGGCGCGCTGCTCGAACGCGACGGCGACGTGACGCCCTGCTTCGCGGGCGCGACCGTGCTCGCGACGGGCGGTATCGGCGCGGCGTATGAGCACACGACGAATCCCGCGGGCGCAACCGGCGACGGCATCGCGATGGCCGCGCTCGCGGGCGCGGACGTGGCCGACATGGAGTACGTCCAGTTCCACCCGACTGCGTACGCCGGCGGAGACGAGACGGCGACCGAAGGCGCGGAGCACGGCACATTTCTCCTCAGCGAGGCGCTCCGCGGCGAGGGCGCGCTCCTCCGCAACGCCGAGGGCGAGCGGTTCATGCCGGAGTACCACTCGGACGCCGAACTCGCCCCCCGCGACGTGGTGGCGCGAGCCGTCCGCGCCGAACGCGAGCGGACGGGTGACGTGCGCCTCGACGTGTCGCCGTTCGACTTCGAGGCCGAGTTCCCCGGCCTCGCCGAGCGGTGCCGCGAGCGCGGCGTGGACCTCGATGCGGGGATCCCGGTCGGGCCGGCCGAACACTTCCTCTGTGGCGGTATCGACGTGGACCGGGACGGACGCGCGAGTCTCGACCGGCTGTTCGCCGCCGGTGAGTGTGCCCGGACGGGCGTCCACGGCGCGAACCGGCTCGCGTCCACATCGCTGCTGGAAGGGCTCGTCTTCGGTCGCCGCGCCGGGCGGGCCGCCGCCGGATACGATCCGGAGGCGGTCGAGCCGCCCGAACTCCGGGACAGCGACCCCGACCTGCCGGCGCAGTTCGCGGCGGAGAAGTTCCGCCGCCTCCGCCGGACGATGCGCGATCACGTCGGCATCAAGCGCGATCCTGAGGGACTGTCGCGCGCCGCCGCGCGGCTTCGCCGACTGAAGGGCGAAGTCGACTCGTACGTCCGCACCCGGACCGCCCGGGAGCTGTACGAACTGCGCAACGCGACCGTCACGTCACTGCTGGTCGTGCGCGCGGCGACAGAGAACGGCGAATCGCGCGGCTGTCACCACATCGTCGACGCGTCCGAGGCCAGTGCCGATTGAGCAGTCGCAGGTCGAGCGGTGGCTCCGCGAGGACCTCGGCCACCACGACGTGACGAACGACGTGCCCGGCGAGACGACTGGCCGGCTCGTCGCCACGGAACCGGGCGTCGCCGCCGGTCTCGACGCCGCACGCGCGGTGTTCGAGTATCTCGGCGTGGAACTCGCAGACGCGGCAGAGGTAGGTACACGCGTCGAGGCGGGCGACCGACTACTCAGGGTCGAGGGAACCGCGCGCGACGTACTCCGAGGCGAGCGGGTCGCGGCGAACCTCGTCGGCCACGCCTCGGGCGTCGCGACCGCGACACGCGCGGCCGTGGACGCCGCGCGCCGCGAGAGCGACAGCGTGGCAATCGCCGCAACCCGGAAGACGACCCCCGGCCTTCGCGGCATCGAGAAGCGAGCCGTCGTCGCCGGCGGCGGCGACACTCACCGGCTCGACCTGTCGCACATGGTGATGGTGAAGGAGAACCACGTCGCGGAACTCGGCCTCGAAGCCGCGATAGCGCGGTTCCGCGACCGCACCTCGTTCGCGACGAAACTAGAGTGTGAGGTCGAGACGCCGGCCGACGCCCCCCGCGCCGCCGACGCGGGCGCGGACATCGTCCTGCTCGACAACATGTCGCCCGACGAGACGGCCCGTGCGGTCGACCTACTGGACGACGAGACGCTCGCGGAGGCGTCGGGCGGCATCGGCATCGACGACGTGCCGGCGTACGCCGCCACGGGCGTCGACGTGATCTCGATGGGGTCGCTCACCCACTCCGCCGAGCAGTTGGACGTGTCGTTCCGAGTGTAGCCGAAACGCTCTCGTCGTCGCGGCCGGATCTGCGTCCATGAGCACGGGCGACTGGCCACGGGAGATCGGCGGTCATCAGGTCACGACGGAGTGGGAGTGTGAACGCTGTGGCGTCTCCTTCGACTGTCTGGAAAACTTCCGGCAGAACGACTGCGAGGGCTAAAGGAGCGAGTCGCCGGTCATCGCGTCGGGTACGGGCACGTCCACGAGTTCGAGGAGCGTCGGCGCGATGTCACAGAGCGCACCGCCGTCGCGAACCTGTCGGCCGCCGTCGCTACCGTCGGGCGCGACGTAGACGAACGGAACCGGATTCGTCGTGTGCGCGGTGTGGGGATTTTCTGCCGTCCCCATATCGTCGGCGTTGCCGTGGTCGGCGGTGACGAGCAGGTGGCCGCCGGCCGCCCGCACCGCGTCCGCAAGCCGGCGTAGTTCGGCGTCGACCGCTTCGACGGCCGCGACGGCCGCCTTGAAGTCGCCGGTGTGACCCACCATGTCCGGGTTCGCGTAGTTCAGAACGAGCACGTCAGGGTCGTCGCCTCGGGTCCGCTCGATGGCCGTGTCGGTCACCTCGGGCGCGCTCATCTCCGGCTGCCGGTCGTACGTCGGCACGTCCGGCGAGTCGACGATGGCGCGCCGTTCGCCGTCGAACGTCACCTCGCGTCCGCCGTCGAGGAAGTAGGTGACGTGGGGGTACTTCTCGGATTCGGCCATCCGGAGTTGCGTGCGGCCGGCGTCCGCGAGCGTCTCGCCGAGCGTGTCTTCGGGCTGGTTCGGCGGAAACGCCACGCACAGATCGAACGTCGCGTCGTACTCGGTCATCGTCACGACGCGCGTTTCCGGCGGATCGACCGTGATGCCCGCCGACGCCCAGTCGTCCGGGCGGATGCCGGCGAGCATGCGGGTGAGTTGGCGCGCGCGGTCCGCCCGGAAGTTACAGAACACGGCCGCGTCGCCGTCGTTGAGCGAGGGCCTGTCGGCCACGAGCGTCGGTTCGACGAACTCGTCGGTGTCGCCCCGGTCATAGCTCGCCTCGACGGCGGCGACGGCGGTCTCGGCCTCGTGGGGGGCCGCGCGATGCACGATGGCGTCGAACGCGCGCTTCGTCCGCTCCCAGTTCCGGTCGCGGTCCATCGCGTAGTAGCGACCCGTCACCGTTGCCACGTCGCCGGTGCCCTGTTCCGCGGCAACGGCTTCGAGGTCGCGTAGATACTCCGCGCCGGATTTCGGGGGCGTGTCGCGGCCGTCCGTGAAGGCGTGCGTGACCGCCTCGACGCCCGCGTCGGCCGCGGCCTCGACGAGCGCATGAATGTGGTGCTGATACGAGTGGACGCCGCCGTCGGAGACCAATCCCAAGAGGTGGACGCGGCCGTCGTGTGCGCGAGCGTGCTCGAAGGCCTCGGTGATGGTGTCGTTCTCGCCGAGCGCGTCCTCGGCGGCCGCCTCGCTGATCCGCGTGGAGTCCTGCAACACGACGCGCCCCGCACCGATGTTGAGGTGACCGACCTCGCTGTTCCCCATCTGCCCCTCGGGGAGTCCGACCTGCCGCCCGTGGGTGTCGAGCGTTCCGAACGCGCCCGTCTGCCGGAGTCGGTCGAAGGTCGGCGTCTCGGCCGCGGCGACGGCGTCGCGCGTCGCCGACTCGGCGTTCAGTCCCCAGCCGTCGAGGATAGCGAGGGCGGCCTCCATTACGTGGCGGGTCGCCGCGCCGACCTAAGTAGGGTTCGATGCGCGTCCGATGACCACTTTCACCGTGCGCCCGAGTCATTTTTGCCCGGTCGCGCCGATTTCGTTGTCGTGACCCTCGACCCGGTTCACTTCAAGGCCATCTCCCGGCTCGCGAAGGGCGTCTCCCGCACCGTCGACGAGCGGGAACACCGGGAGTTCGCCGAGACGGTCTGGGCGGAGTGGCTCGACCCGCTCGTGGACGGCGGCGACCGGGTGATCGAACCGCTGGACGAGCAGAGGCGCTACCGCGTCGACGCGACGGAGATAGCTCTCGAAGCCGACCGGTTCGAGACCCGTCACGGACTCGATTCCGGGACTATCAACCCCACGACGTTCAAAAACGGGCTGGTCGTGGACGTGGCGCAGGCGGCGATGAGCCGCGTCCCCTCCAACTTGGAACTCCACCGTCGGCGGACGAACGTGGTGGCGGTCCACTCCAGCGACGTGACCGTCGGCTTTGACGGCGACTGGCAGGTGGACGACGGGGGCTACGTGCGCCAGCGACTCCTCCACGTCCCGACGACCGACCGGTCGATGACCGCTGTCGTCCACGAACTCGCCCTGTATCTCGCGGAGGTGACCCACGCGACGGACAACGCCGCCGTCGTCGAGGACCTGCTCGTCATGGACGGGCCGATATATCCCAAGGGACTGCTCACGTGGGAGCGACGCGATCCCGAACTCGCGGAACTGCTCGCGGAAAGCGAGACGCCACAGGGCGTCATCCAGTCGTACGTCGAGCTCGTGGAGAGCTTCGTCGAGCGCGACGTGCCGCTGGTCGGCTTCGTCAAGAACCCGGCCAGTCGACTCGTCACCCGCACCGTCCGCGAGAAGCAGGGCAACTCGCCGTGGCTCAACGACGCCGCGTTCTTCTCACAGCTGCTGGAGCGCGGCCACTTCAACGAGGGGACGTGGGTGCGCGAGACGGACGAACTGACGTACACGAACTGGTTCGTCTCTCGGGGGGCGACCGACGGCACGCTCGCCTCGCCGACCACCCTGTCGGGAATCGACCGCCAACTCGACCACGACGAGTACGAGGTAACGTTCGCGATGGTGTACGACCCTCGGACGGACACCATCTATCGAATCGAGGCCCCGCGGTACTTCACCGACGACCCCGACACGCGCCGGGCGTTGACCCGGCAACTGCTGAAGGGCATCGCGGCCGAGCGCGGGCCGCCGGAGGCGGTCGGCAAGGCCGACTCGCTCGCCCGTATCGGCAGCCGCGAGACGGCGGCGCTTCGCGAGGCGCTGGAGGCGGCGTTCGACTCGGAGATAGACACGGACTACGACGACGACCGCTGGGGCGCGTTCGTCGATTAGGCGCGGCGCTCGACGCCCGGTTCCCGCTTGCTCGTCTCGACCGTGACCTCGGACTCCGGGACGCCGACGCGAGCGAACTGCGTGCGAAGATGTTCCTTCGCAGCCTCGACGGCTCGCTCGCGCGTCTCGAAGCCGCGAGGCATCGGCGACTCGAACGCGACCCGTATCTCGCGGTCGCCGATGGTCTGGAGTTGGCCGCCCGATTCCACCTCGTAGAAGGCGTCACAGACCCAGACGTACGGCGCGCCCTCGTCCGGCGCACCCTTGAACGACGGCGGCTCTTCGCCCCGCTCGTAGAGCGTCCCCGTCAGGGCTGTCCCGCCGGCGTGCCCCCGGATGAGTAGCATGAACGAACGTAGGGTATCTGGGCGTAAATGCTCGCTGGAGGCGAGATGGCGTATCCTCGCGGGCAGACATCCGACGGCTGGCAACTGCCATCGGATCGGAGGTTGTTGAGGCATCGCTTCCGCACCACTTTCGCCACGCGAGCACGTGGGGGCTTTCCACATCATATTGTCGACTCATCCACTTGAATCGCCCCCGCACCACTTTCACCGCACGGAGCATGCCTTTTTACCGGCCGAGTGCCCACAGCAGGCTATGACCGACCTCGGGGACTTCGAGGAATTCGAGTCGACGGAGACGGACAGCGACCGAGGTGTGGCCGACGGCTCTCCGGACGCCACAGACGTTGCGGACCCAATAGCCGCGACAGACGCGACGGACGACGAGTTCGAATCAGTCGAGACTACGCCAGCAGGAAGCGACCGGGGACTGGGGACGCTCTCGGCGGCCGATGGCCTCTCCGTGGGCGAGACAGAGGAGGACACACGGCTCCGCGCGTACGTCACGGTGGGGAACCGGTCGCTGGTCCGGGTGGGCGCGTACGCCGTCGCCGACTACCCCGACGGCGAGGCGCTGTTCTGCAAGGTGACGGCACTGGAGTACGCACAGGAGTTCCGGTCGGACGACGCGACCGAGATCCACGCGCGGCGGGCAATGCGGTCGGAGGGCATCGACGAGGCGGATTACAAGTTCATGGCGACGCTGGAGCCGCTGGCCGTCCTCTACTCCGAGGGCGACGACCTCCGGCGGCGAATGCCCGACCGCGTCCCCAAGCCGGAGACCGTCGTGCGACAGGCCGCCGACGAAGCGGAGGTGAAGACTGGACTGAAGGTGCCGGGCGACGGTGTCTTCGTCGGCCATCTCGCGGTCGGCGGCGAGAAGATACGGACGGCGGGGG
>PXSB01000075.1 GCA_003023185.1 Halobacteriales archaeon QS_9_67_17 | reverse complement strand
CACTCGATGTGCCAGCCGGGGCGGCCCTCGCCCCACGGGGAGTCCCACGTCTCGCCGGTCGGTGCGTCGACGGCGTACTCGCGGTCGTCGTGGCGGTGCTCCGCGAGCGAACTTTGGTCGACGCCGTCCGCCTTCCACAGCGCGAAGTCGGCCGGATTGCGCTTCTCGGCGCGCTCCGCGTCGGGCCCCTGCGCCTCCAGTTCGTCGAGTCGCTGGTTGGAGAGCTTGCCGTAGTCGTCGAAGCTCGTCACGTCGAAGTAGACCGACCCGTTCGACTCGTAGGCGTGACCCTGTTCGACGAGCGTCCCCACGAGGTCGATGATCTCGGGGACGTGCTCCGTCACGCGGGGGTACACCTCGGCGCGCTTCAGATTGAGCGCGCGCATGTCCGCGAGCAGTTGGTCGATGAAGCCAGCGGCCACCTCGCGCTCGGAGTCGCCGAGTTCGTCCTCGCCCACCCGGGCGACGATCTTCTCGTTCACGTCGGTGATGTTCTCGACGTGGCGAACGCCGTAGCCGAGATGCGCCAGCCACCGGTGTATGGTGTCGACGTGTACCCACGTCCGCGCGTGCCCGAGATGGGCGAAATCCGAAACCGTGAGTCCACAGTAGTAGAGCAGCACGTCGTCGGGGTCCTGTGGCTCGAACGGCTCCGTCTCGCCCGAAAGCGTGTTCAGCACGCGCAGCGTCATGACGGAAGGTTGCCGAGGCAGCGATTAGTAAGCGTCGGACTGATCCGAAGCGTCTTGCCGGCGGCACCGCTGGTCCGAGGCGATGACGGTTGCCGACCGCGCCGCGGAAGCCTTCCAGCGGTGCTTCGATGCCGACCCCACGACGACCGCGAGCGCGCCCAGTCGCGTGAACCTCGGCGGCGGCCACACGGATTACAACGCCGGCTACGTGCTCCCGATGGGCGTCGACCGCCGGAACGCGGTCGCCGCGCGCCCGCGCTCCGACAACAAACTCCGCGTCCACTCCGCGACCGTCGGCGAGACCGCGACCGCTGACGGCGACCCGCGTGGCGACTGGACGGACTACCTCGCCGGCGTCCGGTGGGCGCTACGCGACGCCGGACACGCCGTCGGCGGGGCAGACCTTGCGGTCGCGTCGGACGTACCGGTGGGGGCCGGGCTCTCCTCGTCGGCCGCCTTGGAGATGGCGACCTGTCGCGCGCTCGACCGACTCGGCGACCTCGGGTTGGACGGGCCGACGGCCGCCCGGTGTTGCACCCGCGCCGAAAACGAGTTCGTCGGCGTGCCCTGCGGCGTGCTCGACGGCTACGCCGCGGCGTGTGCGCCGGCCGCCGGCGCGCTGGAACTCGACTGCCGGACGCTGGAGACGCGTCCCGCACCGCTGGGCGACTGCGGCGTGGTCGTGCTCGACACCGGCGTCCGCCACGACCTCGCGGACTCCGCGTACGCCGACCGCGTGGCGACCTGCGAACGGGGCGTCGAACTGCTCGCCGCGCGGCTTGACCACTCGGTCGACGCGCTCCGTGACGTGTCAATCGAGGCCTTCGAGCGCGTCGCCGGCGACCTCCCCGAGCGGGTCCACGCCCGGTGTCGCCACGTCGTCACGGAGAACAACCGCGTGCAAGCGGCGAGACGCGCGCTCGACTGCGGGAATCCGGCCCGCGCCGGCGAGTTGATGGACGCATCTCACCGCAGCCTGCGTGACGACTACGCGGTCTCGTGTCGGGAACTGGACGCCGCGGCGGCGGCCGGTCGGGCGACGGATGGCGTGCTCGGCTCTCGGCTGACCGGCGCGGGCTTCGGCGGCTGTACCGTCCATCTGGTCGCGGGCGACCCGGCGCAGGTCGCCGATACGCTCGCCGCGGCGTACCACGAGCGCGTCGGGGCCGAACCGGAGGTGTACCCCTGCGCGCCGTCGCCGGGGGCTTACGCTCCCAGCGTCTCCTCGACGTAGCGGAGCGCGTCGACGCCCGCTGTCCGGTCGACGAGACAGACGAGATACCCCTCCGCGCCCGCCGTCGCCTCGACCGCGATACCTTCGATGTCGAGGCGTGCCAGCACGCGCCCGAGGGCCGACGGTCCCACCTCGCCCGTCGCGATGATGGCGGTGAGATCCCCCTGATCCGGGCCGAACGCGGCGTCGCCGACGGTCACCAGCGCGTCGCTCGGGTCGACGCGGCCGACGCCGCTCTGCATGTCAACCCGCGCGTCGGTCGCGTGGTCGGGGTCCGGAAGGTCCTCGGCGTACCGGCGGAGCGCCGCGGCGACCGGTTCCTCGTCGCCAACGTCGAGATAGCGGGCGGCGGCGGTGTAGTTGACGATGCCCGCGGCCAGTGCGGCGTGGAGGAAGGGCCTCCGACGGACGGCATCCCGGGTGTCGCTCGCGAGACTCATACTCGCTGTTGGCCGAACGGGACCGAAAGCATACCGGGTTGCGAAGCCCCTAAGCGCGCGCCACTCCTTGTGCGAGTATGCCAGCACTCGTCATCGTCGCCCGAGGAGCCACACTTCAGGGAGGTGCTCCGCACCGTCGACAGCGAGGAGGCCTACGTCGTCCCACTGTTCATCTCGGAGGGGTACTTCACTGAGCAGGTGATCCCCCGCGAACTCCGCCTCGACTTCGAGGTCGAGCAGTGGGACTCGGACGGCACCAGCGCCGACTACACCACCCTGACGCCGGCCGACCTCGACAAGACCGTCCACTACTGCGGACCGGTCGGCACCCACGACGCGATGACGGACGTGATCGTCCGGCGGGCCGAGTCCGTCACCGGCGACTCGGACGTTGGCGACGGCTTCGGGTTGGCCGTCGTCGGGCACGGCACCAAGCGCAACGAGAACTCCGCGAAGGCCATCCGGTATCACACGGAGCGCATCCGCGAGCGGGACCGCTTCGACGAGGTGCAGAACCTCTACATGGACGAGGATCCGGAGGTGGACGACGTGACCGACTTCTTCGAGAGCGACGACGTGGTGGTCGTGCCGCTGTTCGTCGCCGACGGCTACCACACGCAGGAGGACATCCCCGAGGACATGGGTCTCACCGACGACTACCGCACCGGCTGGGAGACGCCGACCGGGCGCGGACGCCGACGAGGCCGTCGAGCGCGTCCGCGAGGAGACGCGAGCTGCGAACGCCGATTAGCCGCCCGCACTCGCCACGTAGCCGAGACAGCGACCCCGAAAGGCCCGACTGTTGGCGCGCACGCGCGGCCGAGACTGAACGGTGGGTTTTAGCGCGTCGCGGGCAGACCGCCGGGTATGCCATCTCGGCTCGTGTTGGGGTGTGGCTCCGTGGGTCGTCATCTCGCGGTCGACGGGGGCTCCGTCCACGTCGTCACGGCGGACGAACACCGGGTCGAGACGCTGCGTGCGGAGGGCGTCTCGGCGACCCGGGACGACCCGGCCGACCCCGACGCGCTCGCCGACATCGACTTCGAGCCGGCGACTGTCGTCGTCGGCAGCGACGACCCGACCCGGAATCGGGCCGTCGCGGACCTCGCGCGCGAGGCGTTTCCCGACGCGCATCTCTTCGCTTTCGCCGGGCGAGCGCCGACCGAGGCCGACGTGACCGCGCTCGAAGCCGTCGCCGACACCGTCGCCGACCCCCGGGAGGCGGTGCGGTCGTTCCTGATGGAGCGGGCCGGCGACTCGGGCCTCCGGATACGGCGGCTGAAGCGCGTCCTCCGGAACGCGGAGCCGCCGCTCGCCATCTTCGCGCACGACAATCCGGACCCGGACGCCATCGCGAGCGCCATGGCGCTGAAACAGATCGCCGAGCGAGCGGGCACGCCGGCGACGGCCTGCTACTTCGGCGACATCAACCACCGCGAGAACCGCGCGCTGGTGAATCTGCTGGACATCGAACTCGACGCGCGCGCTGGCGACCCGGATCTCTCCGAGTTCGGCTCTATCGCGCTCGTCGACCACTCCAGACCGGGCGTCAACGACCAACTCCCGCCCGACACCGACGTGGACATCGTCATCGACCACCACCCGCCCAGAGCGCCCGTCGAGGCGCGGTTCGTCGACCTCCGGTCGGACGTGGGTGCCACCTCGACGCTACTCACCGAATATCTCCGCAAACTGGGCACAGAGCCGACGCCGGAGCTCGCCACCGCCCTCCTCTTCGGCATCGCGGTCGACACGGACGACTTCTCGCGGGAAGTGGTCACGGACGATTTCGAGGCGGCGGCACATCTCGTGAAACACGCCGACATGGCGACGCTGGAGCGGATCGAATCCCCAAGCGTGGATGTCGAGACGTTCGAAATACTCGCCCGCGCCACCGCCGAGCGCGACGTGCGCGAGGGCGTCCTGACGACGTACGTGAGCGAGATCCGCGACCGGGACGCGCTCGCGCAGGCCGCCGACCAGCTGCTCGGGATGGAGGACGTGTCGACGACGCTCGTGCTCGGCCGCATGGACGGCACGGTGTTCGCCTCCGCGCGTGCCCGCGGGTCGGCGCTCGATCTCGGCGAGGCGCTGCGCGAGGCGTTCGACCAGATCGGCTCGGCCGGCGGCCACGCCGACATGGCCGGCGCACAGATTCCAATCGGTGCACTCGTCGAGGAGAACGAGGAGTCGCCGGACGCAGCGGTCCGCGAGGCGCTCACCGACCGCTTCTACGAGACGCTGGGCGTCGGCTCGGACCGCCCGGCCGCCCCCGTCTACGAGGAAGACACCTACATCGGACTGGCGGAGGCGCTGCGCCGGGAGACGGGCGACGGCGACTGACGACCGGGGAGCCTTTTGGTCGGCGAGCCACAGTTCGTGACATGGCACAGGGGACGCTCGACGAGAAGCCGCGTGTCCGCGACTACATGACCCGCGACGTGGCGACGGTCGACCCCGGCGACACCGTCGCGGACGTGGCGCGTCGGATCGACGAGAGCGACGAGCCACACTCCGGCTTTCCGGTCACGAGCGGCCGTCGCGTCGAGGGGTTCGTCACCGCGCGTGACCTGCTGCTCGCCGACGACGGGGCACCCATTTTCACGATAATGACCGACGACATCATCGTCGCGCACCCGGAGATGAAGATCACCGAGGCCGCGCGGGTCATCCTCCGGTCGGGCATCCAGCGACTCCCCGTCGTCGACGACCCCGGCAAGCTCGTGGGCATCATCTCGAACGCCGACGTGGTGCGGTCACAGATAGAGCGTGCCACCCCGAGCAAGGTCCGAAAGCTGATGGAGACGCTGACGAGCATCCACGGCGTCGACACCGCCGAGGAGCGCCGCACCGTCGCCCTGTCGGACCTCACGCCGACACAGAACCGCGTCTACACCGACGAGCTGGAGGGACGGAGCTACGAGTTGGAGAACGGCCTCGCGGAGCCGTTGGTCGTCATCGACAACGGCGGCGAACTGCTGTTGGCCGACGGCCACCACCGCGTGAAGGCGGCCCATCGGCTCGACATCGAGGGGATGGGCGCGTACGTCATCGTTCTCGCCGAACGGGTCGAGTTGGGGATGGCCGAGACGGCGGACAAACAGGATCTGGAAGGCGTCACCGACATCGAGGAGGTCGACTACGCTCACCACCCGCTCGTGGAGACCACCAAACGGCTACAAAAGAACGAGTGAGGCTGCCGCGTTCGTAGTGGAGCCAGCGTCGATGTTTAGCGAACTTTTAGAGTTACGGTGAACGGAGTGGCGACAGTTTTGGAAGCCCCTGCACGCTCGACGACGATGGGCGACGCAAGGACCACAGGAGGGAGCGACGCGACCGACGAGGACCGCAGCGAGCCCATCGTCGTCGAGCGCACAGCCCCTTCCAGTCCCACCCCGAGCGGTTCTTTCGCCAGCAATCGCCCAACTAATCACGATCAGTCGCAGGGTAGTGTTCAGATACGGGGGTCGTCGCTCAGCCGAGAAACCGCGGTGAAATGGGACTGAAAGGGGCCGGTCGCTACGGGAAGCCCGGCGATGCAAGCACCGTAGCCCGACCAACGGGAGGGTGAGGCGCGCAGCGAGTCACGCGACCGTAGCGCCCGGGGGCTTTCTCCACCCTGTTGCTGGCTCATCCGACTGAATTGCTCTTATCCAAACACTACCCATGCCCCGGTCAGTCGCACCGCTCGCTCGTCTCGGCGTGAAGGGTCGACAGGCGCTCGTACTCCTCGCCGGCGTCGGCCCACGGCGACTCCTCGTACGTGGATTTCGCTTCGGCCGGGACGCCGGCCACCAGCGTCCGCGCCGGTACGTCGGTGTCCTCGACGACGAGCGCGCGCTCACCGACCGTCGCGGCGTGGACGATGGCGTTGTGCCCGACGGTCGCGCCGCTGGCGATATCGGCTCCCTCGTGACACACCGCGCCGTCCTGTACGTTCGCGCCCTCGCCGAGGCGTATCCTGCCCCGGTCACCGCGGAGGACGGCGTTCGGCCATACGGACGCGTCGGCTTCGAGGGTCACGTCGCCGATGACGACCGCCGTCTCGTCCACGTGTGCCGACTCGTGCACGTCCGGTTCGACCCCGTCGAACGAGCGGAGTACCATACGCAGGGTGGTGCGGCGGGTCACTAAATTCCGCCGCCCTCAGTAGTCGAGGTCGCCGGTGGTGTAGTCGAGCACGAGCACGAGCGCCGCGCCGACGCTCGCCGCGGTGACCACGGTTCCAGCGACGGTCGGCGTCCACGCGCTCACGGCGCCGGTCACTTCTATTACCGGCGCGCGCAACGCCCCGACGATGAGCGCGACGAGGAACGTCAGCGTCCCGCGCCGGTAGTTGGCGAGCGCGTAGTTCACCCCGTGTGAGATAGTGAGCAGGCCGATTATCGCACCGGTCACGAAGACGACCACGACTGCCGTCGCGGCCGCGAGGTCCGCCGACCCACCTCGCAGCGTCACGAACAGCGCCGTGACGAACCTGCCCGGAGCGCCCGTCAGGAACTCGTACTGTCCGAGCAGGAAGAGGATGAACGAGCCCGAGACGCCGGGCAGAATCATCGCGGAGATGGCGACCATCCCCGAGACGAACAGCACCGGAAGCGAGGGGTCCAGCAGCCCCGTCCGCGCGGCTCCGGAAAACAAGAACGCGAACACGAACCCCGCGACTGCCGCCGCCACGCCTCGTGCGTCGGACAGCCACAGTTCGTCGCGCAGGACGACGGCACTGGCCGCGATGAGGCCGAAGAAGAACGCGTACGTGACGGCGGGGAATTCGGTCACGGCGGTGTGCATCACGCCCGACATCGCGGCGACGGCCGTGACGACGCCGAGTCCGAGCACGGCGAGAAACGGCACGTCCATCGCGACGAGCGCACGCACGAGCGTCCGCCGTCCGTCGTGGGTGTGGAGTCGCCGGAGATGGCGGAGCGCGCGCGGGTCGAGCGCGGTGAGCGCGGCGATGAGTCGCTCGTAGACGCCGACGATGAGCGCGATAGTGCCGCCGGAGACGCCCGGCACGGCGTCGGCCGCACCCATACAGAGGCCCTTCAGGTAGACGAGGAGCGTCCCGCGTGCGCCGCCGTCCTCGTCCGTCCGAGCACGGTCGTCCATCCTACGCCGACCGAGCGGCGAACTGTGGCCCCGTCAGGGTGTCGGTCGCGGGCACCGCGTCGTCCGGACTCGGAAGCGACGCTTCCGATCCGGAGTCGGAGTCGGTGCTGTTCTTCCCTTCCGGTTCGTCGAGCACCGTCCGCTCCAGCTCGACGGTCGTCGCCGACTCGTTCTCCCCGACGACCTGTCCCTCGGTCACGTCGGCCGTCGCGTTGTAGTAGTAGGTGGTCAGATTCTCCTGCTGGGTCGGGGTCGCGAACTCGTAGGGACCGGCCGCGCGGACGCTGACGTTCGTGTACCCCTCGTCGGTGCCGTACTGCTCGTAGCCGGTCGTGGAGTACGGCAGGGTGAACGTCGCCACGCCGTCGGCGTTCGTCGTCGCCTGCTGGCGGTAGACGAACGTCTGTGGCTGGCCCGTCGAGACGGGCTGTATCCGTCCGCCCGCGGTGAGACCGAGTCGCTGGCGGTCGCGGGCGGTCATCACCATCCGCACGCTCGCAGTGACGGTCGTGTTCGGCGGCCCGCGGACCGTCGCGGTCGCGCCGGGCACCCGCTCGAACGTCTTCACCGCGGCGTACACCTGCCGGTCGCTCCGCCTGACCCGCGATGAGTTGCTCGCGTGGACGAGACGGAAATGCTGTAACGCGGAGACGGTCTTCGCCGGGAAGTTCGGCGTGCCACCGATCTGTGATGTGCCGTCGGACGCGACGTAATCGCGGGCCGCCGACGTATTACGGAACGTCTTGGTGACGTTCCCCTCGTCGGGCGTCGTCGGGACGCCACGCAGGTCGGTGTCCCAGTCGAAGACGACGACCTGTCCGCGCGGCGTGGTCGGCGACATCCGACTCCCGTGCGACTGGTAGAGGCGCACCCGGAGGCTGTCGTAGGCGCGCGGCTTGCTCAGCGTGAGCGTCCGCCGGATGAGCCGCGAGTCGCCTCGCTGGATCGCCTGATCGACGGACTCACGGTTGTAGATCACCTGCTGCAGGTCACGCGGGCCGACGTCGTACTGTGACTCGAAGGCGGTCGGCGCGCTGTACTTCTGCGTGCCGGGCATCCCGAGCGAGTAGTCGACGACCACGTATCGGGTCTGCTCCTCGCCGCTCAGCAGGCTGGTCGCCTGCGACTCGTTGGGGGCGAGCAGCACGTTCGCGGCGTACTCGGCGTTCTGCTGGAACGGGTTGGCGTTCGGCACTCGATTCCCGAGCGCGGTGATCCAGTGGCCGTAGTCCCACCACGCGAGGACGCCGTAGCTCCCGTCGCCGTACTCGAAGTCGTCCTGTCGGTCGTACGTGCCGTAGTACTCCATCTCGCCCGGCGTGCCGTCGCCGTAGGCACCCGTCTCAGGCGTGTTGTCTGCCATCCAGTCGAGCGACCCGGTCCACCGCTCCACGCCGCCGGGGTTCGCCCGCTGTTCGGCGACGGCCGGCGCGGTCTGTGCGCCGACGGTCATCGGCGCGACCACGACCAGCAGGACGGCCACCACGGCCATCACCTGATAGCCGGTCGGGCGTTCGAGGGCCGCGATCCGCTCGCGCAGGCCGACGATGTCGAACACCACGGCCGCCAGATAGCCGTTCAGCACGCCGACCGGAATCGCGAGATAGTACTCGAACCGGCGCTGCGTGATCGCCGCGAGGAACATGAAGACGGTCAGCGTGAGCAGGAACAGCCGGTCTGCACGCGGCTCGTCGGCAGCGACGAGCTTGTAGAGCATGAAGACCACGCCGCCGATGGCCGTGAACAGCCCGAAGCCGTACGACTGCTGGAAGAACGGCGCAATCGAGTCGAGCGGCACGGGCTTTGCCTCGGCGACCGTCCGGCTCGCGGCCGTCGAGTCGTAGCCGAAGATGCGGAGCACCTGTCTGACGAAGTAGTCGAAGGTCTCCGGCAACACGAGCGCGAACAGCCCGAGGCCGACGACAGCGACGCCCAGCACGCCGGCCGGGTACAGCCGCGGGTCCACGTCTTCCCGCTCCCAGAGGCGAGCGAAGCCGGCGAGGAACGCACAGCCGGCCGCCAGCCCGACGCCGAGCAGCGGTTGAAGCAGCGAGAGCTTCACCGCGTCGATGGTGAACACGTCGATGGTGAGGAGCGTGAGCACCGCGACGACGAGACCCACCACGATGCCCGGCAGCGCGACGTGGTCCGGGCTGACGCCTCGCGCCTGATACACGCCCGCGGCGACGGCGAAGAACACGCCGAGGATACCGATGAAGAAGACGGCCGGCGGCCACGTCCAGAGATACAGCGTCATCGCTCCGCCCGCGAGCGCGCCGTACGCGACGGGGCGGCGGAGCGCGTCGTAGTCGCCGGCCTCGACGAGTTCCCAGACCGGCTTCTCGTCGAGCGCGACTCGCAGTGCGGCCACGACGGCCGCGGCGGTCAGCGCGAAGAAGAACGCCTCCGCGATGTTGTGGTCCGAGAAGCCGACGACGCCCCGCGTGAGGAACTGGCCCGTCGTGAGCGACAAGAACAGCACCGTCACGAGACCGCCGAGTCGGTCGGTCACTTGGCTGGCGAGCGCGTAGGCGGGCAGGAGTGCAAAGGCCCCGAAGAAAGCCGGGGCGAACAGATGCACCATCGCGATGGTGTGGTCGCTCGGGCTTCCGAGGCCGACCACGAGCGCGACCGTCGCGATGATCTGGTCGAAGAGCGTGCCGAACTGGCCGACTGAGGTGCCGGTCGGATAGCCGGTCCACGGGTCGAACGGCATCGTGAACGGCCAGTTGCGGACCGTGTACTGGACCGTCCGGTAGTGGTACCACGGGTCGTTGCCGGAGAAGAGGACGCGCCCGTCCGTGACGAAGTTCCGCCACCCACGCGTCCGGACCCACAGCGAGAACGCCACCGCGAGCGCCAGCAGCGGAACGTGATAGTAGTCGCGGAGCAGGTCGAGAACCGACGCCTCGCCGTCCGCGAGCCTGGAGAGCCCACTCATTGCTACGACGGTGCCACAAAACACGCATAAGCCTTCTCATGTATCGAGATGGCCCCGACTCGTTCCGCCGGGTTCGGGGAATCGTGTCGGCTTCTCGCCGTCCCGCAGATAATCGAAAGCACAAACCATATCGCCGGTGCGTCGGGACGGTTCGTCATGCAGGTGTCCGTCGTCGTCTGCACGCACGAGCCGGCGCGGTACGACGCGCTGGCAGAGGCCGCCGACTCCGTCCTCGGCGGGAGCTACGACGACGTGGAACTGGTGCTCGTCTCGGACGGCTCCGAGACGGTTCGCCAGCGGATGGAACGCGACTACGGCGACCACGACGACGTACAGATCGAGGCGCTCGACGAGAACCGTGGCCTGCTCGTCGCGCGCAACACCGGGGCGCGCGCCGCCACCGGTGATCTGGTGGCGTTCATCGACGACGACGCCGTGGCGGACCCGGCGTGGCTCGACCGGCTGGTCGCCGCTCACGAGAGCCGGGATCGGCGCGCGGTCGCCGGCCGGATGGAGCCGCGCTGGGTCGCCGACGAACCGCGTTTCCTCCCCGCGGAGTTCTACTTCCTCATCGGCGCTACTCACCGCGGGTTCGGACCGGACGGCGACCCGGGCCGGGAAGGCGAGGTCCGAAACGGAATGGGGTCGAACATCGCGTTCGCGGCCGAAGCGTTCGCCGAAATCGGCGGCTTCGAGCCGAACGTCGGCGGCCGCAAGGGGGACAAACAGCTACAGGGCGGCGAAACGGAACTGTGCGCGCGGTTCCGTGAGCGGTACGGCGAGGACGTCTGGTACGTGCCCGATGCCGTCGTCGAACACAAGATCTACGAGTACCGCACGCGGCCGCGTTGGCTCCTGAAGCGGGCGTTCATGCAGGGCGTCTCCAAGCGCGGGATGGAGCGGTTCGTCCCGGCATCGACCGGCGAGGAGCGGGCGTTCCTCGGTCGGCTGTTCGGCCGGTTCGTCCCCGAGCGACTGCGCGGACTGGCAGCCGACCCGAATCCGACCGACGCTGCGCAGTTGGTGTTTCTCTTACTGCTGACCGCGGCCGTCGGACTCGGCTATCTCTACGGCGTCGTGAAGTGGCGGTGACTCAACTCGTCGCCACGCTCTCGTGGTCCCAGACGAGTTCGAAGTAGCGCTTGAAGCCGGCGACGAAGGAGCCGTTGGCGGTGAGCGCGGCCTGTCGCATGTGGTCGGGCACCTCCGGCTCCTCGACGAGGAAGATGGCTTCGCCGTCGTCGTAGGTCGTGCTCGGGTCGACGAACGTGCCGCGCCACGGCAGTTCGCCGGTCGAGAACCGGAACTCGACGGCCGGAAACTCCTCGCGGAGCCGCTCGGTGACCGACTCCTGTACCCGGCGTTCGCCCTCGTCGAGCAGGTCGGGATGATAGAACAGCGCGCGGACGGCCACGCCGCGGTCGAGCGCCGCCGCCAGCGAGGGGGACACCGCGTCGAGATACTCGAAGCTCTTGGTGAGCACGTACGCAGCGCGGTCGGCCTCGTGGTAGAGCCGCCGCGTTTCCGACTCCGAGGGGTCGCCCACGTCGACGACGTGAAACAGCTCCTCGGCGGGCCGCACGTCTCCCTGCTCCTCGAAGGCCGATTCGAACGTCGCGAGAAACGAGTCGCGCGCCTCGTCGAGTTCGCGCTCGAACGTCTCCAGCTCTTGGCGCTTGTTCTCTCGGGCCCGCTCTAACACCGTCTCGGGGTCGTGCGGCTGGTACTCCTTGGGGCGGCCGGGGATCACCTTCAGGTAGCCGACATCGGACAGCGAGCCGAGCACGTCGTAGATGCGCGCCTTCGGAATCCCGGTCGCCTCGGCGAGGTCGGGTGCGGTCGTCCGCCCGAGCCGGAGCAGTGCCGCGAGCGCCGTCGCCTCGTACTCCGTCAGGTCGAGCGTGTCGAACAGCCCCGCGTCGTCCATACGGTCGCCAGCGACGGCTGGCGTATAAGCCTCCGGAAACGCCGCGCCTCGGACTCGCCACGCGCCCCGGAGTCGCTGCAACGAGCGCGTACGCCTCGGTTCGATGGTGGTGTTCAAATTAGAGTGACTCCCGGGACAGTGGGGACAACGAGGTGTAGAAAGCCCCCGGACGCTACGGTCGCGCGGCTCGCTGCGCGCCTCGCTCACTACGTTCGCTGTGGTGCTTGCTTCGCCGGGCTTCCCGCAGCGCCCGGCCCCTTTCAGTCCCACCCACCGCGGTTGCACAGTCGAGCGACGCCCAACTCGGCTGAACACCACGGTTCGACCTACCAACGATTAATACCCGGTCCAGTTGTACGGGCGGGTATGCAGGCGAAGCGGGAGTACCGCAACCGGGCGGACGCGCAGGTTGCGATCCTCGACGCCCTCGTGGACCAGCAGGAGGAAGGACTCACTGTCTTGGAACTCCGGTCGAGCGTCGACGTGCCCATCGGCCAGATCGAGGACGCGCTCGGCGAACTGACGGAGGCGGGGCTCGTCCGCGTCGAGAAGATGGACGATACGACCCGCCTGTTCCCCGACGAGCAGGTCATCCCGGTCGCCGAGGACCGCGATGACCCGTCGCTCGTCGACGCCGTCCGCGAACGACTGCCGTTCTGAAAGGCGGGGCGCCGCATCGTCGGTAGCCGCGGTGCGCGAACGCGAGCCGCTTTTCCCGCCGGGCCGCGTCGGCCCGACAATGACTACTGTCCCGGACGCACACGAGGCGCACGGCGCACGGTTTCGCGAGCAGGGGGGTCGCCGCGTCGTCAAGCATTACGGCCGGCCGGAGCGGACCCACCGAGCGGTGCGCAACGGCGTCGGTGTCATCGAAGCCGGCTACGGCATCGTTGAGGTGACCGGCGACGACCGGATCGACTTCGTCGACAACGCCGTCTCGAACGCCATTCCGGCCACGGACGGCCACGGGGTCTACGCGCTCCTGCTCGGCCCACAGGGCGGCATCGAGACCGACCTGTACGTCTACAACGCCGACGAGCGACTCCTCTGTTTCGTTCCGCCGGGTCGTGCCGCGCCGCTGGCCGACGAGTGGCGCGAGAAGACGTTCATTCAGGACGTGGAGATCCGTGAGATAACTGCCGAGTTGAGCGTGTTCGGCGTCCACGGCCCGACCGCGACCGAGAAGATAGCGAGCGTGCTCCACGGCGGCGTCGGCTCCCCCGACGAACGGCTCTCGTTCGTCCGCGGCTCGATGGGCGACGCGGGCGTGACCGTGATCCGCAACGACGACCTCACCGGCGAGGAGGGGTACGAGGTGGTCTGTGCTGCGACGGACGGTAAGGAGGTGTTCGACACGCTCCTCACGCGGGGGAACAATGCCGTCCCCTTCGGCCATCAGACGTGGGAGGCGCTCACGCTCGAAGCCGGCACGCCCCTGTTCGAGACGGAACTCGACGGGACGGTGCCGAACGTGCTCGGCCTGCGGAATGCGCTCGACTTCTCCAAGGGGTGTTACGTCGGCCAAGAGGTCGTCTTGAAGATAGAGAATCAGGGCCGTCCCTCTCGCCGGCTGGTCGGTCTCGCGCCCGACGCCCTCCCGGAGTCGGGGGCGGCCGTCTTCAGCGGCGACAGCCACGTCGGCGAGGTGACGCGCGCCGTCGAGTCACCCAGTCGTTCGGAGCCACTCGCGCTCGCCTTGGTGCGGTACGACGCCGACCTCGACGCGGTGACGATTCGCGTCGACGGCGAGGAGGTCGCGGCCGGCCGGCCGTCGCTCCCGTTCGTCGACGGCTCCGCCCAATCCGCTCGCCTGCCGACGTACTGATCGGTCGACGGCTACACGGAGAACTCGAACAAGTCGTCGCCGACGTGGTGGAGCGACTCGACGACCTTCCCGCCGTCGCCGGCCATCGCGTCGCCGTCGACCAGCGCGCGGCCGACGGCGAGCACCTTTCCGTGCGTCTCCTCGGCGACCGCGACGAGGTCACCTTCCGCGATACTCGCGTCCGCCTCAACGATGCCGGGTCGCATCACGTCGGCCCCGTCGGAGACGAACGAGATTGCGCCCGCGTCGACCGTGACGACGTTTCGCTCCGGGGTGAACGCCTGCGCGCCGTTGACGGTGAGGAACGGCTCGTCATCGAAGAAGGCGACGTACGGCTCCCCGTCTACGAGGACAATCCGCCGATCCGAGTCGGCGAGTTCGACATCTTCGAAGGTGTCACCCTCGACCGCGACGCCGAGTCCGTCCTCGATAGCCGCGACGATCTCGTCGATCTCGTCACCGCGGAGATGGTGGCGCGACTTGACTTCCATACCAGGGTGTCGGCCGGTCTGCCGATAAATCCGTTCATCACCGCGTCGTCCGGACCGAATACCCGTGTCGTCTACCGACTTTCGGGCGGTGTCGCGTCAGACGGGCCACACACCCGGCCGGTGAACGACGGCTTTTATATCCGACGGCGGTAGGTGCCGACGTGAAACTGATCGTCCACGGCGGCGCGGGCGGCCCGCCCGAGGAGCCGCCGGAGCGACAGCGGGTACTCGACGAGGCGGCCGCGACGGGCACCGAGGCCGACACCGTGACCGACGCGGTGTGTGCGGCCGTTCGCGTGCTCGAAGCCAGTCCGCGGTTCAACGCCGGCACCGGCAGCGCGCTCCAGTCGGACGGAATCGCCCGCACGGACGCCGGGCTGATGACCGATGACCGCGCCGCCGGTGCCGCCGCGTCGATGCCGGGCGTCGAACGCGCTCTCGACGTGGCACGCGTCGTGAAGGAAGAGACGCCGCACGTGCTCGTCTCCGGGGTCCACGCGGTCGATCTCGCCGACGCGTTCGATATCGCCACGGGGGTCGACCTCACGACCGAGCGACGCGAGCAGGAGTGGGCCGCGCTCGCTGACCACCCGCCGGTCGACGAGAAGCGGGCTCAACTCGACTGGATCACGGAGCGGTTCGGCGAGGACACCGAGGAGTCGACAGACGATACGCCCCGGTCGCACGACACGGTGGGTGCAGTCGCCCGCGACGGCGACCGGATCGCGGCCGCTACCTCGACCGGCGGGCGATGGCTCGCGCTCGCTGGGCGCGTCGGCGACGTGCCGCAGATCGGCTCTGGCTTCTATGCGACGCGGGCTGGCGGCGCGAGCGCGACGGGTGCCGGCGAGGACATCGCCCGGGTCACGCTCGCCCGCCGGGCGGTCGACCATCTCGAAGCGGGTCGGGACGCGGCCGACGCCGCTGACCTCGCCATCGAGGAGTTCGCCGACATCACCGGGTCTACGGCCGGTGTCATCGCCATGGACAACGACGGGTCGACCGGCGAGGCGTTCAACAGCGACGCGATGCAGACGAGCGTCGCCGAGAGGTAATCACCGATTCGGTGGTGTTCAGATGCGCGATGGCTACCCGAGCACGTGCGGTCGGGCGGGACTGGAAGGGGCCGGCGTCTTGACGAACCCGGCCGACGCAAGGACCGCAGGCCGACCATCGGGAGGCCGAGGACCGCAGCGAGGCCCGGAAGTCAAGACGCCGGGGGCTTCCGAAATGGTCACGCTAGCTGAGTCAGTTCCTCCGTGCTCACCTGAACACTACACTCACCACCTCTCCCGCGAACCTGCCCACGTCCACTACGACTGGGACCGCGACCGCGACCCAGTCCTGTCCGTCGAATCGGGCGACACGGTGACGGTTGAGTGTCACGACGCGGCCGACGGCCAACTCCCCGCGGACGCGACCGTCGCGGACGTGGAGGCGGTCGACGCGCCCGGCCATCCGATGACCGGCCCGATCTACGTCGAGGGTGCAGAGCCGGGCGACACCCTCGCGGTGGACGTACTCGACCTCGAACACGAGGGTATCGGCTGGACGTACGTGTATCCGAGCGAGACCGAGGCTGGCTTTCTCCCCGCGGAGTTCCCGGACGGCGCGGTCCACACGTGGGATCTGGACGACGACGTGGCTCACTTCCGACAGGGGATCGAGGTGCCGCTCGCGCCGTTCCCGGGGAACCTCGGCGTCGTACCCGCGGAGCCGGGTCCCCACTCCACGATACCGCCCCGGAGCGTCGGCGGCAACCTCCACTCACCACCTCTCCCGCGAACCTGCCCACGTCCACTACGACTGGGACCGCGACCGCGACCCAGTCCTGTCCGTCGAATCGGGCGACACGGTGACGGTCCCTTCACCGCCGTCGCGGGCCTCGGCGACGACGTGAACGAGGCGTCCCGGGAGGCCGTCCGTGCGATGGTCGCCGAACTCGCGTCGGAACGCGACCTTTCGCGGACGGAGGCGTACATGCTCTGTTCGGCCGCGGTCGATCTGAAGGTGAGCGAGGTCGTCAACGACACCGTCGTCGTGACCGCGTACGCCGCGGTGTGAGGTTGCCGGCCTGCGAAGCTATTTGAGATGCCTTGGCGTGTGTAACCGTATGGCAGACTACGCTGTCGATCACCACCTGAGCGACGACGAGTCGAATATCCACCGCAGCTTCGACAACAGCCTCGACCCCGTCCTGACAGTCGAGCCGGGCGAGGTGGTCCGGTTCGAGTGTCGCGACGCCGTCGACGGCCAGCTCGACCTCGAATCGACGGCTGCGGACGTGACCGACGTGAGCTTTGACCCCGTCCACCCGCTCACGGGACCGGTCGCCGTCGAGGAGGCGACCCCGGGTGACGTGCTCGAAGTCGAACTGCTCGACCTCCAGCACAAGGGGTGGGGATACAACGTCTTCATGCCCGGTGAGATGGGGCTCGGGCTGCTTCCCGAGGAGTTCCCCGACGCGGGCATCCACGTGTGGGACCTCGAAGGCGACGTAGGCCACTTCGTGAACGGCATCGAGGTGCCCCTCGACCCGTTCCCGGGCGTCATCGGCGTCGCCCCCGAGGAGGACGGCGCGCTCGACACGCTCCCGCCGCGCTCGACGGGCGGGAACATGGACGTGAAACACCTCACCGCGGGGTCAACGCTGTATCTTCCCGTGAAGCAAGAGGGCGCGCTGTTCTCGACGGGTGACTGCCACGCCGCACAGGGGGACGGTGAGGTATGTGTCACTGGTATCGAGGCGGAGATGTTCGTCACCGCGCGCTTCGACGTGCGCTCGGACATGGACATCGACCAGCCGCAGTTCGAGACGGACGGCCCGTTCACGCCGACCGGCCGCGACGAGCGGATGTACGCCACGACCGGCATCGACTCGGACCTGATGGAGGCGACGAAGAAGGCCGTTCGGCACATGATACAACACTGCCACGAGGAGCGCGGGCTCACCCGCGGGGAGGCGTACATCCTCTGTTCGGCGGTCGTCGACCTGAAGATCAACGAGGTGGTCGACGGGGTCGCGTCCCATCAGCCCTCTTTCGCCAGCCGCTCCACCTCGTCGTCCTCCTTCCATTCGCCGAGTTCCTTCGGATCGACGTGGACGAACACGTCGTCAACCTCCGGGAGCGCTCGGATCGAATCCACAACCGCCGTCTCGATGGCGTGCGCCTCCGCGAGGCTCTTCGTTCCCTCGATCTCGATGTGGAGCGCCACGTCGATCTCCGGGCCGACGTAGTGTGCGACCACGTCGTGGGCTCCCTCCCCGTCGGGGTGGACGAGCGCGCGCCGGAGGATCGCGGCGCGCAGCTCCTCGGGGGGTGCGCCGCCGACGAGATACGCCAGATTGTCGCGGACCACCTCGACGCCGGTGTAGACGATAGCGCCGGAGACGACGAGCGCGGCGACTGGGTCCAACAGCGGCACACCGGCCTGTGCGCCGAGGACGCCGAACAGGGCTGCGCCGGCCGCGAGGATGTCGTTGCGATTGTCGAGTGCCGTCGCGCGCAGGGCGGGCGACTCCTGCTCTTTTGCGACCCGCAACACGGTCCGGTACAGGCCGAACTTGACGGCCGCGCCGGCCGCAAGCACGACCGCCGCGACCGGGCCGCGTGCAACCGTTACGTCGCCGGACAGCAACGTCGTGGCGGCGTTGTACGCGACTGCACCGCCGGCGAGGAAGATGCCGAGTGCGACCCCGAGCGCGACGAACGGTTCGATCCGCTCGTGGCCGTGGGGGTGGTCGGGATCGGGGGGTTGGGTCGTCAGGTAGAGTCCGGCGAGGACGATTGCGGAGTAGGCCGCGTCCGCGAGGCTGTTGGCCGCCTCGGAACCGACGGCGAGGCTCCCGGTCGCGCGCCACACGACCACCTTGGCCGCGAACAGGCCGAGATTGACCGCGAGCACGGCCAGCCCGATCCGGCGGAGGGCCTGCCTCCGTGTCACATCGACGCTTGCAGGCTCCCCCGCATAGACGTATCGCCCGGGTCGGGCCTCGCTCCCGTCGAGTCGAACCATTCAAGTCTGACAACGGCGAGTTTCGTGTATGAAGGACCACGGACGCTCCACGACGAAGCGAACCGGCGGCCGTCGCCGCTCGAATCACAAGAAGCGAAAGCACGAACTCGGCTCCTCGCCGACCGAGACGCGCGTCGGTGACCGGAAGCTGAAGTTCGTCGAGGCGCGCGGCGGCAACACGAAGGTCCGGGCCATCCGCGACGACACGGCCAGCGTCGCCACGCCGGACGGCGAGACCGTCAGTGCCGAAATCGAGAACGTCGCGGAAAACGAGTCGAACCCGAACTACGTCCGCCGGAACATCGTCACCAAGGGCGCCGTCATCGAGACGGACGAGGGACGCGCCCGCGTCACCTCGCGGCCCGGACAGGACGGCCAGATCAACGCCGTCCTCCTCGAAGAGTAACCCGGCGCTTCTCCGTTCTCACCGACACGCAGCCACGGCTACGGGTTCGGCGCAGCCTTCTGGAGGGCGGCCTCGGCGATGTTGCCACCGTAGTCCCCGGCCCGCGACAGCGAGTCGACGACGAGACCGAGCAGTTGCGCCTGCTGGGGGTCGAGTTCGAGCAGGTGGGCGTCCGTCTCGCGGACGTGTTCGTCGACGGCGTCGACGGCGGTGCGGGCGTCGTTGGCGAGCCGGGTCGCCTCGTCGGGATCGTCGGCGAGGAGCGCGTCCATCGCCTGTTCGATGACGGCGACGGCGGCGTCGTGCAGCGCGCGGATGTCGTCGGCCACGACCTCCGGGGGGGCCGACAGCTCCTGTGCGTTGTGAGCTATCTTCGAGGCGTGGTCGGCGACGCGTTCGAGTTGGCGCGCACAGGAGTGGTAATCGAAGGCCGTCTCGCGGTCGAGTTCGACCTCTGCGGCCGTCGACGGGTCGCGAAGCACCGAGCGGAACACGCGCGACACCATGTAGTAGAGTCGGTTCACGTCGTCGTCGCGCTGGATGACATCGGCTGCGAGGTCGGCGTCGTCCTCGACCAGTGCGGCGACCGCGTCTGCGAGCATCGTGGTTGCGACGAGCCGCATTCGCGTAACGGCGCTGTGGACCGACAGCTCCGAGGAGTCGAGCAGGTCCTGTAGCTTGAGATGTTCGCTCGTCTCGCTTATCACCTCTAACCCGACGAGTCCACCGGCGGCGTCGCGAATATCCTGTCGCTGGTCGGCGGTGATCCGCGGCGTTTCAAGCGTGATGATGTCGAAGCCGCTGACATACATCGTCATCACCGCACGCGTGAGCGCGTCCCCTTCCAAGCCGGTGATGTCGAGCGTGCCTTCGACCTTCTCCTCGTCGCGACGCGGCGTCAGGAGAAGCGTGTCCTCCTCCGGGTGAAATTCCACGATGCTGCCGCCGCTCACGCCGTTTTCGGTCGCCCAATCCTTCGGAAGGCTCACTGTGTACGTCGACCCGCCCGTCACCTGCACCTTGCGTGTCTCCATGGCACGGAATCGACACGCCAGTTAAATATAGACTTCGGTTATTATATATCTAGTGGGATAATGTATACCCAAACCGATCCCTCGGGGTCGCTACCCACGTCTCGGCAGAAAATACTTATTTTCGAGTAGGCTCGACCTCTCGCTTGTCGGCTGAGTACACACAGCGGGCGGCCGCTCGGGTCGGTCAATCCCCCGCGGAGCGGCCGGAGATAGCTGTATCTGTATCATGTGTAACGTAGCCATACCCAAAGCTATTTTCGTCTTCCTGCACCTCCTCGTAATAATGGCGCGCACGGGGTATCAGCAGAAGCTGGATGCGTTACAGGAGGATGTCCTCTACATGAGCGAGGTCGTGCTCGACCGTCTCCGCACCGGGCTCTCGGCGCTGGAGGAGAAGGACGAGGAACTCGCGTGGGAGGTCATTGAGGGCGACGACGAGGTGAACAAGCTGTATCTGGATCTCGAAGCCGACTGTATCGACCTGCTCAGTCTCCAGCAGCCGGTCGCCGGCGACCTTCGATTCATCGCCGCCTCGTTCAAGATCATCACCGACCTCGAACGCATCGGTGACCTCGCGACGAATCTGGGCGAGTACACGATTGATGCCGAGCGCGACCGCTATCCGGACGTGGACATTCAGGCCATCGGCGACGCCGTCATCGGGATGGTCGAGGACGCAATGACGGCGTACGCGACACACGACGCCGACGCCTGCTTCGACATTGCCGAGCGCGACGATGGGATCGACGAACTGTGTGAGGAGGCGTCCACCACCGTCGTCCGCGACCTCATCGAGAGGGAGTTTGACGAGGAGACGACCGAAGCAGAGACCGAGCGGCTGATGGCCGACGTGTCTCGGTTCCTGCTCACCGTCCGCGACCTCGAACGCGTCGGCGACCACGCCGCCAACATCGCCGGCCGCACGCTCTACATGGTCGAGTCGGACGACGAACTTATCTACTGACTGTCAACCGTACTCCTCGACAATGCGCTCGGCGCGCGCCTCGGCGTCCGCGTCGAGTTGCTCGCGGTAGGTTGCCTCCGCGGTTTCCACGATCAATACCTGCTCGTCAGACCGGAGCCACAGCGAGCACCGCGAGCAGCAACGCTGCGAGCGCACCGACGAGCGGTCGGGCGTCGCGCGGCCCTGGCACGATACGGGCGGCCGTCACTGCAGCTACTTCGATTTGCTCGCCGCCGACGCGAACGGTTTCCTCGCTCATCGAGCCGTCCCTCCTTGGATCTCTTTGGGGCGAGGCCTGCCGTCGACTCCCCGCTGTCGGTTCTCATCATGCTCCGCACGAGCAGGTGGTCGCCGATGACGCTCGGCGAGGTGGCGGTGTCGGTCCCGGCGACCAGCGCGCGCCGGCCGTCGATTCCAACCCCTATCGATCATACCGAGAGTCGACTCCGGCGGCGAACATAAACCGTCCGGTGGCCGTGTGCGACTACGGCATCCCAGTCTCGATGCCGCGGCCACGCCGGTCGAAGGCGACAGCGACTAATCCCGTCAACGCCATTGCGACCGTAATGGCCGAGGAATCCGTCGACCCGAGCGAGATCGGCGAGCGTGACGCACCGCCCGTGGAGGAGGCACCGTACAAGATCATCTTCGAGGCCAACAAGTGCATCGCGGCCGGGAAGTGCGCCGAGGTGTCGGACAACTGGGAGATGGACATCTCGACGGGTATCGCCGAGCCGCAGACGTACTTCTTCGACGACGCCGAACTGGAGCACAATCTCCGCGCGGCCGAGGTGTGTCCGGCGAAGAAGGATGTTGGCGTCATCCACGTCGTCGACCGCCGGACGAACGAGGAGATCGCTCCCGATCCTGCCGGCGATGGAACCCTCTCCGTCGACTGGTAACGTAGAAATTGAAACTATGTACACATCGACGGGCACGCCATGTACCCGTCGAGTGTGTCACTGCGTTCAATTTCTACTATAGCGAACAGGCGGTCCGACTCCGTCCCCGGTCCGTGAACCGCGCTCTCGCCTCGGCGGACCGGTACATCACGCTATCGCATCGGGGTGTCTGGTCGCGACTTCGCACTTGAACCTTCGGACCGTAACGGCTTTTCGGGACCGGCGACGATGTTTGTCCACGCGGGGATGGCCGAGTCTGGCCAAAGGCGGCGGACTTAAGATCCGCTCTCGTAGGAGTTCGTGGGTTCGAATCCCTCTCCCCGCACGTTTT
>PXSB01000074.1:2169-23985 GCA_003023185.1 Halobacteriales archaeon QS_9_67_17 | reverse complement strand
GACGAGTACGACGTGTTCGTCGTCCAGAACTTCGGATCCGAGGAGGAACTCGCCGGTGACTTCCACGAGGCCACGTCCGACCCCGGAACCGGGGTCGTCTACCTCGATCAGCAGCCGCAACTGCTGTTCACTCGGCCGGACACGAGCAACGCGATCACGCAGCTGTCACGGGCGACGAACGATCCCAAGCGCACGAAGTCGGAGAAAACGTTCGCCACCGACTTCCTGCAGTACAGCGTCGATCGGGCGCACCCGATCCTCGACGGCGTCGCAGAACCGGGCGAGAACGTCACCATCCAGGAACGCGATCGGAGGATCGAGTACACGACCTTCGAGGAGTTCTCGGGACAGACGCTCGCTGGCGTGAACCTGCCCGAGGGCGGGTACACGATCGACGCTGGCGTGAAAGGCCCGGGCCTCGCGATCGACGAGAAGACCCGGACCGTCCTCGCTGCGTCGATGGGGCGGTATTTCAAGGCCGAGAACGACCAGTTCACCGACGCCGCCGACGATGTGCTCGTCAACTCCGTCCAGTATCTGGGCCAGGAACCGCAGGCAACCCTCGAGCGCGCCCCGCCCGACCGCGTCGACCCCGACGAATCGGTCGAGGCAACGTTCGAGGTGTCGGACCTCGAATCGCTCTCCGTCGCTGTCGCCGAGCGGTCGACGCTCTCGGCGGACGAGCTGACCCTCTCGGTCGACGGTGAGACGGTCGGCTTTGACGAAACCGTCGAGTTCGACGAGCGGGACGGCGAGGTGACGGTCGCCGTCGAGGCCGACGAGGCCGGCGCAGTGGCGCTCAAGACGACCGTCGAGACCGCTGGCGCGGAGCATCCGCTGACCGTCCTCACGGGGACGACGGCGGTGTACGAGCCGCCGCTCGTCGTCGGCGAGGACGTCGATGGATTGGACGAGGCGAACGCGATGCTCCTCCCGGGCGCGACGGTCCACGTCGCGAACGGCACCTACAAAGGCCAGCTGATCGTCGACCAGCCCGGCGTAACGCTCGCCGCCGCGCCCGGTGCTGACCCCGTCCTGGAACCGGGCAAAGATGCCAAACAGTGGGAGGCAGTGCTCCGGATCGAACAGCCCGGAGTGACCGTCGACGGATTGACGATCGATCACGAAGCCGAGGAGCTCGCTGACAGGGGCTCCAACATCGGGGACTATTACGGGATCGAACTCCGGGGGAATACCCGGGAGACAACGATCCGAGACGTCGAGATCTACGAAGCCGGCACGGGCATCGCCCTCGCGAACTCCAATTTCCGGGAGGGGCTGTTCGTGGACGCCAGGGACACGACCATCACCGGCGTCACCGTCGCCGACGGGCCGGTCGGAATGGTGGTCGGTGAGACTGGCTTCTTCGGCGGCTACGGCACCTACGACGGCCTCGAGGTATCCGATACCGAGTTCCGGAACCTCAAACCGGCTGGCGAAGGCTTCTTTACGACCGACGCCACCGGCATCGACCACGTGTGGGGCACCGGCGTCACCTACACTAACGTCACCGTGGAGGGCTGCGAGGGTGACGAGGGCTTCTTCGCGCCCGAGTGTGACGGCGGCTTCGTCGGCGGCTTCGCGTGGAACACGACGCTCGAGAACAGCACGTTCAACGACAGCCAGGCCGGCATTGTCATCAACAACGGCGTGCGGCAGTTCGAGGTCCGGAACAACGACGTCCTGAACAGCGGGACTGGCATCGAGATTCTCGGTGCCATCCGCGTTCAGGACTTCAACACCGCCCGGGTGACGGAGAACCACGTCGAGGCCGAAACCGGACTCCGGGTTGTAGACAAGACCGACCCGACCGTCGAGGTCCGGTACAACGATTTCTCGGCGAGCGACACCGTATTCGAGAAGGACACTATTAGCTACTTCGGGGACCCGCCCGAATTCGATCCGGACCTCCGGCTGAACTACTTCGGTGAACGCGGTCCCGATCCGGCTGCCGTCAACCGGTACGATCCGTTCCTGACGGCTCCGCCGACGGACGTCGCGACCGATGCCGACGAGACGACCGAGCTGGCGACGCACCTCGAGCTGGCTGCCAACGAGACCCAGGCGGTCGGGATCCCCGGGCCAACCGACCAGACCGTCGCGGAGATACTGGGGTCGGCGTTCGAGGGCACCGTCGAGATGTACGACAAGCAGCGCGGTGACTGGGAGCCGGTCGACGTCGGGTCCGGCGTTCAGCTTGATCCGCTCGACGTCCTCCGGGTAACGCCGGAGGAGAACACGACTCTCGTCGCGAACTTCCAGGCCGAATCCGGCAAGAACCCGCCGGCGGGGCCTGGGAAACCGCCGATCTCGCTGGATCGGGGACAGAACGTCGTCGCAGCGCCGTTGTACGACGAGCCCGACGCGGCATTCGCGACGCCGTCCGACGCCGTCACCCTGGAGAAACAGGTGGCCATTCAGCCGACCGGGCAGCTTGGACCTGACGCCGCGGAGGACGAGGTGAGTCCCTTCGCCGGCTACGTCGTGGACGCCCAGCGTCCCGTGCCGCTCGAGTTCAGGCTCTCTGCGAACCCGACAGTCTACGAGCTCCACGAACAGCTCGGCCTCGAACGGCCGTCCCTGACCGGTACTGACACGAACCTCACCGAAGCGAGTTACCTCCCCGAGAAAATCGTCCAGACGACCGATGCGACCGAGCGGGTCGCTGCGCTCGAACAGGGACGGATGGACCACGAGACGGTCGTCTCCATCGAAGCGGTGTTCGAACACGTCGACGAAGCAGAGTTTGACGACATCCTCGACTTCCATCAGGCGGTCGGCGACGGTCTGCGAGATTCGCCACACTGGCAGTACAACCCGACAATCGGCGAGCGGTAGTCGTCCTAAGCCGGGCGTTCGCCGCTCGCGACGACCCCTCGGACTAGCCGACAGAAGCCGACGAGCAGGTCCACGGCGGTGTCGTTTGCTCCCCCCGGAATGGTGAGGTCCGCCTCGCGTTTCGTCGGGGCGACGAACCGCTCGTGCATCGGCTTCACCGTCGAGAGATACTGTGAGACGACGCTCTCCAGCTTGCGGTCTCGCTCTGTCACGTCCCGACGGATGCGTCGGACGATGCGCACGTCGGCGTCCGTCTCGACGTAGAGCTTCAGGTCGAGCATCTCGCGCACCGCCGGGTCGTGGAGCGTGAGAATCCCCTCGACGACCACCACCTCGCCCGGTTCGACGGTCGTCGTCTCGTCCGCTCGGTGGTGAACGGTGAAGTCGTATGCTGGCATCTCGACCGCACGGCCCTTGCACAGCTCGACCAGATGGTCGCGGAGCAGTTCCCAGTCGAACGCGTCCGGGTGGTCGTAGTTGATCGCCTCGCGTTCGGCCATCGGCAGGTCCGACTCCGCGTAGTAGTTGTCGAGCGGGACGAGCGTAACGGAGTCGACGCCCGCGGTTATCTCATGGGCGATGGTCGTCTTGCCGGCACCGGTCCCCCCGGCGATGCCGACGGTGAGCGACGGAACGGACATTGGTCGCGATTCCGGGCCGGGAGGGATGAGCGCACGGATTCAGAGGGTCCGTCCTGATAGTAGCCGAGTTTCTCGCGGTAGTACTGGCGGACGCCGATACCGGAGATGACCGCGAGCTTGCCGTAGCCCGCCTCACGCGCCAGCTCCTCGGCCTTCCCGAGGAGCCGGCGGCCGTGTCCGCGGTGCTGGTGGCCGTCGCCCGCCTGTCCCACGCCGACCTCGCTGCCGTAGACGTGGAGTTCCCGGACGACCGCCGCGTCGCGCAACTCGCGGCGCGGCGGGTCGTTCGGGAACCGGAGCCGACAGAAGCCGACGAGCAGGTCCTTCTCGAAGTCCTCGATTGAGATGAACTGTTCCGTCCCGCCGCCGGCGCGATACGTGTCGACCCGGAGTTCGATGTCTTCGGGCTCCTCGTCGTTCATGCCAGCCTCGCGACAGCGGATACACTCGCAGGTCCAGTCGTGTTTTTCCATCTCCTGCCACGCGAGTTGCCGGAGGTTCGACTTCCAGACGCCCGCGTCGATGTGGTCGGCGGGGATGTCACGCTGGACGCGCTGGAGCCGGGTGTAGCGGGGCACCATTGACTTTATCTCCGCGACGAGTTCCGCCGCCTCCTCGTTGTCGAGCGGTTCGTACTCGCCGCGTCGCCACATGTCGTACGTCAGGGTGTCGCGGACGACCAGCGTCGGATATATCTTCAGGTAGTCGGGCTTCCACGCCTCGCGCTCGAAGATGCGCCGGAAGTCTTCCAGACACATCTCCGTCGACATACCGGGCTGGCCGGGCATCATGTGGAAGCCGACTTTGAAGCCCGCGTCTCGGAGCCGGCGGTTGGCGTCGATGCTCGCCTGTACCCCGTGGCCGCGGTGCATCTCCCGGTTGACCCGCTCGTAGGTGGTCTGAACGCCCACCTCGACTTTCGTCCCGCCGAGCCGGAGCATTCGGTCGATCTGCTCGGGGTCACACCAGTCCGGCTTCGTCTCGAAGGTGGTGCCGATGTTCCGCACCGTGGCCGTCTCGTTTTCCGCGATTACGTCCTCGACGTAGCGGAACGGATACGACTCCTCGGCGAACGACTCCTCTTCGGCCGGTGTCGGCTCCGCCTTGGGGTCGAACTCGTTCATCGCCTGCAGACACCGCTTCACGAACCACTCCTGATAGTCGTGGCTCCGTGCGGTCATCGTCCCCCCCATCACGATGAGTTCCACCTTGTCGACCGGGTGGCCAATCTGTCTGAGTTGGTTCAGCCGGAGCGTCACCTGTCCGTACGGGTCGTAGTCGTTCTGGACGCCGCGCGCGGCGGCGGGTTCGTGGCCGGTGTAGCTCTGCGAGGAGTCGAACTCGCTGGCCGGCCCGCCGGGACAGTAGAGACACTTCCCGTGCGGACAGGTGTGTGGCGAGGTCATCACGGCGACCGGCGAGACGCCCGACGCCGTGCGGACGGGCTTGCGCTGGAGCACCGTCTCCAGTTCCTCGCGGCGGCCGTCGGGCGCGGCGTCGAGGATGTCGGCGTGTTTCGGCACCTTCGCCGCGCCGTGCTCCGAGCAGGCGTCGAGCTTGGCCGATTCGACACCGTCCTCGTCGATTTCGCCGTCGAGGATCCGCTCGGCCAGCGCCTCACACACCCGGTCGAACGCGTCCGTCTCGGCGTCGGTGCTCACGGTGTCACAGTCGGTCGACAGTCGCGGCGAGGACGGCGTCGACGGCCTCCTCGCGGCGACCCGAGAGGAAGGCGAGCTTGCCGATGCGGAGCCCCGCCGCCGAGATGCCGGCGGTCGGCGCGCGGTCGGCGGCGTCCTCGGCGACGGCGTCGAGGTCGACATCGCTCGTCGTACGAACGAACACCTCGTCCTTGCCGAAGCCGACGACGACGGGCGTGTCCTCGCGGTGGCGGCGGTGGAGTTCGTCTAGCAGCAGCGACTTCGGCGGGAAGTCGTAGCGGTGCGTGTAGGCGTCCATGTCGAGCACCGACGCCGTCGCGCCGTCGACATCGCGCGTGCTGATGTTCGCCTCGGCGGTCCGGAGTTCGGCGTCCAGCTTCTCGCGGAACTGCTCGGACACCTGCTCCGCGAGACTGACCTCCTGATCGAACAGCAGGTCAACGATGAGTTCCCGCTTGTCCTCGTAGCTCTGGTAGAACGCCTCCAGCGCGATGGCCTCGCGGAGTTGCGTCGTCGCCGTCTCGTCGAGACCGGCGTCGGCCGCCAGTTGCGTGTACGTCTCGGGGGCATCCTCCCAGTAGGTCACCGCCGGCAGGTGACCGAGGTCCTCGCGCACGTCGGCGTTGACCGCGGCGGCGACGTTCGCCGCGAGCGTCCCGGCCGTCCGGTCGGGCGTCGCCGCGACGGCGTCGGCCAGTTCCGTCACAGAGTCGGCAGGGTCAACGCCGTCCACGACGGCCGCTTCCGCGTCGTAGATGTCGAGCAGCTCCAGTCCATCCGTGGAGTCGGTCGTCGACCCGGCCGCGGCGAACACGAACAGCGGGATCTTCTCGTCGTGGCGCTCGCGGTTGTCGAGCATCCGGGTGGTGTCCTTCGTCGCGTCGGTCATCCCGTAGCTCCCCTCTTCGAGCGGGCGACGGTCGAAGTAGTGGTACTCCGCGTCGCCGCCGGTGTGTTCCTCGCGGACCAGCGGGAGCACGGCCCGCTCGATGGCCGCGCCGGCCACGTAACCGTCCGTCGTCGCCGCGTGCCGGACGACAACCGGGCGCGACTCGAAGACGGCCCGCCGGATCGCGCTTGCGACGGATTCGATGTCGTCGGCGACAGCAGCGACCGATTCATCGTCGGCAATCGGTTCGTACGCGTCGGGCGACGCCTCGGCGTCGAGCGCGTCGGCCATCCGCTCCTCGACCGTCTCGCGCTCCTCGGCGTCGAGCGCGACGATGGCCTCGGTTTCGACCTGCAGTTCGTCGCGGCGGACCCGCGCCTCACCGTCGAGCCGAACGATGTCGCCGGTCTCGATTTCGGGGTAGGCCCGAACGCCCGCCTCGACGAACGCCGCACAGTCGACGACGCCGCTCTCGTCGCCGAGTTCGAACACCGTCGGTCCGGAGGTCTGCCGCACGGAGACGACCTCCCCCTCAAGTCGAACGTCGTCGCCGACCCGGTCGCGCAGGTTCTCGACCTGTGCGCGCTCGTAGCCCAGATCCTCGGATTCGCTCGCGTCTTCGCCTTCGCTCGCTGCGGACGCTTCCGTGGCCTTGACCTGCACAGCGCCGCCAGCGTCGGCCGAGTGGCCGCCCGCCGACTCGGTCGAAGCAGACTCGGCGCTCTCCTCAGTGCTGGCCGCTTCGGTTTTGGCGCTTTCCTCACTGTCGGATTGTTCAGTCGCGGATGCCTCCTCGCCCGCCGACGCGCCACCATCATTGTCGCCGTCGTCCTCGTCGGAGTCGTCGGTGTCGTCGGTGTCGATGAGTCGGTCGCCGTCGGGTTCGTCGACGAGCGTGCCGCGGAACTCGCGGTCGGACTGGCGGATCGACCAGCCGAGGTCGATGTCACCGTTGTCGCGGACGTTCGTCACCTGCACGCAGACGCTCTCGCCCGCGTCCCAGTCAAGCGACTCCAGCCGCTGGTCGATCTTCGAGCGGTGCAGCAGGCCGGTGACGCCCGGCGCGAGGTCGATGAAGACGCCGAACTCGGCGTAGCCGTCAACGACGCCGCGGTAGAACCGGTCTTCGGTCAGCTGGTCGGGGCTGTCGCCACGGAAATCGAAGACGACGTCTTCCTGGTGGGTGTCACAGATCGGCCCGTCAGTCGACGTGCCACAGACAGTGCAGTTTCCCATTGCCAGATTACAACAGTTCCGTGGTAAAACTGTTGTCGGAATCGTCGTGCCAGCCGCGAACGCCTCGCGCTCGCGAGACCGTCCGCAGGTCGACCTCACCGTCGCGACCGCGATGACGGTGTTCGTCCGATGATGACGCTCCGATGGCGACGCCGTACGCCTAGGAGAGCAGTCGCGCGCTGTGGTACACTAACGAAACGGGAGTCTCATGTGTCCCCACCCAGTACAGGTCGTAGATGCGTGTCGAGCAGTTGGGCGAGGGAGACCCGGAGATAGCGGTCGTCGGCAGTATCCACGGCGACGAGCCCTGCGGGGCACGGGCGATCAGACGGCTACTCTCGGAAGATCCAGACGTTCACCGGCCGGTCAAGCTGATCATCGCCAACGAGGAGGCGCTCGACCGGAAGCTTCGCTACGTCGAAGAGGACCTCAACCGTGCGTTTCCCGGCGCACCGGACGCCGACACACACGAGGCGCGACTCGCACACGAACTCGTCGGGGAACTGCGCGGCTGTACGGTCTTCTCGATGCACTCGACACAGTCGTACGCCGCGCCGTTCGCGCTCGTCGACGACTTGAACGCGCTGGCGGAGGCGGTGGTCCCCAATCTCACCGTCGAGGCGCTGATCGAGACGGCGAAGTTCTCTGAGGGCCGACTCATCGAGACACAGGACGTGATCGAGGTGGAGTGCGGGATTCAGGGGAGCGAGCGGGCGGCCGCGAACGCCTACTCGCTGACCGTCGAGTTTCTCAACGCCGTCGGCGTGCTCGAAGCGCGCATCGCGCCACGTCACGACATCCCCGTGTTCCGACTCGAACGACAGCTCCCCAAGCCGCCGGAGGCGGGCGAGTACGAGACGTTCGTCGCCAACTTCGAGCGAGCCGCCGAGGGTGACACCTACGCCCGCGCCGACGAGGAGTTGTTCGTCGCGGAGCGGCCGTTCTACCCCGTGTTGCTGTCGCCGTACGGCTACGAGAACGTCTTCGGCTACGCCGGGTCACTCGTCGGCCGTCTCGATGAACACACCGAGGCCGGCCCCGAGCCGACGCCGGAACACGACTAGTACCACGTTCCGCCGGCGTCGACGCCGATCTCCTGTGCCGTGATGTGGCGGCCGTGTGGAAGTCGTCGCCGCCGATGCTGTACGGCTCGGCGTCCTCTACGTCCGCGAGCCGTTCCTGCTTCGCGACCACGTCTTCGATGCGGTCACCCTCGACCGGGCCGGGGAGGACGGTATTGACCGTTACGTCGTCGCGACCGAGTTCGTACGCGAGTGTCCGCGTGAGCCCGATCAGCCCCATCTTCGAGACGGCGTAGGGGACTCGGTTCGGGTAGGGGAGCTTCCCCCCGATGGAGCCGATGTTGACGACGCTCCCGCGGTCGCTCGCGCGGAGGTGGTCGGCGGCGTGTTTGACGCAGGTCGCCGCGCCGGTGACGTTGACCGCGACGGTCGACTGGATGTCCTCGGGGTCGAGTCGGTCGAACGGCTGTGTCGGCCCGGCGATGCCCGCGTTGTTGACGAGACAGTCTAGGCCGCCGAACGCGTCGACGGTCGCGGCAACCGACTCGCGAACGCTCGCCTCGCTGGTCACGTCCGTCTCGACGGCGATGCCGTCATCCCCGAGTTCGTCGGCCGTCTCGTAGATGCCGTCACCCCGGGCCGCGCAGGCGACCGTCGCGCCGTGGTCGGCCAGCGTGTACGCGATTTCGCGCCCGATACCACCGCTCGCTCCCGTCACGAACGCCGTGGTGTCCGATAACATACCAGCGACCGCACGCCACCGGGGCAAAAAGTTACTCCCTGTCGGTTCGGTGGTGTTCAGCCACGCGGGTCGTCGCTCGGCCGAGAAACTGCGGTGGGTGGGACTGAAAGGGGCCGCCGGCTCGACGAACCCGGCCGACGCAAGGACCGCACCGCGAGCGACGCGAGCGGGAGGACCGCAGCGAGGCCTGGGAGTCGAGCCGGCGGGGGCTTTCTACACCCCGTCGTCGTCATAGTCACCGGATTCACTCCTATCTAAACACGACTATAGGCATCACGCCGAAGTATTATTGAGATAGCTGTTGTACGAGTCGTTTGCCCTCCCATGAAAAAGCGGATTCTGTTTGTCGTACTGATTGTACTTGCGGGATGCGGTTCAGCGCCAAACGGCACCCCCACGCCAACAGCGACGACGAGTCCAACACCGACGCTATCGCCGACAGCACCCTCGACGCCAACTGCAACATCGACACCAGACTCGACAACCCCAACTCTCTCGGCATTTCCGAACGCAGTTCGAGTCATCGAGATTCAAGCAAATACGTCCGACGGACTCAACGGTGAGTATGTCGTGATAGAGAATTCCGTCGACTATCCCATCAATTTGGATGGATGGATCATCAGTGACGCGGACAACCACACATACACGTTTGGAGAGATTAAGATTGGTCCCAGTGATGATGTACGGGTCCGAACCGGCACCGGCACGGATGTGCCGCCAGTCTACGGTAACAACACCGGAACCGTGTACTGGGGGCGCACTGCGGAAGTCTGGGACGATGAGGGCGACACTGTGACAGTACGAGATGACTGGGGCCGAGAAGTCACGAAGTATTCGTACAACAGGTCGAGTACCTGATGATATTTGACTCCGGGGCTACAGGCGGACACTACTCCTCATCGGGCGGTGCGAACTCCACGAGCGTCAGGTCGCGGTCGAGCATGCAGTAGTCGTGAGGCGGGTCGCCGACCACCTCGTCGATGCGGTACTCGGCGTCGAAGTCGGCGCCAGCCGGTTCACAGTGCTCGTGGCTCGGACAGCCGGTGTACGGGCAGGAGCCTTCGAGCGAGGCTTTCGACCCCGCGTACGCGCCAGTCGACGCGACGTTCGCCCGGATCGGCGCGGGTTCGACCTCGACGGCGCGAACGCCGGTGTCGTGGACCGCACACTCCAGCGTCTCCGTGTTCTCGCGCACGTCCGTGACGCGGTAGCGGCGGCCCTCGTTCAGGTTGAGACACTGCCCGCGATAGGGACACCCGTCGCAGGCGGTCGATTCACCGCCGTAGACGAACTCGACACCGGGCTCCGCGAGGCGGGTGCCGATGAGCGTGATGTTGGCCATACCCGACGGACGCTGGCCTGCCTCTTTTACCTGTCGCGGCCCGTCAGCTCGTCCAGTTCGGCGAAGTACGACTCGCGGGGCACCTGATACAGCGCGCGGTAATCGATTTCCCCGCCGGCGAACCGGGTCGCGAGACCGCGAGCGCCCGCGACGGCCCGCTCCCGGTCGGGGAACTGCTCGGCGTCCCGCTCGACCTCGGGTTCAAGGAACAGCGTCACGTACCATGGCGTGTCCGGGTCGGGGTCGCGGTCGGTGCCGGGACGCCGGGAGCGGCGACCCTGTGTCACGTAGATGGTCGGGAGACACGGCGGTGGGAACGCGCCGCCGTCGAACACGTCGGGCCGGTAGGCCCACACGAGTTTCCGCTCGCCCTCGTTCCACCGCTTCCAGCCGTCGGGCAACTCGTCCATGCCGGTCGATGGCCGTCCGAGCCTTTCAGCGCGGCGATACGTCGGAGCGTGAGGTGGGCCTCGACACAAGGGTTATGCTAACGCAACCCGTTGTTTAGGACGTAGTAGAAAAACGCCTTCGCCGAATTCCATCGCCGGTCGGGAGGTGTTCAGCGTAGCCGGACACACGAATCACAGCACGTGTCTCGGCGCCGGCCGGCCCACCCAAACACCGATGCCGTCGGTTGATACCAATGACCGATATGGAAACCCTGCAACAGCTCTCCGAGGAGTACCGAGACTCGATCCCAACGGACCTGCGCGAGGCGCGCTCGTTCGACTGGTATCTCGAGGAGTGTTACTCGGACCCGAAGGTGGCGCGCAACGCCCACCAGCGAGTCGCGGATATGTTCGACTTCTACGGCACCGAGTACGACGAGGAAGACGGCGTCGTCGAGTATCACATCGCGAGCGAAGACCCCGTGAGCGACGGCGAGAACGTCTTCTACGGGCGCGAGGTCCACGAGTCGATCCACCAGTTCGTCAACAAGGTGAAGTCCGGTGCCCGCGGTCTCGGGCCGGAGAAGCGCATCAAGCTCCTGCTCGGGCCGGTCGGCTCCGGGAAGTCACACCTCGACCGGCAGATCCGTCTTTACTTCGAGGATTACACGGCGCGTGAGGAGGGCCGGATGTACACCTTCCGGTGGACCAATCTCCGCGATGTCATCCCGGATCAGGACCCCGAGGACGACACCGTCCGGTCGCCGATGAATCAGGACCCGCTGGTGTTGCTCCCGCAGCCACAGCGGGACACGGTGATCGAGGAGCTGAACGAGCGGCTCGACGCGCCCTACACCATCAGCAACGAGCAGGCGCTCGACCCCGCGAGCGAGTTCTACATGGACCGGCTGCTCGACCACTACGACGACGACCTACAGGCCGTTCTGGACAACCACGTGGAAGTCATCCGGCTCGTCGCCGACGAGAACAAGCGACAGGCCATCGAGACGTTCGAGCCGAAGGACAAGAAGAATCAGGACGAGACGGAGCTGACGGGAACGGTCAACTACTCCAAGCTGGCCGTCTACGGCGAGTCCGATCCCCGCGCGTTCGACTACTCGGGCGCGTTCTGTCGCGCGAATCGCGGCATCTTCTCCGGCGAGGAGCTGCTGAAGCTCCAGCGGGAGTTCCTCTATGATTTCCTGCACGCCTCACAGGAGCAGACGATCAAGCCGAAGAACAATCCGCGGATCGACATCGATCAGGTGATCGTCGGGCGGACGAACATGCCCGAGTACCGCGAGAAGAAGGGCGACGAGAAGATGGAGGCGTTCAACGACCGCACCAAGCGGATCGACTTCCCGTACGTGCTCCAGTACGAGGCCGAATCCGAGATCTACCGGAAGATGCTGCGCAACGCCGACGTGCCCGACATCCACGTCGAGCCACACACCCTGCAGATGGCCGGGCTGTTCGGCGTGCTCACCCGCATCGAAGAGCCGGACGGCGGCGAGGTGACGCTGGTCCAGAAGGCGAAAGCCTACGCCGGTGAGGGCGACGCCGCCGACGAGATCGACGTGCGGAAGCTCCGCGAGGAGGCCAGCGAGACGGCGGATGTCGGCGAAGGGATGAACGGCGTCAGTCCGCGGTTCATCGGCGACGAGATAGCCGAGGCCATCATGGATTCGATGCACCGCGACCGGGAGTTCCTCTCCCCGCTGACGACGTTCAACCACCTCGAAGAGAACATCGAAAACCACGGCTCGATCCCGGAGGAGAACTTCGAGACGTACCACCGCTATCTCGAACTCGTCCGCGAGGAGTACAAGGAGCGGGCCATCGAGGACGTTCGCGCCGCGCTCGCGTACGACATCGACGAGATCCGTCGGCAGGGCGAGAAGTACATGGACCACGTGATGGCGTACATCGACGACGACACCGTCGAGGATTCGATCACGGGCCGCGAGCAGGAGCCGGACGAGAAGTTCCTCCGCGACGTGGAAGAGCGGCTGGACGTGCCCGAGGACCGCAAGGACGACTTCAGACAGGAGGTCGCCAACTGGGTCTCCCGGCGCGCTCGCGAGGGCTCGTCGTTCGAGCCGCACGACAACGACCGGCTGCGGCGCGCGCTCGAACGGAAGCTCTGGGAGGACAAGAAGCACAACATCAACTTCTCGGCGCTGGTATCCAGCGGTGACGTGGACGACGACGAGCGGAGCGCGTGGATATCGGCGCTCGAAGAGCAGGGTTACTCGGAGGCCGGCGCGAAGGAGGTGCTGGAGTTCGCCGGTGCCGAGGTGGCCCGCTCGGAGATGGAGGAATGAGCCGCAACGGCGAGTATCTCGCCGCGGCCGACGACGCGCTGCGGGAGACGTACGAGCAGCCGATGAGCCTCGCGGAGTACGTCGACCACGTGCTGGAGAACCCGTCGACCGCGGTCCACGCCTCGAAGTATCTGCTCGACGCCATCGAGCGGGCGGGCACCCGCCCGGTCATCGAGGAGGGCGAAGAGCGGCAGCGTTACCGCTTCTTCGACGACCCGTACAACGACGGCGAACACGCCGTCCTCGGCAACACGGAGACGCTCAACGAGTTCGTCGCCGACCTGCGGGCCATCGCCGCCGGCCGCGGCAAGGAGGAGAAGATACTGTGGCTCGACGGCCCGACCGCGACCGGCAAATCCGAGCTGAAGCGGTGTCTCGTCAACGGGCTCCGCGAGTACTCCAAGACGCCCGAGGGCCGCCGCTACACCCTGACGTGGAACGTCGACGGCGAGACGACGGCGACCGGGATGACCTACGGCGACGCCGCCGAGCCGAACGAGGACGACTGGTACCACTCACCGGTCCAGACGCATCCGCTGGCCGCCTTCCCCGACGAGGTGCGGGCGGAGCTGCTCGCGTCGCTGAACGAGGCACACGACGACCACATCCCGGTGCGTGACCCCGCGGATCTCGACCCGTTCTCGCGGGAGGCGTACGACCACCTCGCGGAGCAGTACCGTCGACAGGGCCGTGACGACCTGTTCTCGGCGGTGACGGCACCGGAGCATCTCCGCGTGGAGAACTACGTCGTCGACGTGGGACAGGGCATCGGCGTCCTCCACTCCGAGGACGACGGCACGCCGAAGGAGCGTCTCGTCGGCTCGTGGATGCCGGGGATGGTCCGCGCGCTCGACTCGCGCGGCCGGAAGAACCCACAGGCGTTCTCCTACGACGGCGTGCTCTCGCAGGGGAACGGCGTGCTCACCGTCGTCGAGGACGCCGGCCAACACGCCGACCTGCTGGGCAAGCTGCTCAACGTCCCCGACGAGGAGAGTGTGAAACTCGACAAGGGGATCGGGATGGAGGTGGACACACAGATGGTCATCATCTCGAATCCGGATCTGGACGCTCAGCTGAACAAACACGCCGCCACGGAGGGGTCGGACCCGCTAAAGGCGCTGAAGCGGCGGCTGGAGCGCCACGAGTTCGGCTATCTGACGAACCTGTCGCTGGAGACGGAGCTGGTCAGACGCGAGCTGACCGACGAGACGGCCGTGTGGACGACCGACGACGAGACGGACCCGGCAGACCGGGTGCGTGAACCCGTGACCGTCCGCGTCCGCGTCGGGTCGGACGAGGCGGTGCGCGAGCGCGAGTTCGCGCCACACACCATCGCGAGCGCCGCGATGTACGCCGTCGTCACCCGTCTCGACGCCGCCGACCTGCCCGCCGGCCTGAATCTGATCGAGAAGGCGCGGCTGTTCGATCAGGGGTATCTGCAGGAGGGCGACGACCGCCGCGAGAAGGACGACTTCGACTTCGCCGCCGACGCGAACGACGGCGAGCGCGGCATCCCGGTGACGTTCACGCGTGACGTGCTCGCCGAACTCGCCGGCGCCCCCTCCGAGCGGAGTCATCCGACGCTGAGCGTCGAGGACGTGATCACGCCGGAGGACGTGGCCGAGGCGATGGCCGACCGGCTGATGGACGCGCCGGTGTTCTCCGGCGAGGAGCGACAGGAGTACGCCCGCCGCGCAGAGGCCGTCGAGAAGTACGCCTACGAACAGCAGGAGGCGGACGTGCTCGCCGCGCTGCTCCGCGACGAGCGGCCCGATCCCGAGGCGGTCGCCGAGTACGTCGAGGGCGTCTACGCGTGGGCCGAGGGCGAGCAGGTGCAGAACGACCGCGGCGAGATGGTCGACCCGGACCCGCTCGCGCTGAAGGTGTTCGAGACGGACCAGCTGGGCCGGTTCGACGAGTCGGACCACGACGGGACGACCCCCTCGTCCGCCGTCGAGACGTTCCGTCGCGAGCGCGTCGTGACGGCGGTCAACCGCCACGCGTGGCGGAGTCGCGACGAGGGGTTCCACGCAAGCGAACTCGCCTTCGAGGAGATTCCCGCGCTGCGGGCCGTGCTGGAGCGGGACGACTGGGACGACGTGGCCCGCACCTACGAGGAGTTCGACCCCGCACAGTGGGTCGACCCGCCGACCGGTACGGAAACTGCGCGGCTGAAACGCGAGACGATACAGAACATGACCGACCTGTTCGGCTACAGCGAGGCGTCCGCCGAGTTGGCGAGCAGGCGCGTCATGGACGAGGTGCGTGACCGATGGGACTGAGAGAGGACCTAGAGCGGTTCCGCGAGGTGGGCGAACAGCGCCGGCAGGACCTCGCGGAGTTCATCCAGTACGGCGACCTCGGTGCCTCGCGGCCCGACTCCGTGAAGGTGCCGGTGAAGATAGTCGACCTCCCGGAGTTCGAGTACGACCAGCGCGACATGGGCGGCGTCGGGCAGGCCGAGGACGGCGAGCCGGAGCCGGGCGACAAGGTCGCGGAAGGCGAACCGGACGACGGTGACGGCGATGGCGAGCCCGGCGAGGAGGCGGGCGAACACGAGTACTACGAGATGGACCCGGAGGAGTTCGCCCGCGAACTCGACGAGCAGCTCGGCCTCGATCTCGACCCCAAGGGCCGGGAGGTCGTCACCGAACGGGAAGGCGAGTACCGCGACATCCGTCGGTCCGGGCCGGCGAGCACGCTCGACTTCGACCGGCTGTTCAAGAGCGGGCTGAAGCGGAAGCTCGCCACGGACTTCGACGAGGAGTACGTCCGCGAGGCACTCCGCATCGACGGCTGGGGACCGGCCCGGGCCTTCGAGTGGGCGCGCGAGGAGCGCGTCCCCGTCTCGCGGACGTGGCTGGAGGACGCGTACGACGACATCCCGGCCGACGAGCGGGACCGCTGGCGCTCGCGCTCGGAGATGGAGAGCAACGTCGAGCAGGAACAGACCTCGACTCGCATCCGCCGGGAGGGTATCGATTCCATCCCGCTCCGCCGCGAGGACGAGCGGTATCGCCACCCGGAGACCATCGAGGAGAAGGAGACGAACGTCGTCGTCGTGAATATCCGCGACGTGTCGGGATCGATGCAGGAGACGAAACGCGAACTCGTGGAGCGGACGTTCACGCCGCTCGACTGGTATCTCACCGGCAAGTACGACAACGCGGAGTTCGTCTACATCGCCCACGACGCCGAGGCGTGGGAGGTGGAACGCGAGGAGTTCTTCGGCATCCGGAGCGGCGGCGGCACCCGCATCTCCTCGGCGTACGAGCTGGCCGCCGACCTGCTCGACGAGCAGTATCCGTGGTCGGAGTGGAACCGCTACGTCTTCGCGGCGGGCGACTCGGAGAACTCCTCGAACGACACCGAGGAGCGGGTCATTCCCATGATGGACGAGATAGACGCGAATCTCCACGCGTACGTGGAGACGCAGCCGAGCGGCAACGCCATCAGCGCCACCCACGCCGAGGAGGTCGAACGACACTTCCGCGATAACGACGACGTGGCGGTCGCGTACGTGCAGGACGCGGCCGATGTCGTCGATGCCATCTACACCGTGCTTTCCACGGAGGACACCGATGAGTAAGAACGACCGCATCCGGAAACGACAGGTCGCGCAGGGTCTCGAATCACACGTCGACGAGGCGGCGAAGCTCGCCCGGAAGCTCGGGTTAGACCCGTATCCGGTGAACTACTGGATCGTCGACCACGACGAGATGAACGAGCTCATCGCCTACGACGGGTTCCAGAAGCGCTACCCCCACTGGCGGTGGGGGATGAACTACGACCGCCAGCGGAAACAGCGACAGTTCCTCGGCGGGAAGGCGTTCGAGATCGTCAACAACAATGACCCCTCGCACGCGTTCCTTCAGAAGTCGAACTCGCTGGCCGACCAGAAGGCGGTCATCACCCACGTCGAGGCGCACGCCGACTTCTTCCGCAACAACCGGTGGTTCCGGCTGTTCGACGAGGGCGCGTCCTACGGTGGCGTGGACGGATCGCCGACGACCCCCGGCAGCGGCCCCGACGCCGCGGCGATGCTCGCGAGCCACGCCGAGACCGTCACCGAGTACATGAACGACCCGGAGATCGACCGAGAGGCGGTCGAGGAGTGGGTCGACCACGTCGCGTGTCTCGACGGCTGTATCGACCAGCACCGCGCCTACCGCCCGACCGAGGAGTGGGAGCGTGAATCACCGGAGACGGACGACGAAGCCGACACGCCGGAGGAGTTGGCGATCTCCGAGGAGGTGCGCGACGAGGTGTTCGACGAGGAGTGGCGCGAGGAACACGACCCCGGTGAGGACGCGCTCGGCGAGAAGGACCTGCTCGCGTATCTCGCGGCCAACGGTCGCGCATACGACGAGGAGACCGGCCGGGCCGTCGAGTACGAGGAGTGGCAGCGCGAACTGCTCGAACTCCTCCGCCGCGAGTCCTACTACTTCGCGCCACAGCGGATGACGAAGGTGATGAACGAGGGGTGGGCGTCGTACTGGGAGTCGGTGATGATGACCGGCGAGAACTTCGCCGACGACGACGAGTTCGTCTCCTACGCCGACCATATGGCGCAGGTGCTCGGCTCGCCGGGACTCAACCCGTACGCGCTCGGACTGGAGCTGTGGACCTACGTCGAGAACCGGGCGAACCGCCGCGAGGTGCTCGAAAAGCTCCTCCGCGTCGAGGGCGTCGCCCCGGCGACGTTCGACGACCGCGTTGACCTCGACGAGGTGTTGTCGCTGCTGGAGCCGGTCCCGGAGATAGCGAACGTCGTCGACCACCTCGACGAACTGGACGCCGACGACCCACGCGTCGACAGCGACGGGTTGACGGCCGCCCGCGACGGCGAGTTCGACGTGGACTCGTACCCGTGGAAGGTGTTGAGCCACGAGGGGCTCGTCGAGCGACACTACTCGCTGGTCCAGCCGCCGAACCGCGGCTTCCTCAAGCGGACGACCCGCGAGACGCTCGAACAGATCGACCGGTATCTGTTCGAGCGTGACCGCTACGGGAGCGTGCGAGAGGCGCTCGCCGACGTGGAGTACGGCGCCGGCTGGGACCGGATGTTCGCGGTGCGGGAGAGCCACAACGACGTGACGTTCATCGACGAGTATCTCACCGAGGAGTTCGTCGAGGCTGGCGGCTACTTCACCTACGAGTACAGCCACCGGCAGGACGACTACCGGGCCACCTCGACCGATCCAGCGGATGTCAAGCGGAAGCTCCTGCTCCAGTTCACCAACTTCGGGAAGCCGACGGTGACCGTCCACGACGACAACTTCGGCAACCGCAACGAGCTACTGCTCGCCCACCAGTACAACGGCGTCGCGCTCGACGTGCCGCAGGCGAAGCGCGTGCTCGAACGCGTGTTCGAGCTGTGGGGCCGCCCGGTGCAGCTGCTCACGGTCGTCAAGGAGGTCGACGAGCGGGACGTGAAGGCCGCGAGCCGCCGGGGCCAAGAGCCGGAGCCGGAGGAAGTCGGCGTTCGCTATCGCTACGACGGCGACGGATTCGAGCGGATCGACGTCGACCGCGAGGAGTGGCCGCCGCTGTCGGTCGGAGCCGTCGGCTACGACACGAAGCCAGACGAGTGGCTGGAGTAGAAGTAGTGTTTAGATACGCGAGGCGTCGCTCGACTGCACAATCACAGTGGGGGGACTGAAAGGGGCCGGTCGGTACGGGAAGCCCGGCGACGCAAGCACCGCAGCCCGACCAACGGGAGGGCGAGGCGCGCAGCGAGCCGCGCGACCGTACCGACCGGGGGCTTTCAACACCTCGTTGGCTGACTAGTCGCCGAACTCATCCCTAATTGAACACCACTGGGGTAGCCCCGCGATAGGTTCAAGAGTTATGGGGCGAATACAACCTCATCTGTGGGAGAGACACGACGAGGCGGCGTGGAGACAGACCCAGACGGCGAGCTCGAAGCGGCGGAGATCCACGACGTGTTGCGGAACGACCGCCGACGGCTCGCGCTCCGCTGTCTCCGAGACGACGACTCGAACAGGCTGTCCGTCAGCCAGCTGTCCGAGACCGTAGCGGCGCTCGAAACCGGGGAAGACCCGGCGCCGCGCGACAAGCGACAGTCCGTCTACGTCTCCCTACACCAGACGCATCTGCCGAAGCTCGACCGGCTCGGCATCGTGACGTACGACTCCGACGGACAGTTCGTCGCGCTGGCCGACCGCGCAGAGGAGGTCACCGTCTACATGGAGGTCGTCCCAGAGTATGGGCTCTCGTGGGGGGAGTACTACTTCGGACTGGGGCTGTTGGCCGGGCTGACGACCGTCGCCGCGCTGGTCGGCGTCCCGGGGCTCTCTCGGATCGACATCGCGGCCGTCGCACTCGGCTTCTTCGCGTTCCTGATGGGGTCGGCGGCGTATCAGGTGTACTCACAACAGGACCGGATCGTGTTCCAGCGACTTCGCTCCTGAGTCCGTGTCGCTCTCTCAGTCGTTTCCTTCGAGTCGGACGAGTCGTTCACCGACGCGCTTCGACGTGGTGTGATGGCCCGCGGGCTTCGCCTTCCAGTACGGCTTTGCTTCCGGCGTCCCTGTCGTCGGTATGGACACTGCCGTCGTCTGGTTTCGCCGCGACCTGCGACTCCACGACAACGAGACGCTCGCACGCGCGCTCGCCGACGCGGAGGAGGTCGTACCGCTGTACGTCTTCGACCCGGACGAGTACGCGGCCTCGCGGTACGTCGACGAGCCCAAGACCGGGCCGTATCGCGCCGAGTTCGTCCGCGAGAGCGTGGGCGACCTGCGCGCGAGTCTGCGAGCGCGAGGCGGTGACCTGCTCGTCAGACACGGCGAGCCGTCGTCGGTCGTGCCGTCGGTCGCAGAGCAGTTCGGCGCCGACGCGGTGTACTTCGGGACGCACCCCGCGACGGAGGAGTTGACCGTCGAGAACGCGACGCGGTCGGCGCTCGCGGACCGCGAGATTCGCGTCGAGCGGTTCTGGACCCACACGCTGTACCACATCAACGACCTCCCCACGCCGGTCGACGACATCGACGACACGTACACGCCGTGGCGCAAGGAGGTCGAACGGAACGCCAGCGTCCGCGACACGGTGGAAACGCCCACGACCGTCCCGACGCCGGAGTTCGACCCCGGCGAGGTGCCGTCGCTCGCCGACCTCGGCGTGGCCGAACTGTCGGTCGACGACCGCGCGGCAGTCGACCCGCGCGGCGGCGAAACCGCCGGTCGCGAGCGTCTTCAGAAGTACATCTGGGACGACGACAACCTCCGCCGGTACAAGAAGACGCGCAACGGGCTACTGGGCGAAGACTTCTCCTCGAAGTTCTCCGCGTGGCTCGCGCAGGGGTGTCTCTCGCCGCGGTACGTGCACAAGGAGGTGGACCGCTACGAGTCCGAGCGGGTCGCCAACGACTCCACCTACTGGCTCGTCTTCGAACTGCTGTGGCGCGACTTCTTCCAGTTTCAGTTCATCAAACACGGCAGCGACTTCTTCGCCGACGGGGGAATCCGCGGCGTGGACAAACGGTGGCGGCGCGACGAGGCCGACTTCCGGCGCTGGGCCGACGGCGAAACCGGCGTGCCGTTCGTCGACGCGAACATGCGCGAGCTGAATCGGACGGGCTACATGAGCAATCGCGGCCGGCAGAACGCCGCCTCGTTCCTCGCGGACGTGCTCGGCATCGACTGGCGGTGGGGCGCGGCCTACTTCGAGTCGCGACTCGTCGACTACGACGTCTGCTCGAACTGGGGCAACTGGGCGTATCAGGCCGGCGTCGGCAACGACTCGCGAGACAACTACTTCAACGTGCTCGGACAGGGCGAACGCTACGACAGCGACGCCGACTACGTCACCCACTGGCTCCCCGAACTCGACGGCCTCCCGACCGAGTACGCCCACCGGCCGTGGCGACTGAGCGAGCGCGAGCAGGCGGAGCACGGCGTCCAGATCGGTATCGACTATCCCGCGCCGATGCTGGATGTCGAAGAGTGGTATCGGATGCACTGAGCCGGCAGACGACGGTTCATGACCCGGTCGCCGCGTCCTCGTTCGGTTCGGGCGAGGGGTATCGAAAGCTCATCTCGGAGAGTCGCCGATCACCCGGCTCGTTCGATGTCGCTCCCGAAACACCGGGGGAAAATCCGAACGTATGCGCCAAATGGGGGTCTGCTAAGGGGGAATGGGCGCATACGTCGGTGCCTCTGTTGGCCATAGGGGCAGGCCATCTGACGATAGCGGATGGGGGTTAAATAACGCTCTTGCTACGTACATAGTGATCGACTGTATGACGCGGGGCGAGACGAGGACGGGATTAGTGAGCCATTGCACGGATTCAGCGGCTGCTCGCCGGCGAGAAACGAGAAGTGCACCGTCAGGGATTTGAACCCTGGTCCTCGGCTCGAAAGGCCAAGATGATTGGCCGGACTACACCAACGGTGCTCAGCATATTATAGCGAAGAAATTCGTATAAGCGTTCCGTTCCGTCCCGGGATTACTCGCCTTCGAACTCGGGTTCGTCGTCGCCCATGAACGCGGTGATCCCCTCCATGAGGTCGTCGGTGCCGAGGAGGTGACCGAACGCTTGGGATTCGAGTTCGAGGCCGGCGTCGATATCCTCCGCGCCCTTGAGCATCACCTGTTTCGTGAGGTCGCGGGCGACGGGCGGGCCAGCGGCAAAGTCAGCGGCGAGCTCGTGGGCCCGCTCGTCGAACTCGTCGTTGGGGACGACCTCGTTGACGACGTCGTACTCG
>PXSB01000074.1:0-2134 GCA_003023185.1 Halobacteriales archaeon QS_9_67_17 | reverse complement strand
CAGACCGAGGTTGTGCTCGGGGAGACCGAACTCCGACCGCTTGGAGGCGAGCCGATAATCACAGCACATCGCGAGTTCGAAGCCGCCGCCGAGCGCGAAGCCGTCGATGCCGGCGACGATTGGAAGCGGCGACTCCTCGAAGGCACCGAAGGTTGACTGGCCCTTCCGCGAGAGTTCGACGCCCTCCAGCGGTTCCGCGGAGGACGCCATCGAGGTCACGTCCGCGCCAGCAGAGAAGGCGCGAGCCCCCGTCCCGGTGACGAGGACCGCTCGCACGTCGTCGTCGGCCTCGAACGTGTCGAGCGCCTCACGGAGTTCGTCGAGCATGGTCTGGTTGATCGTGTTCATGCGCGCCTCCCGCGAGAGCACGATCTGGCCGACCATGTCGCCCGGATAGCGGAGTTCGAGCGTGGAGAACTCCGTCTCAGCTTCGGCGACCTCCTCCTCGTCGGCGTGGAAGCCACCGACCTCGGCGGCCTCACGGAGCGCGTCGCTGACTTCGAAGCGCGGGTGGTTCCGATCCGCGTGGAGGTCTTCGAGCGTGTCGACCAGTCGAGAGAGCCCCACGTCGTCGGCCATCTTCGCCGGTCCCTCCGGGAAGCCGGCCCCGAGCATGACGGCCTCGTCGATGTCGTCCGGGTTCGAGACGCCCGCCTCGACGAGGTGGCCCACCTCGTTGGCCATGACGGCGACGAGTCGCTCCCTGATGGACTCGGTGCCCGCGTCCGTCGGGATGTCGACCCCGCCGTTCTCGTAGTTGTAGAACCCGTTGCCAGTCTTCTGCCCGTAGCGTTCGGCCTCGACCGTCTCTACGAGGAACGGGGCGGGTTCGTATGCGGTGCCGAGCACCTCGCGGAGATACTCGAGGACGTGGTAGGTGACGTCGTTGCCGACCTGATCACCGAGTTCGAAGATACCCATCGGGAGACCCATGTCGAACTTCGCCGTGGAGTCGACCTCGGCGACCGTCGCGTCGTTTTCCGAGACGAGCCAACAGGCCTCGTTCATCACCGGGACGAGCACCCGGTTGACGATGAAGCCGGGCGAGTCCTCGTGGACGCGGACGGGCGTCTTGCCGAACGACTCGGCGAGTCGGTCGACGGCGTCGATGGTCTCCGTGCTCGTGTGGTCGCCCTCAATGACCTCGACGAGTTGCATCCGCACCGGCGGATTGAAGAAGTGCATCCCGCAGAACTGCTCCGGGCGGTCGGTCACCTCCGAGAGCTCCGTGATCGACAGCGAGGAGGTGTTCGTCGCGAAGACCGCCCGGCCGGGAGCGTGCTCTTCGACCTCGCTGTACACGTCTTTCTTGATGTCCATCTGCTCGGGGACGGCCTCGATGATGACGTCCGCGTCCCCGACGGCCTCTTCGACGTCGACCAGCGGCGTGATCCGCTCCTCGGCGGCTCTGGCCTCCTCGGGTCCGATCTGTTCCTTCTCGGCGAGCTTTTCCAGCGACCAGACGATCTGTTCGTAGCCGTTCTCGACGAACTTCTCCTCGATATCTCGTAGCGTCACCTCGTAGCCGGCCAGCGCGGCCACCTCCGCGATGCCGTGGCCCATGTTGCCGGCGCCGAGCACCGCGACCGTCTCAATGTCCTCGAACTGCATACGGACGCCTGACACGTCGCGCGCTTCAACGTTTCCGTCGGCAGGACGGTGCTGTTTAGTGAAGCCGTAGAGCTGTGGTGAAGGGAGCGGCAACGGGGTTGGAAGCCCCTGCACGCTCGACTCGATGGGCTCGCTGTCTCAAGAAATCAGAGATTTCTGGGATGACGAAAGACGGCATGCCGTCTTTCGAACCACGATCCTCGTCGGTCGCTTCGCTCCCGCCTGCGGTCTCCTCGCGCGGTGCAACCGCGCGAGCGGGCCGAGGCGACTTCGTCGCCCCGCTGCTTACGTCGTCCGTCTTCGTCGAGCGCGAGGCCAGCGGAGTCGGCCTCGAATGGTCGCGGCGGCTGCGTCGCCGCGCACGCACAGCCCCTTCCAGTCCCACCCCGACCGGTTCCCTCGCCAGCAATCGCGTAACTAAATACGACCGGCAGGACTAGTCGTAGGCGCGCCAGAGATACCGACTCGCGTACGAGCGGTACGGCTTCCACCGGGTGGCGTGCTCGGACATTCCGGCGCGGTC
>PXSB01000073.1 GCA_003023185.1 Halobacteriales archaeon QS_9_67_17 | reverse complement strand
CCGCCGGTCGGCCGGTCGATCCTGCTCGGGGTACAGCATTACCTGACGATGATCGGGGCCAACATCGCCGTTCCGCTGGTGTTGGCCGGGCTGATGGGGATGCCGACGGGCGTCGCGGCGAGGTTTATCGGGACGTTCTTCGTCGTCTCCGGGATCGCGACGCTGGCACAGACGACGTTCGGCAACCGCTACCCCATCGTGCAGGGGGCACCGTTCTCGATGCTCGCGCCCGGCATCGCCATCGTCACCTCCGAGGTCGCGCTCGCGGGCGTGGCGAGCTGGAACGCGAAGCTCCTCTTCCTACAGGGCGCCATCATCTCCGCCGCGCTCGTTGAGGTCGCCATCGGCTATCTCGGGCTGGTCGGCAAGATCCGCGAGTATCTCTCGCCGGTCGTCGTCGCGCCGGTCGTCACGCTGATCGGCCTGTCGCTGTTCTCCGCGCCCGACATCACGCAGGCGACGAACAACTGGTATCTCCTCCTGCTCACGCTCGGACTTATCGTCGTCTTCTCGCAGTATCTCGGCGACCGCTCGCGCGTGTTCGGGCTGTTCCCGATCCTGCTCGGCATCGCGACGGCGTGGATCATCGCGGCGAGTCTCTCCGTCGCCGGCGTGATTCCGGCCAGCGACCCGGGTTACGTCGACTTCGCCCGAGTGCTCGACGCGCAGCCGGTACACGCCATCTACCCGCTCCAGTGGGGGATGCCGCAGTTCAGGCTCTCCTTCGCGGTCGGGATGTTCGCGGGCGTGCTCGCGTCTATCGTCGAGTCGTTCGCCGACTACCACGCCGTCGCGCGGATGTCGGGCGTCGGCGCGCCGTCGGCCAAGCGCATCGACCACGGGATCGGCATGGAGGGGCTCGCGAACGTCTTCGCCGGGCTGATGGGCACCGGCGGCTCCACCTCCTACTCGGAGAACGTCGGCGCAATCGGCCTCACGGGCGTCGCGTCCCGCTACGTCGTCCAGATCGGCGCGGCCGTCATGCTCGTGGTCGGCTTCGTCGGCTACTTCGGCCAGCTCATCGCGACCATCCCGCGACCGATAGTCGGCGGCCTCTACATCGCCATGTTCGGCCAGATCGTCGCCGTCGGCCTCTCGAATCTGAAGTACGTCGACCTCGATTCGTCGCGGAACGTGTTCATTATCGGGACGGCCATCTTCGCCGGGCTGGCGGTGCCCGCCTACATGGGGAATCTCGACACCGTGGCGGAGTCGATGGAGGGCGTCGCCGGCGGCACCGCCCTGCTCCGACAGGGCTTGGCCGGCGTCCCACTCCTCGGTGGCGTGCTCGGCACGCAGGCTGTCGCACAGACCGTCTTCATCGTCGGCAGCACGCAGATGGCCGTCGGCGGGCTGGTCGCGTTCGTCCTCGACAACACCGTCGCCGGCACGCGCGAGGAGCGCGGTCTCACCGACTGGGAGCGCATCGCCGAGGGCGACGACGAGTTCCGGACGGCCCTCGAACGGTTCCTGCCGCGCGTGACGAGCGACTGACGCCGCGAGTCACTCGTCCGGCCACTTGATCGAACAGCCGCGCGAGGGGTTGTCGTCCAGCGACACCGTCTCGCCTGCGAGCACCGAATCGATGGCCTGTCCAGCCTCGAAGCCGGGGTCGCCAGAGGGGTCGTCGCTCGGGTTGAGCGCGTCGTCGAGCCGGCCGTGGTACGCGAGCCGCCACTCCTCGTCCTCGCGACGGAAGAGGAACGGGTCGGGCGTGCAGACCGCGCCGTAGGCGCGAGCGACCGAGGCGTCGTCGTCGCGGAGATACGCGTCGTAGGCGACCGTGCCGTCGTTCGTCAGTTCACACATCCGCGCGTAGGAGTCCTCGGGATACTCCTCGGCGTCGTTGGGGTTGATGCCGACGACAGCGCAGTCGTCGTACGCGGCGGCGATGTCGTTCAGCGCATCGAACTTCGCCTTCGCGTACGGGCAGTGGTTGCACGTGAACACGACGAGCAGCGCGTCGTTGTCGGCGAAGGAGTCGAGCGAGTGGGTCGCGCCGTCGGTGCCGTCGAGTCGGAACTCGGGAGCCGAGTCGCCGCGCGTGAGTTCGGAGCCGGATTCCGCTTGGACCATATCGGCTCGGGTTACATGCCGGGGCGAAATAACGGTTCCCCGCGTGCCGGGAGCTGAGGTGCTCGACGCGCGGAGCACCGCAGCGAACGCAGTGAGCGAGGCGCGCAGCGAGCCGCGGACGGTCGAGCGACTGGGGGCTTTCTACACCTCGTTGCGCTCATAGTCTCCGGAGTCACCGCTGTCTGAACACTACCATACGCGGCTGGCGAGGAGTTTTCACCCCGGCCGTCATACCGCCTGTTATGTACGTCAGGGACGCGCGAAACCGGGACGAGGCGTGGCTCCTCGACCACATCGAGGAGATGGGGCTCGACGACACGGCGTTCCGGTCACGGGACTACGTCATCGCCGTCAACGACGAGTCCTCGACGCGGGCCGGCTTCGGTCGCTTCCGCGTCCACCGCGACGAGGACATCTGTGAGTTGACGAGCATCGGCGTGCTCGACGGCTGGCGCGAACAGGGCGTCGGCGCACACATCGTCGAGCGACTGCTCCGGAACGCCGGCATCGAGGGGTACGAGCGGGTGTTCGCGCTGACCCCCGCTCACGAGTATCTCGCGCAGTTCGGCTTCCGCCCGGTCGACGAGTCGGACCTGCCCGAGAGCCTACAGGAACGACTCGAAGCGAAGCGCGAGCGGCACGACACGGTCGTGCCGATGGTCATCGACGCCGACCGGTTCAGGATGCCCGACCGCCTCCGCGAGCGGTTCAAGGACGCCGCCGAAGTCGCCGAATCGGAGACCGAACCCGAGGAGTCAGCCGAGGATTTCGGCATCGACCCCGACGAGGCGACCTACAAGTACGACACCGGATAGGGTCGTCGAGATGGGGAGTTGGGTCAGTAGCGCGGGAGCCACGGCGTTCGCGCAGGGATACGGATAGCCTCAGGCTGGACGGCAGTGTTCGGTTAAGAGTGAGTTCGGAAACTATGGAGCGACATAGTGTAGAAAGCCCCCGCCCGCTCNTCGTCGTGCTTCCCGCAGCGCCCGGCCCCTTTCAGTCCCACCCACCGCGGTTGTTCAGCCGGGCGACGACCCGTGTATCTGAATACCGCTCGCTGGACAGTATCAGGTGGCTAAATACCCGAAGCTGTGGAGGTCAGCGACGTTCTGCGGGAGACGAGCGAACGTCGCTTCGACGGTCGTGGACGGTTGTTCGTCCGTCGACACCACGAGATAATTGAACTGCATATTGTACGAGTCGGGGGTCGGGCCGGCGAGTTCCGTCCACGTGACTGACTCTAACTCGAACGTGATGTCATCGTCGGGCACCACGTACTGGTGGACGACGACGGACTCGGCGTCGTAGTCAGTGTCGTCGAGAAGCAAAGTCGCTTCATCGACATCCGAATTCACACGGAATTCAACCCCCTCACGGTCGGATTCGGTATCTATCGACCAGTGTGAGTCGGTCCACGTCCGCGGGGATTCCTCGGACGTAGTGACCACTGGATCGTCTCCCTCCCTGCGTAGCTGGGTGGATGACGGGTCGAGGAGCGTCTCATCGAACGACTGCTCCGTTGCGGTGGGTGATGCGTTCTCCCCAGTCGTGCTGCTTCGAGACCTCGAACTACACCCCGCAAGCGTGGCGGAAGCCGTGAGCAATCCGGCGACGATCTCCCGTCGACGCACCATTTCCTCGTGACGTTACTGCGTGGAATATTTCAGCGTTGTGGCACGTATGATTCGTCGCTGACGACGAACCCCTACATCGGACTCACCAATCGTTAAGCCCGCTCGGGCGGAACGTCTGGTATGTTCGACGACGAGGACCTCGCCGAGATTCGCGAGGCGCGGGAGGCGTGGGAGGCGGAAACGTACCAACCCACGGTCGACCGTTTCGACGAGCGGAAGGAGCCGTTCACGACCGACACCGGGGGCCGGGAGGTCGCGCCGCTGTACACCCCCGACGACGTGGCAGACATCGACTACGACGAGGACATCGGATATCCGGCCGAGGAGCCGTTCACGCGGGGCGTCTACTCGACGATGTACCGGGGGCGGCTGTGGACGATGCGACAGTACGCCGGGATGGGCACCGCGGCGGAGACGAACGAGCGGTTCCGCTATCTCATCGACGAGGGGTCGTCTGGGCTGTCGATGGCCTTCGACCTCCCGACGCAGATGGGCTACGACTCCGACGACCAGATGGCACAGGGCGAGGTGGGAAAGTCCGGCGTCGCCATCGACTCGCTGCGCGACTTCGAGACCGTCTTCGACGGCATCTCGCTGGACGAGGTGTCCACGTCGATGACCATCAACGCGCCCGCCGCCATCCTGCTGGCGATGTACATCGCCGTCGGCGACAAGCAGGGCGTCGACCGTGAGGAGCTTCGGGGGACGATACAGAACGACGTGTTGAAGGAGTACATCGCGCGCAACACATACATCTACCCGCCGGAGCCGTCGATGCGGCTCATCACGGACATCTTCGAGTTCTGCGGCGAAGAGGTGCCCAACTTCAACACCATCTCCATCTCCGGCTACCACATCCGGGAGGCCGGCTCCACCGCCGCACAGGAGATCGCCTTCACGCTCGCGGACGGCATCGAGTACGTCGAGCGAGCAATCGAGGCTGGACAGGACGTCGACGACTTCGCCCCACAGCTCAGTTTCTTCTTCGCGTCGTACAACAACATCTTGGAGGAGGTGGCGAAGTTCCGCGCGGCCCGGCGGATGTGGTATCAGATCATGGACGAGCGGTTCGACGCCGAGGAGTCCGCGTCGAAACAGCTGAAGTTCCACACCCAGACCGCGGGGTCGACGCTCACCGCCCAGCAGATCGAGAACAACGTCGTCCGCGTCGGCTATCAGGCGCTCGCCGCAGTGTTGGGCGGCACGCAGAGCCTCCACACGAACGGGAAAGACGAGGCGCTGTCACTCCCCACCGAGGAGTCCGTCCGCACCGCGCTCCGCACCCAGCAGATACTCGCCCACGAGTCGGGCGCGGCCGACACCATCGACCCGCTCGCCGGGTCGTACTATGTCGAGTCGCTGACCGACGACATCGAGGCGGAGGCGTTCGAGATCATCGAGGAGGTCGACGAGCGGGGCGGCATGAAGGACGCCGTCGAGTCCGGCTGGGTGCAGGGGCAGATTCAGGACGTGGCCTTCGAGCGCCAGCGCGAGATCGAAACCGGCGAGCGAGTCATCGTCGGCGTCAACGACTACGAGGTCGACGAGGAGCCGAAGGAAGACATCGAGGAGGTCAGCAAGGAGGATCAGGAGCGACAGGTCGAGCAACTGCAGGAACTGCGCGCGGAGCGGGACGACGCGGCCGTCGAGGACGCGCTCGCGGCGCTACGTGACGCCTGCGAGACGGGCGAGAACGTGATGCCATACATCGTCGACGCGGTGAAGGCGTACGCGACGACTGGTGAGATTGCCGACGCGATGCGTGACGTGTTTGGTGAGCATCGAGCTGGGATTTGAGTATCTGTTTTTTGTGATGGGATGTCGCCGGAGAATCGCAAAGTGAGGTGGGTTCTTCTAGTGGTGTTCAGCTAAGTGGGTCGTCGCTTGAACAAGAAACCACGGTGGGCGGGACTGAAAGGGGCCGGTCGGTCGCTTCGGCCCCGGCGACGCAAGCACCGCAGCGGGCCACAGGCCCGCGAGGAGCGCAGCGAGCCGCGGCCGGGCGAGCGACCGGGGGCTTTCTACACCTTGTTGGCCGCCTACCCTCCGGAGTCGATCCTATATGAACACTACTTCGCTTCCCCGGACGAGTCTGCTTCATCCATCACTCCGACGCCCTGCTAGCGCGGACCTATGGGTGACCGCACCACGAGCCTCCCCAGCCGACTGCGCTTCTCGTCGCTCACTTCGTTCGCTCCTGCGGAACCCACGGGCGACACGCTCGCCAGCGCGCGCCGAGTCGGTGGATGGTTCGGGAGTGCGGATATTCGGGACGCACGTCGTCTCTCGACGCCGGGAGCGCGGGCTTGATACGTACCCGCGAAGAACTCCGGCCATGCACCTCGACCACGCCGGCATCGCGACGCACGACACCGACTCGCTCATCTTCCTCTTCGAGGACATCGTCGATGCGGAACTCGTCCACGAGGAACTGCTGGACGGCATGAAGATACTCTTTCTCGACGTGGGCGGCGACTATCTCGAACTCATCGAACCCACGAGCGAAAAGGGGCCCATCGCGAGCTTCCTCGACGAGAGCGGGCCCGGCATCCACCACCTCGCCTTCGCGGTTGACGACATCGACGCAGCCTTGCAGCGCGCACGGGACCGCGGCGTCGAACTCATCGACTCCGAGCCACGCCCCGGCGCGTGGGGCCACGACGTCGCCTTCTGTCACCCCAAGTCGACGGGCGGCGTCCTCATCGAGTTCGTCGAGCACTGACAAAGCAATTCAGCGGTGAGTACGAGTTGACAATGTCTCCTCGCATCCACCGAGCCGAAGCGAAGCGGAGGCTCGGCGCGTTTTTCATGAACGTTTTTGCAAGCGGGGGTTCCCGCAGGCCGCCGTAGGCGGCCGAGGAAACCCCCCGCAGTAAAAAGGTTCAGCCGAAGTTCTCGACCTTCGCGTCCTCGGCACTGCCGCCGGCGGCCTCGACCGCGGCGGTGGCGAGATCGAGGAAGTCCGCGAAGCCGTAGACGAACACCTGCTGGCCGTCGTAGCTCTCGGCGACGGCGTCGTGGACCTCGCTGTCATCGGCGAGGACGTACCCCTCGCCGCCGGCGGCCGCGACGGCGGACAGTCGCTCCTCGTGGACGGGCGCGTCGTCGCAGTAGACAACCGTCACCTCGTTGCCGTCGCGGAGGGCGGCCTCGGCGATGCCGACCGCGGGACCGACGCCCGGCCCGCCCGCGAGCACGAGACTGCGCGACTCCTCCTCGTAGAAGTCGGAGCCGAACGGGCCGGCGACGGTGACGGTGTCGTCGGGCGAGAGCCCGAGCAGGTACTCGGAGAAGGCACCCCCGTCCTCGGGGTCGTAGCTGACGGTCAACTCGAAGGTGTCGTTGGTGTCGGGCGAGGAGACGGTGTAGAAACGGGACTCGTCGTCGCCGTCGAGCGTCGCGGTGAGCTTGACGAACTGGCCGGGTTGGGCGCTGAATCCGTCTGGCGTGGCGAGTTCGATGGCGACGGTGTCCGGGCCGACATCGCTGACGGCACAGACCGTCGTTACGGCAGGATCCATGAGTGAGTAGAGCCGGGGACGGGGAAAGGCCCTTTCGGTCAGGGTTGTGGAGGTTCCGTGGAACACGTGACGCGAAGGGGAGGGGACGGTGGACGCGCGTCGAATTCGGGCCGCGAATCGACGGGGAACGCCTGAGAATTTCGCTGGCAGGCGGGGTAATGCCGGGGATACCGAAGCCTTAACGTCTATCGGCTGGAACCGCGAGGTAACATGCCAGAGGATCTCAACTGGGCCATCGGCGGCGAGGCCGGCGATGGGATCGACTCCACGGGGAAGATCTTCGCCCAGGCCCTCTCGCGAGCGGGGCGACACGTCTTCACC
>PXSB01000072.1 GCA_003023185.1 Halobacteriales archaeon QS_9_67_17 | reverse complement strand
ACCTCCAGTCAGAGGTAGAGTGAGACTGCGACGGAGCGCGACACCGGCTCAGCCGTCGCGGATGAGCGAGAGCACGCGCTCCTGATACTCCCCGAAGGCCACCTCGGTGCGGTCGCGGGGTCGGTCGAGGTCCACATTGACGATCTCGCTGACGCTCCCCGGGCCGGACGACATGACGATAATCCGGTCGGCCAGCTTCACCGCCTCCTCGACATCGTGCGTGACGAACAGCACGGTCTTGCCCGTCTCCGCCCAGATCTCCAGCAGTTCCTCGTGGAGCATGTTGCGGGTCTGGGCGTCGACGCTCCCGAACGGCTCGTCCATCAGCAGTAGCTCGGGGTCGACCGCCAGCGCGCGGGCGATGGCGACCCGCTGTTTCATCCCCCCGGAGAGCCGGGAGGGGTAGCTGTCGCCCGACCCCTCCAGCCCCACGAGTCGGAGCATCTCGTCGACGCGCTCGCGTCGTCGCTCCGCCTCGGTCCCGGTCTGTTCGAGACCGAAGGCGACGTTCTCACGGACCGTCCGCCACGGGAACAGATGGTACTCCTGAAAGACGATGCCGAGGTTCGGGGTCGGGCCGGTCACCGGTTCGCCCGACAGCAGCACGTCGCCGCCGGTCGCCCGGTCGATGCCGCCGATGATGCGGAACAGCGTCGTCTTCCCGCAGCCGGAGGGGCCGACGATACAGACGAACTCGCCGTCGCGCACCTCGAACGCCACGTTCTGGAGCGCCCGGACCGGTCCCTCCTCCCCCTCGAAGGTCTTCGAGACGCCGGCGACCGTCACGCGGGCGGTGTCGCTGGCCGTCATTGCCACGCCAACACCCGCCCTTGGACCGCCTCGACGCCGGTGTCGAGCACGAGATAGACGAGGCTCATCAGGAGGATGTACGCGATGACGACGTCGACCGAGAGGTTGTTCGACGCGGTGAGGATCTTCCGGCCGATGCCGGGAACGCCGAATATCTCCGCGGCGATGATGAGCATCCAACAGCGGCCGATGCCGGTCCGGATGCCCGTGAGTATCTCCGGTGAGGCAGCCGGAATGACGACTTTTCGGATCAGGCCGATGTCAGAGGTGACGCCGAGCGACCGGGCCACCTCGACGAACTCCTCGGAGACGGAGTCGACACCGCCGTATGCGGCGTAGTAGTTGATCCAGAACGCGCCGGCCGCAATAATGAACGCCGCGCCGCCGTCGTTGATGCCGATCCACGCGATGGCGAAGCCGATGAGCGCCAGCGGCGGCACCGGCCGGAGCACGCGCACGAGCGGCGCGGCGGCGTCGTCGGCCACGTCGCTCCACGCCAGCGTGACGCCGAGCGCGATACCGAGCACCGTCCCGATGATCGTCCCTGGGAGCCAGTGGGTGACGCTCTGGCCCAGCGCGGTCACCATCGCCCCGGACTGGAGTTCGGCCACGAACGTCCGCGCGACGGCGTCCGGAGCCGGCAGGACAAAGGCCGGGTTGAACAGCGCCGCGACCCACCAGACGGCGGTGAAGGCGACGATACCGAGCGCGCCGAGCACGACCCGCCGGAGGTCACGCTCCCCGCCGACGCTCCCGCCGAACTTCGCCTCCAGTTTCGTACTCATCTCACGCCAGTTCGTCGTAGATCGAGTAGTCGAACACCTGCTCCATGCTCAGCCGCGCGTCCGTCTTGCCGAGGCGGTTCGCGTACTCCGCGAATATCTCCGTGCCGCTCTCGATCCGGTGTGGGTCGGTGATGAAGTTCGACAGCGGCGACTCCATCGCCTGCTGTGCCATCGGCACGGGGAGCGACTGCTCGCCGATGACCGTGCTGGCGTGTTCCGCGGCCGTGTCGCGGTTGTCCCTGACAAACTCGGTCGCCCGCTGGTGCTGGCGGACAAACTCCGCGGCGGCGTCGGAGTTGCGCACCTCGTCGGTCATCAGCGTCACCGCCGCCGGCTGACCGGGCATGAAGTCGGCGGCCGTGGCGATGAACTCGTAGGGAAGGTCGTTCTCCTGCATCTTGGTCGGCACCGGCTCCATGATCGAGGTGCCGTCGAACTCCTCGTTGGCCAGCCCTTGGAAGACGGCGTTGGCTCCGCCGGCCCCGACGACTTCCGCGGCCGTTCCGGGCTGAAGGTCGTGTTCGTCGATGAGCCAGTAGCGCAGGAGGATGTCCGGCACCGACCCCTCCGGGAAGGTGCCGAAGTTGAACGGTTCGCCCGTCTCCTGTTCCCACTGCTCGAAGGAGCCGGCCGCGTCGTCGGGGTCCCACATCGCCCCGAACTCCTCGTGGGCAAGGATCCCCATCGGCTCCTCGATGTTCCCCGCGACCACCTTCGCCGAGATCCCCTTGTCGATGACGATCATTGCGGGGACGATGCCGAACATCGCCACGTCGATGTCGCCGGAAGCGTACGCCTGTACGATGCTCGGGCCGTCGGAGAACTGCTTGCCCTCCACCTCGACGCTCATCTCGTCGAAGTAGCCCTCCTCCTGCATCACGAAGTACTGCATGTCCGGGTAGATCGGCATGTACGCCACGGTGATAGCATCCGACCCGCCGCCGGTGAGTCCAGAACAGCCTGCGAGTGCTGTCGCGCCAACCGCGCCTGCCCCCGAGAGATACCCCCGTCGAGAGATGCCGTCGCTTGCGTCTTGCATACCATTCGTAGCGCATGCCGGCTTATTCCCCGGCGGGTAACGGTAACTGCCGCCCGAACCTCTGACAGCAGAAGAAGATGCGATGACGGCAGAACGGCCAGACGGAACCGATACGTCCCACTCAGTCCGTGGAACGCACGTCACGAAAAGCAGAAATTATTGCCACAACTGTCAGCATCTGCTAACGACAACGGTTAACGTGATCCGGTCACAGCCACGCGTATGCCACGGTTCTCCGACCGCGTCGAGGCCATCTCCATCTCCGGTATCCGCGAGGTGTTCAAGGCCGCAGGCGATGACGCCATCAACCTCGGACTCGGCCAGCCAGACTTTCCGACGCCCGACCACGCCCGGCAGGCGGCCGTCGACGCCATCCAGAGCGGCGAGGTCGACGCCTACACGTCGAACAAGGGAACGCCCGGCCTGCGTGCGGCCATCGCCGAGAAGTACGCCCGCGATAACCGCTTCGACGTTGACCCCGAGGACGTCATCGCCACTGCCGGCGGCAGCGAGGCGCTCCACCTCGCGATGGAGGCCCACATCGAGGCGGGCGACGAGGTGCTCATCCCCGACCCCGGTTTCGTCGCCTACGACGCGCTAACGAAACTCGCCGGCGGCACGCCGGTTCCCATCCCGCTCCGCGACGACCTGACCCTCGACCCCGCGGCCGTCGAGAGCGCCATCACTGAGGACACCGCCGCGTTCGTCGTCTGTTCGCCGGCCAACCCCACCGGGGCCGTGCAGTCGGCCGACGACATGCGCGAGTTCGCCCACATCGCGGACGAGCACGACGTGCTCTGCATCTCCGACGAGGTGTACGAGCGCATCGTCTTCGACGGCGAACACCACTCGCCGATGGCGTACGGCGAGAACGTCGCCGTCGTGAACGCCTGCTCGAAGACCTACTCGATGACCGGGTGGCGGCTCGGCTGGGTGACCTCGACGACGGACCGGATCGAGCGGATGCTCCGCGTCCACCAGTACGTGCAGGCCTGTGCATCCGCGCCGGCCCAGTACGCCGCCGAGGCCGCGCTCGCCGGGCCGCAGGGTATCGTCGACGAGATGGTGTCGGCGTTCGCCGAGCGGCGCGACGTGTTGCTCGACGGACTCGCTGACATGGGGTTAGAGACGCCGACGCCGAAGGGCGCGTTCTACGCGATGCCGAGCGTGCCGGACGGCTGGGTCGACGCCACCATCGACCGCGGCGTCGTGGTCGTTCCCGGTGACGCCTTCGGGGCGAACGGTGCCGGCCACGCCCGCATCTCGTATGCCGTGAGCGTCGAGACACTGAAGGAGGCGCTGGAGGCAATGCGGGAGGCGACGGCGGCGACCCGGTAGCCGCCGAATCCTTTTGCCGCCCCCGGTCCACACTGTTACATGGCATTCGCACGGCGAGGCGAGGGGGCGCGGGCGGACCTCAAGGCGCTGGCCTCGCAGGTGCACCCGGTGTTTATGTTGCCGCCGCTGGCTGCGAGCGTGTTCGGCGCGATCCTCGCGGGTCGGTTCGCCCCCGCGCCACTGGCGCTGCACGTCCTCGCCGCCTTCTTCGCCGTCTACACCGCCCACGTGAAGGACGGCTACGTCGACTTCCACGGCCGGGGTGAAGACGACGACCACCCGATGACGGCCGTCGGTTGCCGACGGGCGCTCGCGGGGTCAACGTTCGGCTTCGTCGCGGTCACGGCGGCGCTCGCGGTCGTTGCCGGGCCGGTGACGGCCGCGCTCGCGGTCCCGATGTGGCTGCTCGGCTTCCTCCACGCCCCGCAGTTCGACACCAATCCCGTGACCACGACGCTGGGGTATCCGCTCGGTATCGCCGTCGCCATCGTCGGCGGCTACCACGCGCAGGCCGGCGCGCTCGCCGCCGAACCGCTCGCGGCCGGCCTCGTCTTCCTCACCACGCTGGCCGGCGTGAAGATAATCGACGATTCGAAGGATTACGACTACGACTGCTCCATCGACAAACGGACCGTCGCGGTCGTGCTCGGGCGTCTCCGCGCCCGCCGGTTCGCGTACGCGCTGGTGTACGCCGGCTTCACGCTCGTCGTCGTCTTCGCCGTCGACGGCATCTTCCCCGCCGCCGCACCCCTCGCGGCCGTCGCGTACGGCGTCGTCACGGTTTACGCCACCCGTGCCGACGCGGAACTGGCGACGATGCTCCTCATTCGGGGGGCGTACGTCTTCCTCGCGCTGCTCGTCGTCGCGGTGTGGTTCCGCCCGCTCGCGGGCGCACCGCTTCCCGACATCGGCGTGTTCGGCCCGTACACGTACCTCGCTACGGAGGTGGCGTTCGGCGCGCTCGCGGCCGGCCTGCTCGTCCGTGCCGGCGCGGTGTGGCGTGCGCTCCGGACCGCGCTCGTGCTCTACCCGCTGGCGTTCGTCTGGGACTGGTACACGCTGACGGTGGGCGTCTTCGCCATCCCGCTCCGGACGGGCGTGGAACTCGCGGGCATCCCGGTCGAAGAGCACCTGTTCATGCTCGTAGTTCCGGCCCTTGTCGTCGGAATTCACGAGACGCTCGACGGTGTGTGACGCTGTAGTGTTCAGTCAAGAGTGACTCCGGAGACTAGTCGGCTAACGAGATGTAGAAAGCCCCCGTCCGCTCGACTCGCGCGCCTCGCTGCGGCCCGCCCACTCGCGGTGCTCGCGGTGCGGTCCTTGCGTCGGCGTGCTTCGGCGAGCGGACGGCCCCTTTCAGTCCCGCCCAGCACGGTTTTTTACTGAGCGACGCCCCCACATATCTGAACACCGCTCGTGAAGACGGCAGTATTCAGATACGCGATAGCTGCCCAAGCAGGTGCGTGCAGTCCACCGCGAACAAGCGATCCGAATTGTCGAGGAACCACCGGAGACGCTGCTGGTCGCCGGAATAGACACGGCCGAAGAGCCGGATCACATTCCACAGCAGTACGAGTAATTCACTTGGCCGTCGAGACGATCTTGATTACGTCGCCTTCCGATAGTTCGTGGTCCTCACCGACACGGCGGTTCGCGCGAGCGTCGACCGCGTGGAGGTAGCCGTCGCCGATGTCCGAGTGGACGGCGTACGCGAGGTCTTTCGGCGTCGAGCCGCGCGGGAGTAAGAACGCGTCCGGGAGCACGTTCCCCTGTCCGTCGGTCCACCGCGTCTCGTTCTGGACGGGGTAGGCGGTGATGCGGTCGAGCAGGTCGTAGACGGCGGTGTCGATGGCGGACTGCACGCCCGTGCCACCGAACTCGGCCATCACGTCTCGCACGCGTTCGAGGCCCTCTGCCTGCGCGTCCGAGAGGTCGCCGACGATCTCGAAGTCGGGGTCGCCCGGACTGTACTCAATTGCGCCCGCCTCGACCGCGTTCCGGAGCGCGAGTTCACCCTCAGCGGTGCAGGGAACGACCGGACCGTCGGCCGCCTCGCGGAGCATCTCGACGTTCCCGTCGGGGGCGATGTCGGCCTTGTTTGCGACGACGACGATGGGTTTCGTCTCGGCACGGAACGCGGCGGCGAGCGCCTCGCGGTGGTCGTCCGTCCACGCCTGCGGCGCGTCGGGGTAGTCGACGCGGCGGAGCACGCGAGCCACGTCCGCGGCCGTCCCGCCGGCGCCGGTCAACACCTCGGTCAGCGCGTCGTCGATGTCGAACTCCGGCGAGCGGGACTGGCGCGTGACAGTCTCCCAGTTGCGGTCGAGGATGTCCGCGAGCCAGAGGTCCATCTCCTGCTCGATGAACGCCACGTCCTGCGTCGGGTCGTACGACCCCGTCTCGACCGGCTCCCCCTCCGCGTTCGTGCCGCCCGAGGCGTCGACGACGTTGAGGACAACATCCGCGTTCGAGAGCGCGTCAAGGAACTGGTTGCCGAGTCCCTTCCCCTCGTGGGCACCGGGAACGAGGCCAGCTACGTCGAGCAGTTCGGTCGGGACGTAGCGCGTGCCGTCGTGGCAGTTGTCGTCGGCGCACCGCTCATCGCGGTCGAGACACGGACACTCGGTGCGAGCGTGGCTGACGCCGCGGTTCGCGTCGATAGTCGTGAACGGATAGTTGCCGACCTCTACGTCGGCCATCGTCGCCGCCTTGTAGAAGGTAGACTTGCCGGCGTTCGGCTTCCCCGCGAGCGCGACCGAGAGCATACCTCCGATTCCACGTCCCCGGGCAAGGGCCTACCGCTTTTCAGCTTCGGCGAGCGCGCCTGCGAGTCCGCCGCTGGACTCGTTCGCTCCGGCCGTCTCCTCCGCGTCCGGGATGTCGACGGTCGAGTCGTCGTCTGCGCCGTCCGACTCGTCCGTCCCGTCGTCCTCGGGGTCCGCGTCGACCCGACGGACGGCCTGTTCGACGCGGACGATAGCGGGTTCGACTTCTCGGTTCTCGACCGAGGCGGGTTCCTGTGTAGCCTCGCTGTCGTCTCCCGATTCGACCATCTGGACCTCGCCGCGAGCGCGGATCGCGCCGTCGACTTCGGCGTCGTCGTCGAGTTCGAGGTCTTCACACGAGACGTCGCCGCGGACGTGGGCATCCGCCGCAATGTGGACGGTGCCGCCCCGGGTCGTCACGTCGCCGTGGACGACCGTGCCGCGGTCGAGCGCGAGGTCGGACTTCGCACGGAGGCTCCCGAATATCTCCGTCTCCTCGCCGACCGATAGCTCGGCGGCGCGGACGTTCCCGTGGAGCCGACAGTTCGCGCCGATGGTCGCTGGCGTCGAGACGCGCCAACTGTCGTCCGAAACGCGCGAGGACCGCGGGATGAGCACCGGCTCGTGGTCGCGGTCGGCCGCCAGCTCGTCGAACACCTCCTCGGCGGCCTCTTCCTCCCCGAGCCGGAGCAGCTGCGTCAGATAGATGAACAGGAAGACGACCGTCGGCACGGGGTTGCGGATGACGATCCAGCCGTTCGCCTCGAACCCCTCCTCGATGTCCACGTCGTCGCCGATGTCGAGGTCGCCCGACACCATCAGCTGGCCGGCGATGTGGACGCGCTCGCCGAGGTAGGCGTCCTCGCCAACGAGGACGTTGCCGGCCACGTCACACCACATGTCGAGCCGGCAGTCGCCGTCCGCCTCGATGTCGCCGCCGAAGCGGACCCGCTCACCGGCGACGACGTTCCGGCCGCGAACGCCGAACTCGACCGTGCTCTGCCCGCCGACGATCACGTCACCGTCGGCCACGAGGTCGTGTTCCTCGACGTGGGTTCCGTCCGGAATGCGGAGACGATCCAGCGGATCGGACCGGACTGACATACCTGTGTCTCGCCGTGGCGACACATAAATCCCTCCGGGGCGTCTGACGCACGTACGACGGCGAACGTGCGGCTTTTGCCACTCGCCCGGCTACGCAGCGTATGACCGTCCTGTCCTTCGACGAACACGGGGTCGACGTGGTGTACGAGGGAACCGAGTTCCGACTGGAACAGTCACTCATCGAGGAGGCGACCGACAAGTCATACCCCGACGTAACCGACCACGAGGTGCTCAAACTCGTGGAGAAGGAGCCGGCACTGTCGGGCGAGCCCCGTCGCGTGGCGGACATCCTCGCATAGTCGACCAGCGGTGTTCAGATACGCGGGGCGTTGCTCGGCCGAGCAACCGTGGTGGGTGGGACTGAAAGGGGCCGGGCGGTACGGGAAGCACGGCGACGGAAGGACCGCACCGCGAGCGAAGCGAGCGGGCGGACCGCAGCGAGCCGCGCGACCGTAGCGCCCGGGGGCTTTCTACACCCTGTTGCTGGCTCATCCAGCTAAATTGCTATCATATGAACACTACCAGTCGACCAGTCGGAACTGCTAAGACGTGGCCGTCGAACAGATAAACATGTTCAGCCTCACTGACTATGACCACCCCTCGTGGCTGACTGCCGCCGGCACGGTCGCCAGCTACGGGGTCATCCTCGGGCTGATGACGCTCCTCCTGTTTGCCGTGCCGTTCGCGCTGTTTCTCCTGTTGTAGCGCAGCTGTGGCAAGTGGCATGTCCACCGTTCGACCGCGTGCGTCGCCGTGACACCCGTGGAAAATCTTGATGTTGCACGGCGGTGAAAGGACGAGAATGACTGAGCACCGACAGGAAAACCGACGACTTTGGAACGAATGGAGCGACGATTTTCAGTCGTTGTGGAACGCGAACACGGCCGACGGGGAGCTTCCGCCGGCACCGTCCCCGTTCGCGCCGGACGCGCCCGGAGGGCCACAGCCCGAGATCATCGAGTCCGTCGAAGGAAAAAAGTACGTCGAGCTGGGTTGCGGTGGTGGACAGGGCAGCGTCGGCACCGCCGAACTGGGTGCCTCCCCCGTCGTCGGTGTCGACTTCTCCGGTGAGCAACTGCGACACGCAGAGCAGTTACGCGACTTCTACGGCGTCGACGCACAGTTCGTCCAAGGTGACGTGACTGACCTGCCGCTCGCGGACGACCGGTTCGACGTGGCCTCCTCCGAGGCCGCGTTCCAGATGGTCGAGCATCTCGACCAAGCACTCGACGAGACGCGCCGAGTCCTGCGGGATGGCGGGGTCTTCGTGTTCAGCGTCATGCACCCGCTCTACGAGGGTCTCGACCCGGAGACGAGGACCATCGAGGAGAGCTATCTCGACGCCGGCCCGCGTGAGGTCGTCATCGACGAAGGGTACGAATCGACGCTGACCGTCTTCGACCGGCCTGTCGCGGACCTGCACAACGCCCTCGTCGACGCCGGATTCGAGGTCAGACGAATCCTCGAACACGGGAATCACGAGGTCCGAACGACCGACCCTGACGACAGAGACCTTCCAGATATCCTCTGGGAGGTGCCACACAGCGTCCGATTCTGGACGGTCGCGCGGTAATTTAGTTCCAGTTACGGAGAGACTCGCAGGTGTACGCCGAGCGACCGCAGGGAGCGAGGCGTTTCACCCCGCCCGAACGCAGTGAGGGCGGGGACCGAGGGCTGACTAACGCGGCAGAAGGCCGCGGCAGGAAGCCCGACGTGTCTTTTTCATGAACGTTTTTGCCCGACAGAGCGCTCGCTGACGGTGTCAGCGAGCGCGAAGGAGGTGCAAAAAGGTTCAGGCGAAGGTCTTCGAGACCTCCTCGTCCGACTCTTCCTGCTGGATCTTCTCCCACGCGTCCTCGAAGTCGGACATCCGGACCTCGGCGCGGTCGCCGCGGATGGCGAACATGCCGGCCTCGGTACAGACCGCCTTGATGTCGGCACCGGACGCGCCGTCGGCCATCTCGGCGAGGGCACTGAAGTCGACGCTGTCGGCGACGTTCATCTCGCGGGTGTGGATCTCGAAGATCAGCTCGCGGCCCTCGGCGTCGGGTTCTGGCACCTCGATGAGGCGGTCGAACCGGCCGGGCCGGAGGATGGCGCGGTCGAGCATGTCGAAGCGGTTGGTGGCGGCGATGATGGAGATGTCGCCCCGCTCCTCGAAGCCGTCCATCTCCGAGAGCAGCTGCATCATCGTCCGCTGGACCTCTGCGTCGCCGGAGGTCTTGGAGTCGGTTCGCTTGGCGGCGATGGCGTCGATCTCGTCGATGAAGATGACCGCCGGCTGGTGTTGGCGCGCGAGTTCGAACAGGTCACGGACGAGCTTCGCGCCCTCGCCGATGAACTTGTGGACGAGCTCGGAGCCGGCCATCTTGATGAAAGTGGCGTCGGTCTGATTCGCCACCGCTTTGGCGAGCATCGTCTTGCCCGTCCCCGGCGGCCCGTGCAGCAGGACGCCGCTCGGTGGGTCGATGCCCACGTCGTCGAACATGTCGGGGTTCTTCAGCGGTAGTTCGACCGTCTCGCGGACCTCCTCCATCTGGTCGTCGATGCCGCCGATGTCCTCGTAGCCGACCGTCGGCTCGCGCTCGACCTGCATCACGCGAGCCCGAACGTCCGTCTCGTCGTCGAGCGTCTTGACGACCGACAGCGAGTTGTTGACGGCCACGCGGTCGTCCGGGTCCAGCCGCTCGCGCATCTCGTCGGTGACCTCGGTGAGCGCCTCCTGATTGTTGCCGTGCTGTTTGATGACGACGCCCTCGTCGGTGAGCTCCTGCACCGTGGCGACGAACAGCGGCGACTGCTTCAGCTTCTTGTTCTCGTGGGTGAGCCGCTCCAGCTTCTGCTGGTACTTGTTGTTCTCCGCGTTCGCGTCAAGGAGCTTATCTCGCATCTCCTCGTTTTGCGCTTCGATGATCTCTAACCGCTCGCGTAGCGACTCTATCTTGTCCTGCTGTGACGCCTCGTCGTCGTACGGTAACTCGACGTCGTCAACAGTATCACTCATTGCATAATCTACCGGGACGTACTCATAAGAGGCTTCGGGTACTCCCCAATTCCGGCTGAAACCGACAGCTTGAGCCCGCTCCGCGCCGTTTAGCCCCTATGCTTCGGTATATCTGATGGTTATGAATTGCAACAGTAAATATTATCCGTCGGCATGGAGTAACCGTTGGTAATGAGCACGACCGAAGCGAAGGCGACGCCCGACGCGGACGGCTGGGACGCGGTCCGCGAACTGCCCCCCAGCGCGAAGCTCGTCGCGAAGGCGCTGGAGTACAACGAGCGACTCACCCAGACTCAACTCGCGGAAGAGACGCTGCTGCCCGCCCGAACCGTTCGATACGCGCTCTCCCGTCTCGAAGAGTGCGACGCCGTCGACTCCCGGTTCTCCTTCACCGACGCACGCAAGCGAGTGTACACGCTCGCCATCGAGTAGGGTAGTGTTCACATAAGGCCGGATGGGTAACCAGAGCTAATGTAACCAGCTTGGAAGCCCCCGCCGGCTCGACTTCCGGGCCTCGCTGCGCTCCTCACTCCGTTGCGGTGCTTGCGTCGGCCGGGTTCGCCGAGCCGCCGGCCCCTTCCAGTCCCGCCCGCCCACACTTGATCGGCCATCGCCTATCTGAACACCGCCTCAAGTAGTGACCGAGACTTTTTGTACTGGGACGCGGGCACCAGTTCCGTGTCCGACGCGGATTGTGCTCCCGACCCCGCGGCCGTCAAGCGCGCGCTCTCCCGACTCGTGGACGACGACCCGCTGGCTCGTGGCGAGCGCGCGCTGGAATCGCTCCCGGTCGCCGCCGGATTCGTCGAACGCGGCGGCCTCGCTGACCTCCGGACAGTCGCCGCGACAGCGGAAGGCGAACGCGCCGTGCGGGCACGACAGGTGCTCGACGCCTTCCGGGCGTTTTGGATGGCCGCACGGAGCGACTGCCCGGACCAGTTTCACCGTGGTCGCGATACCCCTTTAGGCCGGGACGGGTAACCCTCTGGCAATGACCCGGGTGATCCACACCGGCGACACCCACATCGGGTATCAGCAGTACCACCTGCCGGAGCGCCGACAGGACTTCCTGGACGCGTTCCAGCGCGTCGTCGACGACGCCGTCGACGATGGCGTAGACGCTGTCGTCCACGCAGGCGACCTGTTCCACGACCGGCGGCCTCAACTCGGGGACCTGCTCGGCACGCTCTCCGTGCTCCGGACGCTCGACGACGCCGATATCCCGTTCCTCGCCGTCGTCGGCAATCACGAGACGACGCGCGACGGCCAGTGGCTCGACCTCTTCGAGTCGATGGAGCTCGCTACGCGACTCAACGACGAGCCAACCGTCGTCGGCGACACCGCCTTCTACGGACTCGACTTCGTGCCGCGCGCGAAGCGTGACGACCTCGACTACGAGTTCGCGTCCCACGACGCGGCACACGCGGCCCTCGTCTCGCACGGCCTGTTCGAGCCGCTCGTCCCCGACTACGGCAACGTCGAGTGGGATGCCCGCGAGGTGCTTGAGTCCGCCACCGTCGACTTCGACGCGCTCCTGCTCGGCGACGAACACAACCCGGAGCGGGTCGAAATCGACGGCACGTGGACGACGTACTGCGGATCGACCGAGCGCGCCTCCGCGGGCGAGCGCGACGACCGCGGCTACAACCTCGTCGAGTTCGCCGACGGCGAGGCGCGACTCAGCCGCCGCGGCATCCCGGCCCGCGAGTTCGTCTTCGTTTCCGTCGAACTCGGGGGCGGCGAGGGGATCGAGCGCGTCCGCGAGCAGGTCGGCCAGTACGACCTCGAAAGTGCGGTCGTCGTCGTCGAAATCGAGGGCGACGGCGAGGCGGTGACGCCAGCCCGCGTCGAGGAGTTCATCGACGACCGCGGCGCGCTCGTCGGTCGCGTGGCCGACCGCCGCGAACACGCGACCGAGACCGAGGACGTCGACATCTCCTTCGCCGACCCGGACGAGGCCGTCCGCGACCGGCTGCGCGGAATGGGACTCTCGGAGGCCGCCCGCGACATCGACGAGACCGTTCGCGCCTCGAAGACCGCGAACGCGAACGTCGCCGACACGGTCGAGGACCGAGTCCGCGACCTCGTCGACGACCCCGCTGCCTTCGAACCGGCCGAGGACGATGACCCGGACGACCCGGGCGAGGCGGTCGCCGAGACTCCTACTTCCGAGGCAACTGCCGAACCGGACTGGGGTGAGGGTGCAGACGACGAGCGTGACGACGCGGAGCCAGCGTCGACGCCAGCGGACGCTTCGCCACCCGAAGAGATGGCCGAGGCGACGGACGGTGACGGCGACGGCCAGCCGTCGCTGGGTGATTTCTCGTGAGGTTTCAGCGGATTCGGCTCTCGAACTTCAAGTGCTTCGCCGACACGGAGCTGCGTCTCGACCGCGGCGTGACCGTCATCCACGGGCTGAACGGCTCCGGCAAGTCGTCGCTGCTGGAAGCGTGTTTCTTCGCACTGTACGGCGCACGGGCGCTCGACCGGACGCTCGACGAGGTGTTGACCATCGGTGCCGAGGAAGCCCGCGTCGAGTTGTGGTTCAGCCACGGCGGCGAGGAGTACCGCATCGAGCGAGAGTTGAAACTTCGCGGCGGGAGCGCCACGACGACGACCTGTGTCCTCGACGGTCCCGACGAAACCATCGAGGGGGCACGGGACGTGCGGAGCGCGGTCGCCGACCGCCTCCGGATGCAACGCCTCGCCCGGCGAGCGACAGGACATGATCGACGACCTCCTGCAGTTGGGGAAACTGGAGGAGTACCGCGAGCGCGCCTCCGACGCCCGCGTCGGGGTCGGCCGCGTCCGCGACAACAAGCAGGGCGCACTCGACGACCTCGACGCGCAGATAGCCGAGAAGGAAGCCGAGGACCTCCACGAACGGGCGAACGCGCTCCGTTCGACGCTCGCCGACGTCGAGGACGACATCGAGCGATTCGAGAAGAACCAACAGAAGGCGGAGACACAGCGCGAGGAGGCCGCCACCGCGCTGGAGAAACACGAGGAGCGGCAGGCCGAACTGGTGGAACTGGACGCCGACATCGAGGAGCTAACCGACGAGATAGCCGACGCAGAGCAGGAACGGTCGGAGTTGGGCGACCGCGCGACGGAACTGCGCGAGCAGGCGGACGACCTGCGCGGGGAGGCCGACGAGCTACTGGCCGAGACCGAGGTTAACGCCAACGCAGCCGCCGAACTGGCCGACGACACTGTCGACGAGCGAGTCGCTGACCTACGCGAGCAGAAGGAGGCAGTCGCCGAACAGGTCCGCGAGCAGAGCGTCGAGGTGCAGAAACACGCTGACGAGGCGGAGACGGCCCGCGAGCGCGCCGACGAACTCGAATCGGAGGCCGAGTCGAAACGCGAGGAGGCGACCGAGGTGGCGGAGTCGCTCGCGGAAGCACGCACGCAGATCGCTGAGACGCGCGACCAGATCGAGACGCTCACCGAGCGAATCGAGGCGACACAGGAGCAGTTCGCCGGCGCTCCGGTCAACCCCGAGGGAGCCGAAGACCACCGCGAGTCGGTCGCCGAGGAACTGAGCGACCTGCGCGAGGAGATTGCCGGGGTGGAAGCCAAGTTGGAGAGCGCGGAGGAGACGGTCGCAGAGGCGGAGCGACTGCTTGACGAGGGGAAATGCCCCGAGTGCGGCCAGTGGGTCGAGGGGTCGCCACACGTCGAGTCAATCGACGAGGACCGCGAGCGGGTCGCAACGCTAGAGAGCGAACTCGCCGACCTCCGCGAGGAGAGTTGGCGACCGCACGCGACGAGCGCGAGTCGCTACGCGAACTGGTCGAGGAGCGAGAGTCGGGACTCGACGACCGGGAAGAGCGAGTTGAGTCGCTCCGAGAGCGTGCCGACGAACTCGAATCGGAGGCCGAGGAGAAACGGGAGACGGCGGCCGACGCCGAGCAGGCGGCCGAGGCGGCTCGTGAGCAGATGGGCGAACTGAACGCCGAGTCCTCGTCGCTGAGGACGGCCATCGAGCGCGTCGAGTCGCTGGCGGAACTCCTCGACGAGATAGCCGATGTAGAGGCCGACATCGAGTCGGTTCGCGAGCAGCGGGCGAGTATCGCAGAGACGAGCGACATCCGACGCGAACAACTCGCCGAGAAGCGGGAGCGGCGCGACGAACTCGCCGACGACATCGACGAGAACGCACTCGATACGGCCCGCAAGCAGAAGGAGAAAGCCGAGGAGTATCTCGAACAGGTGGATGAGAAGCTGGCGACGCTCCGCGAGCGGCGCGACGACCTGCAGGGCGACATCGGCGCGGTGGAACGGGAAATCGCTGAGTTGGAGGAACTTCGAGAACGCCGGGAAGAACTCGCCGACACCGTCGCCCGGCTTGATTCGCTGTACGAGGAGGCCGAACGGCTCCAGGACACGTACGGCGACCTGCGCGCGGAACTCCGCCAGCAGAACGTCCGCAAACTGGAGCGGATGTTGAACGAGACGTTCGAACTCGTCTACGGCAACGACGCCTACTCGCACATCGAGTTGGACGGCGGCTACGAACTGACCGTCTACCAGAAGGACGGCGAACCGCTCGATCCCGAGCAGCTGTCGGGCGGCGAGCGGGCCGTCTTCAACCTCTCCTTACGGTGTGCCATCTACCGACTGCTCGCGGAGGGGATCGACGGCTCCGCGCCGATGCCGCCGCTCATCCTCGACGAGCCGACCGTCTTCCTCGACTCGGGACACGTCTCGAAGCTCGTCGAACTGATCGAGTCGATGACGGAACTCGGCGTCAGCCAGATACTCGTCGTCAGCCACGACGATGAACTGGTGAGCGCGGCCGACGAACTGGTCACGGTCTCGAAGAACCCGACGACGAACCGGTCGTCCGTCGAGCGGATGGACGCCGCCGATGCGGCCGCGCTCGCGGCGTTCAGCTGAGCAGCGCGTCGACTGCTTCCCTGCCCCGGTCGGTCAGCGCGTAGCCGCGCTCGGCGGCCACCGTCGTCTCGCGCACGAGACCGGCGACCCGAAACTCCGTCACCAGACCGAGCGCGTCGGACTCACAGAGGTCGTATCTCGCCAGCAGATCACGCACGGCGAGCGGCCCGTCGGCGTGTAACTCGACGAGTAAGCCGAGTCCGCGGTCGTCGTTCGTCGCTCGGAGTAGTGCGCGCAGCGGCGGTTCAACGGCGGCCGCTGCCGTCTTCAGCGGCCCGTCGTCGAGCACGGTCAACTCCTCGTTCGGAAGATACCGCTCCTCGCCGGTCGCAGGGTCGCGGACGCGCGACGACTTGGAAGACTGTTTCACCAGCAGATAACGCTCGTCGCCGTGTTCGACCGCCTTCACGCCGACGCACCCCCGGTGTAGTCGCGGTAGATACGGTAGGTGTGGCCGAGCGCGCCCGCGCCGGCGACGACCAGTGCGCCGCCGACCAGCAGTTGGGCGCGGAAGTACGCGAGCATGATCCCGAGCGCGACGGCGAACAAGCCGAGGTTCGCGAGGACGACCGCGCTCCAGAACGCGCGGAACGTCTCGCCGTCGACCTCGATGTCTGCGTCCGTCGCGGTGAGGTCGGTCGACTCCGGGCCGAGGCTGTGGGGGTCGAACTCGTCCGGCTCCTCTGGGTGGGGGTCCTCGTCGAGTTCGCCGGCTCGCCGGAGCGCCCGGTCGACGGCGCTCGACTCGTCGCTGTCGCTCACTGTCGGTTCGTGGCCGCCACCGTTGAAAAATCCCTCGTGGCCGTCAGGCGGCGGTATTCAAATACGCGGGTTGTCGCTCGACTGAACAACTGTGGTGTGTGGGACTGAAAGGGGCCGTCATCGGCGGCGAAGCCGCCGATTGCTCGGGAGAGCTTCGCTCTCCCGGTGGTCGCTACGGGAAGCACGACGACGCAAGGACCGCACCGCGAGTGACGCGAGCGGGAGGACCACAGCGAGGTCTGCTCGCGGTCGAAGACCGCTCGCACGGCCCATGGCGGCTCTGCCGCCACGCTGCGCGCGACCGTAGCGCCCGGGGGCTTTCGACAACTCGTTGGCCGATGAGCCTCCGAACTCAGCTTTAGCTGAACACTACTCCTCAGGCCATCTCTTCGAGGTCGAGCGTCTCGTCGGCTTGGAGCCACGCGGCCGGTGCCGCGGCGTCGTAGAACACGACGCCCTCGTCCGTCTCGTACGCCTCGACGGTCAGCGTCGTCTCGGGAGCCACACCCGTGCTATCCCTCTCAGGTGCTGGGGACTCGGGCATATCGTGTGTCACCATTTCGTGCTACATCATACCACAGTAAAGCCCTTGTGGCAGCGCCAACCACTGCCGCGGCCCACCGAACGGTTTACCGGGTAGGCGGGGATACATTCGCCAATGACAGAGGAGGATATGAAGCTCGCTGCGTTCGGTGGCGGCAACCCGGACGCGGCCGCCGACGGCGAGGTCGAGGAGGCCCGCCACGTCACGGAAGGCGACGAGGTGGCGGAGCTCGTAGATCTTTCCGACCACCGGTTCCCGGAGGCCGACGGCACCGTCGAGATAGCCGTCACGCAGGTCGACTACACCGTCGAGGGGTACGGCGACGAGGAGTACCCCGTGCTCCACGTCTTCGGTCGGACCGCGGACCGCGAGCAGGAACACGTCCGCGTCTTCGACTTCAAGCCGTACTTCTACACGCCCGTCAACGACCTTGACCACGAGGAATCCGACGACCGCCCGCTCCGCGAGGAGGACTTCGAGGACGACCGGCTGATGGAAGAGCGGATCACCGGCGTCGAGACGCGTGGCGAGCGAGAGCCGTCGCTCGATACCCCCGAAGCGGACGAGGTCGTCACCTACGAATCCATCCGCGGCGAGACGCTCGTGAAGGTGTTCGGGCAGACGCCCCGCGACGTGGGGCAACTGCGCGACCGATTCGAACACTACGAGGCGGACATCCTCTTTCCCAATCGGCTCCTCATCGACAAGGATATCACCGCCGGCGTTCGGGTGCCAGAGCAGCGCGACGACGGGAGCATCAAGGTCCACCACGAGCAGTTGGAGCCGGTCGACCTGAGCGTCGAACCCCGCGTCCACACGTTCGACATCGAGGTCGACGACCGCGCCGGCTTTCCCGAGGACGGCGAGGAGACGGTCATCTGCATGACGAGCCACGACTCCGACCGCGACGAGTACGTCGTGTGGCTCTACGACGCGCCCGACGCAACCGTCGACGCCCCCGAGACGCTGGACGACTTCGAGTTCTGGAACGACGACACCGACGCGGCCATCGACGTGCGCGTCTTCGACACCGAGGAGGCGATGCACGAGGACTACCTCGCGTATCTCGACGAGACGGACCCGGACGTTCTCACGGGCTGGAACTTCGATGACTTCGACGCCCCCTACTACGTCTCCCGACTG
>PXSB01000071.1 GCA_003023185.1 Halobacteriales archaeon QS_9_67_17 | reverse complement strand
GTGGCTGGGCAAACACGGCGATGGCTGGTTGTTTTACCACCTTCCGGAGTCGACGCTCGACGCGTATCTCACAGACTGGCACGAGGTCTCGGACGGCAAACCCTACGCGATGGCCGTCCGGGTCGAACTCGCCGACGACCCCGCGGCCGACCCGGAACACGTCCATCAGGGATACCGCGCTGGGACGGAGTGGTTCGTCGACTACTTCCGCCGACTGGAAGCGATGGGCGTCGACCACGTGCTCGTCTCCGTCGACGGTGACGAGCCAGAACGAGCGTTAGAGCGGCTTTCGGACGTGTTCGACCGGGTGTGAGCAGGCGACCGTTCTGGCGCTGATGGTTCTGCGGCTCCCGGAATCGACTCTGATTACCTCTCGTAGCGGCTGGTAGTACGGCTTCGTCGCTCGATCTGTGAGGCGACCGTATTACTTTTATTTCAGTAATACATGTTATACGATATGGCGACCGTTAGCCTCCGCGTGCCGGACGCGTTGAAGCGGAAGATGGACGAACACGGCGAGATCAACTGGAGTGCCGTGATCAGAGCCAACATCGAAGAGGAGATCGATCAGCTGGAATCACGTAGCATCGGGCACGCGGTGGCTACGAGCGAGCGATTGAGCGGCCAGATCGACGGCGAGGAGATGCAGAACGAAAATACGGCGGAGACCATACGCGAGTGGCGAGACGAGCGACACGGGATGGACTCCGACTGATGTCTGACCTCGTCGTCGACACGAGCGTCGTCGTAAAGTGGTACATCCCCGAACAGCACCACGAGCAGGCCCGTGCGCTCCGGGATGCGTATCTCGACGGAACCTTCGATCTGGTCGCTCCCGCGCTCATGCCGTTCGAGGCGGTGAATGCGCTCAAGTACAGCGGCCACTACGACGGAGACCGTCTCGAAGACGCCTCGAAGTCGCTTTCCGAGTACGGGATCGAACTCGTCCCCTTCGGCGAAACCGGCCCCGTTGCAGAGATTGCGAGCGAGCTCGACATCACCGTCTACGATGCAGCGTACGTCGCACTCGCTCGGGATCGCGACACGAAAGTGTACACCGCCGACGGACGTCTACTCGGCGATCTCGCGGGAGACTACAGTGAGTTGGCAGAACACATCCGAACATACGAGGAGTGATGTGGTCACAGTGCGGATTTATCGCCCCTCGCCGTCGGTCGCGACCGGATGCGCCGTCTCCACGTCCGGGTCGAACGCTCCGGGGTCGCCGGCGTCCGCGAGCACGCGGCCCTTCGCGGCCTCGGCGTGGACCGCGTCGGTCACGCGCGGGTGGGTGCCGAGCGGGTCGGCGTACTCGATGCCGCCCCGCGAGAGTTCGAGTGCGTCCGGAATGCGCTGTTCCGTCGCGGGTGTCGAGGCGATAAAGAGAGGGACGGCGACGGACCGCGGCTCCGTCACCTCGTATCGGACGCACTCGACGGTCGGATTTTGGAGGAGATAACAGGTGACGACCTGTCCGTAGTCGCCGCGCTCGCGGAGGCGCTCGGCGTGGTACTCGGCGGCGCGTCGCTGGTGAGGCGTCGAACCGCTGCCGAAGGCTGGGAGCACGAGCGAGGCGTCCGCGCCGGGCGAGACTCGGTTCACCGCCCGCTCCGCGAGCACCTCGGTCACCGCTGGATTTCGGCCGACGGGGTCACAGTAGTGGACCTCGCCCGGCAGGTGAGCGAGCGCGCGCGGCACCGCGTCGACGGTGTCGCGGGTGTGGGCGAGACACATCGGCACCGCGTGGACGCGGTCGGCAGGGTGGTCGGCGAACTGGTCGCGTAGCTCCCGGACCGGCTCCGCGTCGTAGGTCGCTACTTCGACCGTATCGAACGCCGTCCGGTCGGCGAGTCGACGGCGGTGCGTCTCGAACACTTCGGGGGCGTCCCCGACGGCGCGACCGACGAGCAGCAGTGTGTCCTGTGACATGAGTGGCGGCTCCGGCCGAGTACAATCATATTTGTACTAAGCCAAGTTTGCTTGGTTTCATCTACGGAGGGTAGGACAAATAGCTAACGGTGCCGGGAGTCAGTCCGCTCGGACGACGAGCACGGAGAGGTCGGAGAAAGGCGTGTCTTCGGGGTCGGTTCCGCCCGCGCCCTCGGCCAGTTTTTCGAGTGTCGTCCGGGTGATCGACTCGTCGTCGTGGGTGAGTCGCTCGCAGACGAACGCCGTTGCACCGGGGTCGCCGCCAGCGTCGAGCAACTCCGCCGCGATGTCACCGGGCATCCAGTCGTACGGGCGCGGAAGCACGAGCAGGTGACGGTCGCCCGCGTCCGCGCGGAGTCGCCGCAGGTCTGCGTCGAGGTCGCCGCTCTTGTGGAGGGTGACGAAGGTCGTGTCTTCCATCGGCGTCCGTGCCCGGCTCGCCGCGATCTGGAGCGAGGAGATACCCGGTACGACCCGGACAGGGGCGTCGACGGCCCGCTCCACCTTCCCAAGGAACTGGTAGCCCGAGTGGTTCGGGTCGCCCATCAGCACGGCCGTCCCGCGGTCGCCGTCAGCCACGCGCTCGGCGAACCGCGCGAGCGTCTCGCCCTCATCGCGGTAGCCACACGTCAGCAGATCCGCGTCCGTCAGGTCGGCGACGAACTCGACGACGGTGCCGAAGCCGACCACCACGTCGGCCTCGCGGATGGCACGCTCGCCCCGAGGGGTCAGGTACGCGGTGTTCCCGGGACCGATGCCGACTGCGTGAACTGGCTCGTCGCCCGGTTCGTCCAGCGGTGGTTCGGGTGCGGCCGCCGCGAACGCCGCCGGGTCCGGGCCGGCGTCGAGGTCGTAGCCGTCGTCAGCGTCGCTCACAGGTCGACCTCGCCCTCGCGGGCGTCGCTCGCCACGTGGACGAGTTCGTTCCACGAAGCCGACGGGCGTGGCGACCACGACCGCCGGGCGCGTGCCCTGTTCGATACAGTCGGCCAGCGCGAGCGCCGCGGTCGGCGCGTTGCCGACGACGGCGATAGCGCTCTCGTAGACGCCCTCACGGTCGAGTTCGAGCACGGACGCCGCCGTCCGGGTCATTCCCGTCTCGGCCGCGAGGTCCGCACCGTTGCCGATTGCCTTCCGCACCGGGCAGTCGTGGCCCCGGCCCGTGATCCCCGACTTCACCATCGTGATGTCGGTGACGATTGGCCGCTGGTCGAGGACCGCTCGTGCGCCGGCGCGAGCGGGGTCGCCGGTGACCCGGACGAGATGCTGAAACTCGGGGTCGCCGGTCGCGTGGACCGCCTTCGCCCGGAACCGGTCGGCGAGCGTCTCCTGCGGGACGAGGTCGTGAACCCGGTCCATGCTCGTCTCGGCGATGTCCATCGCCTCGGACGTGGTCGCGCCGAGGTCCGCGTACTCCTCAAACTCGGTCGTGCCGTCCGCCCGCACGTCCTCACTCATCAGCCACCTCCGCGCCCGCGTCGAACAGGCGCAGTGCCGCCGACACCTTGGCTGCGTCCGCGTCCGTCGCGGCCGCCTGCAGGCTCGCGGTCGGTGCCGCGAGCACTCGCTCGACCAGCCGGTCGGCGAGCCGCTCGACCGCTCGACGCTGGCCGTCGGTGAGTCCGCCGTTCGCCTCCAGCGCGTCGACGGCCTGTCGTAGCTGGCGGCGCTTGACCTCGCTCGCCGTCTCGTGGATGGTGGCCACGACCGCGTCGGCGCGGTCGTCCCGCGGCTGGCGGTCGAGCGCCGTCGTCGCTTCGGGGTCCGCGACAGCCGGCTCGCGGGTCGCTTTGTCTGCTCGCTGGCGCTCCGTGCTTGGTTGCCCGTTAATCATCGTCGCTCGTCACCCCCGTCGGGTCGGCCGCGGCCTGTGCCTCGATGTCGCCGTCGACGGTGAGATTGATATCCCGGAGCCGGTCGGTCGTCGCGTCGTCCGCGTCCCACAGGTCCCGGTCGATGGCTTCCAACAGCGTGTCCGTGATGGATTCGAGCGCCCACGGGTTCACGTCGCGGAGCCACTCCTGCCGGTCGGCGTCGAAGGCGTACCGCTCCGCGACGAACTCCCAGAGCGTGTCGCTCACGACGCCCGTGGTCGCGTCCCAGCCGAGCACCACGTCGACCGTCGAGGAGAGGTCGCCGGCACCCTTGTAGCCGTGCTCCTCCATCGAGTCGAGCCACGCGGGGTTGAGCACGCGGGCGCGCATCGCCTTGCGCACCTTCTCCTCGTTGGTGTAGACGTCGACGTTGTCCGGGTCCGAGGAGTCGCCGACGTAGGAGGCCGGCTCCTCGCCGGCGGTCTCGGCGACAGCGGTGATGAAGCCGCCGTGGAACGCGTACCAGTCCGAGGAGTCGAACTCGTCCTGCTCGGCGGTGTCCTCTATCTTCACCGTCGCCTCGACGTTGCCGAGCCGGCGCTCGAAGGCGTCGTGGGCCTCCGTCGTCTTGCCGCGCGAGCCGAGCGCGTAGCCACCCCACTGGACGTACACGTCCGCGAGGTCGCTCCGGTCCTCCCAGTTCCCCTCGTCGACCGCCTTGTTCGTCCCCGCGCCGTAGCCGCCCGGCCGGGTCGTGAACACCCGGTGTTTCGCCGCCGTCTCGGGCTTCTCGACGCCAGCCGCCTCCAGTTCGGCGGCCTCCTCCTCGACGTGTTTCTTCACGTAGTTTATCTCGTGTGGTTCGTCGAGGTCCACCACCGCGTCGACGGCGTCATGGATGACACTCGCCGCCTGCGGGAACGCGTCGCGGAACAGCCCGGAGACGCGCGTCGTCACGTCGATGCGTGGCCGGTCGAGGTCGTCGAGCGAAATCGGCTCCACGCTCTCGACGCGGCCGGCGTCGGTCCACTCCGGCTCGACGCCCATCAG
>PXSB01000070.1:29920-34114 GCA_003023185.1 Halobacteriales archaeon QS_9_67_17 | reverse complement strand
GACAACCCCATCGAGGATTAGCCGCGTAGCGCCTCAACAGGGTGGAGGTTCGCCGCCTTCCACGCCGGATACAGCCCCGACGCGAGTGCGACGACGACGCCGAACACGAACGCGAGTACGAAGAACGGCAGATTCGACGGGTGGGCGACGACGGAGAGGGCCAGCGGCGACAGCGCGTACAGCGCGTACACCGCCACGAGCGACAGCAGGAGACCGACGATGCCGCCGGCCACGCCCAGTAGTCCGGCCTCGACCACGAGCGTGCGCAACACGTCTCGCTTCTGGACGCCAACCGCGCGGAGGACGCCGATTTCGCCGCGTCGCTCGCTCGTGCTCATCAGCATGACGTTGAAGATGGCGACGCCTGCGACGACGAGCGAGATGCCCGCCAGCGCGATGAGGAAGCTGTTGAGGAGGCTGAAGAACTCGGCGATGCGGTCGACGATGGAGGAGAGTTCGAGCACGGAGAGCCGCTGGCCGCGGGCGTTCGCCGTCGCTCGAATCTCGCCCGCCGCCGCGCTCGCCGCCTCCCGGCTGTTCGCCTCGATGACGACCTGTGACGGGTCGCTGTCCGCGAACTCGTCGGGTGGGAGCACGACGGCTCGCCCCGGCGTCACCGGCGAGATGTCTTCCCCTTCCGCGAGTATCGCGACGACGCGGTAGCGGTTCCCGTCTATCTCGACGGCGCTCCCGACCCCGATACCGAGTCGGTCGGCGACCTGCGTGCCGACGAGGACGCCACCGCGCAGTTGTCGGGGTATCTCGCCGGACTCGGCGGTGAACAGCACCCCGGGCTGGTTCGTCCCGTACAGCTGGGCGGCGCTGCTCTCGTCGTTCGCGCGGACCAACCCACCCCCGGTCGCGAGCGGGACAACCTCGCCGCGGCCCTCCGCTGCCCGGCGGATCACCTGTCGGTCGCGCTCGGAGAAGGACTCGATGCCGGCGTCGCTGTTCGGCGAGACGACGACCTGACTCCCGACCTCGCCGAAGGAGTTCGTCGCGGCCAACTGAAGCACGTTGCCGAAGACGCCAAGCGTCGCGATGGCGAGCACGCCGATGACGATGCCCAGCGCCGCGAGCACGCTCCGCGTCCGGTTGCGGTTGAGGTTCCGCAACGCCATCCTGACCGCCGGGAGGCTCACGGCGGGTCGACCTCCTGTGACAGGTTCGCCGCCTCGCCCGACGCCTCGGTCAGTTGGCCGTCCACGATGCGGACGGTGCGGTCGGCGAACTCTGCCACCTGTGGGTCGTGGGTGACGGCCACGAGACCGACGCCTCGGTCGGTCACCTGCGCGAACTCGCCGAGCACCTGCTCGCCGGTGTCGCGGTCGAGATTTCCGGTCGGTTCGTCGGCGAGCACGACATCCGGCCCGTTCACCAGCGCACGGGCGATGGCGACCCGCTGTTTCTGCCCGCCGGAGAGTTCGTCGGGCGTGTGGTCGTGTCGGTCGCCGAGCCCAACTCGGTCGAGGAGTGTCCGCGCCCGCTCCTCGGCGTCGGGGTCGTCGCGGTAGACGGTCGGGAGCGTGACGTTCTCCAAGGCGGTGAGATTCCCGATGAGGTAGAACTGCTGGAAGACGAAGCCGACGTACTCACGGCGGGCGCGGGTCCGCTCGGGGTCGGTCATCGTCGTGGCGTCCCGCCCGGCGACCCGCACCGTCCCCGAGGTGGGCACGTCGAGCAATCCGAGCGTGTTGAGCATCGTCGACTTGCCCGACCCGGAGGGACCGACGACGGCGACGAACTCCCCCGGCGCGACGCTGAAGTCGACATCCGCCAGCGCCCGGACCGTCTCGCCGCCGCCGTCGTACTCCTTCACGGTGTTGCGGAGTTCGGGTGACGGCCGCGTGCGCTCCCGAGTGCTCATCGTCGGCGTCGGGCCACGAGGACGGTGCCGCCGGCGAGGACCACGACGCCGAGACCGGCGGCCCCGACGACGGCGGGCTGTGATTCGGTGTCGTCGCTCGACGCGGCCGCCTGCTCTGCATCGAGCGGGAGTTCGACGGTACGGGTCCGCTGTTCGCCGTCGACGCGGTACGTCACCGTCACGGGGACGGCCGTCGCGTTCGCCGTGTCCACCCGAGCGGTCAGCTCGAAGGGCGTGAACTCGCTCCCGTCGACGGTGCCGACGAAGTAGCTCCGGCTGGGATACGCCGGCTCCACGCCCGTCGCCTCTCCGACGCGCACGACGACGCCGGTCACCTCGCCGTCGCCGACGTTACCCGCGTTGCCCGTCACCGTCAGCGTCCCGTCGGCGAGTCGCATGTCGACGCCGGTGAGCTGTATCTCGCCGGTCGGCGGGCTGTAGTCGAACTGCCCGGTCGCGGTTCCGGTGTCGCCGCCGGCGACGTACTGGACATCGGCGGTGACAGTCGTCGCGCTGTCGACGGGCGCGAGACTCACCTCGACCGTCCGCTCCTCGCCGGGGGCGAGCGTACCGACAGCGACACGCGGCAGTTGGCCGCCGTCAGTTCGCGGCACAACGACGGCGTTCCGAATCGGCGCGTTACCGAAGTTCGTCACCGTCACCGAGAGCGCGTCGGGCGGCCCGGACGACTCCTGCTGGCCGCTCTGTTGGAGCGTGCTTCCGCCCGCGCCGCCGAGGATGCCGCCGAGGTTGCCCGCGGCGTTCGCCTGTACCTGCTGTTCGGGGGCCGGCTCGATGGCGACGCCGACATCCTCACGCAAGGGCTCGACGGAGAGCGTGGTCGCGTACTCGGTTCTCCGGTCGACGCCCGTCGCCGTCGTGTAATCGACGGTCACGTCGACGGTTGCCGCGCCGGTCTCGGCGGGCGCGTACGAGACGTTCAGCGTCGTGCTCGCGCCGCCGGCCAGCGAGGGGACGACCCGGCGCTTCGGCTCGGCGTCGGGCGCATCGATCCGGACGATGAGATTCCGGTACGTCTCCGTGTTGGGGTTCGATACCTGTACCGCGAGCGTGTTTTCGCTGTCGGTGACCAGTCGGGATGCGTCGACGGCGACGAGCGGCGGCGTCTGTTCGACGGTGACCGTCACCGGCCGTCGGATGGTCACCCGCTCGTCGTTCGCGTCCTCGCCGACGGCGACGACAGCCAACTCTTTCACCCCGCTCGTCTCGAACTGCCGGGTCAGATCGACGGACAGCGTGTCACCGGGCGAGAGAGAGCCGGGATCGCTCGCGGTCGCGAGCGTCGTGCCGTCGCCGTCCACGAGACGGACGGCGGTCAGTTCCACCGCCGAGTCCGACCCGGCGGAGTTGCGAACCGTCGCGGTGACCGTCACCGGTTCGCCGACGGTCGGTGTGTCCGGCGCGACGGTCAGCCCGGAGACGGCTAACCGGGCGTCCGGCACGGCGACGGCGGCGCTCGGAACGACTAGCAAGAGGACGAGGGCGACGGCCAGCGCGCGGCGCATCAGAGTGACAGTCGTAGGGGTTCAGCCCGCAAAAACGTTCGCGTGGGGGAGTGTAGGCTCGCGTTCCGGCGCACCCACGTGGGTAGTGTTCAGGTGAGAACAAATGAGTCGCTATAGCAAGTGTGACCAGTTTGGAAGCCCCCGGCGGCTCGACTCCCGGGCAGCGTGGCGGCTTCGCCGCCACGGGCCGTGCGAGCAGCGTGGACCATCGGTCCACGGGCCGTCTCCTCACTCCGTTGCGGTGTCCTCGCGCGGTTACACCGCGCGAGCGGCCCGAGGCGACTTCGTCGCCTCGCTGCTTGCGTTGGCCGGGTTCGCCGAGCGCGAGGCCGGCTCTGCCGGCCTCGACTGGTCGCGGCGGGAAGCCCGACGACGTAAGCACTGCAGCGAACGGAGTGAGCGAGGAGCGCAGCGAGGCGCGCGACCGCAGCGACCGGGGGCTTTCTACACCCTGTTGTTTTCCTCTCCCCCGAAGCCACTCTTCGCCAAATACTATCAGGATGTGTGCCCGACCCTTTTTATTCGAGAGCGTCCGAACGCCGGTGTGGCAGAGACGGCGTCGTTCCTCCGCTACTTCCCGTACGAGGAACCGTACGACCACCAGCGCGACGCGATGGGCCGCGTTAGCGACGCGCTCGCGGAGGGCCAAGACGTGCTGTTCGAGGGGGCCTGCGGCACGGGTAAGACGCTCGCTTCACTCGTTCCCGCGCTCGATTACGCCGACCGCGAGGACAAGACGGTCGTCATCACGACGAACGTCCACCAGCAGACCCGCCAGTTCATCGAGGAGGCGCGAGCGAT
>PXSB01000070.1:1256-29894 GCA_003023185.1 Halobacteriales archaeon QS_9_67_17 | reverse complement strand
GGGTCGATGTGTCACATCGACGTGGGCTACGAGGAGTGTCAGGCGCTCCGCGATACCACCCGCGAGCTGGTCGACCAAGAGCAGGAGCTCGCCGAGCTCGAACAGCGGCAGGCGGAGTTGCTCGACGCCGCGCAGGACGGCAACGAGCAGGCCGCGGCGGCACGCTCCGACGTGATGGACGAACTGGAGGCGGTCGAGGAGGGCGTCGAGGCGCTCCGCGAGGAGGCGAACGTCTGCGAGCGGTTCTACGCGAACCTCACCGAGGACACCGACGACTTCTACGCGTGGCTCACCGACGACGTTCGCACGCCCGAGGAGGTGTACGACTACGCGGAGTCGGCCGGCTACTGCGGCTACGAACTGCTGAAGGAGGGAATGGAAGGCGTCGATCTGGTGATCTGTAACTACCACCATCTGCTCGACCCGATGGTGCGCGAGCAGTTCTTCCGGTGGATCGGCCGCGACCCGGAGGACGTCATCGCCGTCTTCGACGAGGCGCACAACATCGAGGAGGCCGCCCGCGACCACGCGAGCAGCGAGCTGACCGAGACGACGCTCGACGGCGCGCTCGACGAACTGGAAGACGTGGATGATTACCGCGCCGAGGCCGCAGAGCGGGTGATCGACGCCTACCGCACCGCCCTGCGGCGCACGTACGACGAGGCGCTCTCGGTCGGTCGGGACGCCGTCGACGACGACTGGACGGACCTCACCATCGAGAACGAGGAGGGCCGCGACGACCTCTCGTTGGCCTTCCTCGACGCCTACGAGGGACCGGGGTTCCGGCAGGACATCGAGGAGGCGCTGAATCTCGGCGCGGCGCTCGACCGGCGGTATCAGGAGCAGTACAAGGAGGGCGAGACGACGAGCCGCAAGGAGTGTCGGGTGTTGCAGGCGACGGGGTTCATCGACGAGTGGATCGACGGCTCCGTGGCCGCAGGCACCTACCCCGTCGTCTCCGTGCGCCGCGACGATACCGGCGTCTACGGCCGGGCGGAACTGTACGCCTGTATCCCGCGCTCCGTGACGGAGCCGCTGTTCGATGACGTACACGCATCCGTGCTGATGTCCGCGACGCTCCGCCCGTTCGACGTGCTCGGTGACGTGCTTGGGGTAGGCAGCGCGGAGCAACGCTCCGCGGGCCGTTCGAGCGGGCAAAGCCCGCGAGAAGATGGGGACGACGACCCGGTGAGTATGGCCTACAGCGAGCAGTTTCCCGAGTCGCGCCGCCGCACCTACGCCGTCGACATCCCGGCGCTGTTCGCGAGCCAGCGGGACGACCCCGGCGTGCAGGAGACGGTCACGGAGATGCTGGCGAGCGCCGTCCGGTTCACGCCGGGCAACACGCTCGTCTTCTGTCCCTCCTACGCGGAGGCGGAACGCTACTACCACCGGCTGGAGACGGCCGCGACGCCGTATCTCGACCGCCCCGGCGTCCGCGCGCAGGAACTCAAGGAGGAGTTCGTCGCCGACGACCACGGCGTCCTCTTCACGTCGCTGTGGGGGACGCTCGGCGAGGGCGTGAGCTACGACGGCCGAGGTGCCGACCGTCCGCAAGACCCGGCAGGCGCTGGGGCGCGTCGTCCGGTCGCCCGACGACTTCGGCGTCCGCGTGCTGTTGGACGAGCGGTACACTGCGTCGAACGCCGCCGAACTCGGTGACTACTCCGTCCGCGACACGTTCCCCGAGGAAGAGCGGCGCGAACACATCGACGTCCGGCCGGGGAAGCTGAAGTACGCGATGTTGAACTTCTACGCCGACATGGACGCGTGGGACGGCGACCCGCCGACGCCACGGGAGTGATGCGAGGGCGACCCCGGTGCGTCAGTCGAGTCGGTCGAGCACCGCGTTCGCGTCGTAGGACAGGGACAGCTCACGCGAGCGGCCGCGCCCTTCCACGTCGGCGTACTCCGCGTCTACGAGGCCAAGCTGTTCGAGTTTGTTGATGATCTCGGAGTAGCGAGTGTAGCCGAGTCCCGTCTCGTCGTTGAACGCGTCGTACACGTCGCCGGCGCGCTTACCGTCATGTTCGGCGAGCGTGCGGACGAACGCGCGCTCCGACTCTGAGAGGCCGCGGAGATGCCGGGAGAGGTGGACGTGTTTCGCCTGCTCGTAGGCCTCGTCCACGTCGTCGGTCGTCACCTCGGTGGAGCCGCGCATCTCGGCGGTGAGGCCGGCGCGCCGGAGCAGGTCGATGCCGACCCGGAGATCGCCGCCGGCGTCGGCGGTGCGCGTGGCCACGCGGTCGAGCGCCTGCGACCCGAGCGCGCCCTCGCGGAAGCCGCGCTGTACGCGCTCCTGCAGGATGTCGACGATCTCCCGCTCGCCGTAGGTGCCGAAGTACACCTCTTCGGGCCGGAAGACGGACTGAACGCGGCCGTCGAGTTCGGCGATGACATCCAAATCGAGGTCAGAGGAGACGACCACAACACCGATCTTTGCGCCCGAGTGGGCCTCGTGGGCGCGCAACAGCGAGTAGAGCGTGTCCGAGGCCTCATTTTCGTAAAAGAGGTAGTTCACGTCGTCGAGCGCGACGACGAGCACCTCCTCCTCCTCGACGAGCCGGTCGGTGATCTGCCCGAACAGCTTCTTGAAGGAGATGCCCGAGGTCGGCGGCTCGTAGTCGAACAGCCCCTCGAACAGCCGGGAGAAGACGGAGTAGCGCGTGGGCGGGCCGCGCGCCATCACGTTCAGCGGCCGCGAGCCGCGCACTGCGGGCCGGAGCGCGTACTGCAGCGTCTCCATCTGCTCGTCGCGGTGGCGGAACGTCTCGGGGACGTACTCGAAGTCGAAGACGCCCTCGTCGCGGAACACCGACTCGTCCCAGCCGAGCATGTCCCCGCTCATTTCACTTTCACCTCGCTACGCGGGCCACATAAGCGTGTGGGCGAACCGAGCGGAGTGTTCAGCCAAGAGTGACTCCGGAAACGAGGCGGACAATGAACTGTAGATATCCTCCGGTCCGCAGGCCGTGCGAGCGGCGGGAGAATCGTCGATAACGGCGCTTACAGCCCCACCCACCGCGGTTGCTCAGCCGAGCAACGAACCGCGTCTCTGAACACCGCCTCGGAGTCCCGGCGTGCCCGGCGTCGACGCCCTTCCTGCTCGCGTTCTCGAACTCAGGCGTCGGGTTCCCAGCCGGCGAAAGACCCCTCGATAGGCACCGCGAGCGCGTCGAGGAACCGTGCCGTCAGCAGATAGTGACCGGCGAGCAGCGTCAGCCCGACGACCGTCTCGGTGTCGGTGACGGTCGCGGCGGCCTCGAACAGCGGCCCGGTGACCGCGCCGCCGGCGACGGCCTCGGCGTATCGCATGATCGCCTGCTCTCGCTCCGGAAACGGCGTGTAGTCGCTCCGGGCGACGTGTCGGAGTTCCTCGGCCGAGATGCCTGCGTCCCGGCCGATGTCGACGTGTTGGTGCCACTCGTACCGCGAGCGGACCGACCGGGCGACCGCGAGGATAGCGAGTTCGCGTTCGCGGGTGGACAGATCGCCGGCGTTCCACTGTGCCGTGCCGAACCGCATGTACGCCTGCATCGTCCGCGGGACGTGGCCCATCGCCCGAAACAGGTTCAGTTCGCCGAGCACGTCCTCGTCGAAGAGATACCGATACTCCTCGGGGAGTTCCTCGCGGTCGAGCAACGGAACGCGCGCCGCCGATTCCATGCTCGTATGCCGTCCGAGGTACACAAAAATCCCGTCGCCACATCGGTGAACGGTGTTCAACTGAGAGTAGCTATAGGGACTATTCGGCTGACGAGGGGTAGAAAGCCCCCGGGCGCTACGGTCGCGCGCCTCGCTGCGCTCCTCGGCCTTCGGCCTGTGGTGCTTACTTCGCCGGGCTTCCCGTAGCGCCCGGCCCCTTTCAGTCCCACCCGCCGCGGTTGGTCAACCGAGCGACGACCCGCGTATCTGAGCACCATCGAACCAACGGGACCGTTTCGCCTCGAACTGTAAATACCGGTGTTCAATAGGTCGTGCCGTCGGCTCCGTGGTGGATTGCCAGCGTGCAAAAAAGCGTCCGCCGTCAGTACTCCTCGCGGTGGAGGACTTCGTCCACGTCGCGGCGGGGGAGCCGTTCGGGTTCCTCGCCGCCGCTCGGCCCGACGGCGATGAGCACGACCGGAATCTTGTCGTCCGGCAGGCCGAGGAACTCCGCGACGCCCTCGGCGTCGAAGCCGATCATGGGGGTGGCGGTCAACCCGCGAGCGTGCGCGGACAATAGGAGGTTCTGCGCGGCCAGACTGGCGTTGCGGACGCCGTAGTCGCGGCCCATGCGGTCGTCGGCGTACATGCCGACCGCCTGCTCTTTGGTCTGTGCGGCCGTCTCCTCGTCCATGCGGTCGCCCTCGACCCACTCGTCGAAGACGCGGTCGGCGGTTTCGAGGGCCGTGTGGCCGACGACGAGGATGGCCGTGCCGGCCTCCTTGACGTGCTGTTGGCCGTAGGCGAGTTCGACGATTTCGTTGAGGCGGTCATCGTCCTGTACGGCGACGAACTCCCACGGCTGGAGATTGTACGAGGAGGGTGCGAGCGTGGCGTCCTCGATGAGGCCGCGCAGCGTCTCGTCGTCGATGTCGGTCGTCGAGTCGAAGTTGTGGCCCGAGCGCCGGGTTCGAAGCGCTTCAAGTGCGGTCGGGTACACAACGTCGGTTGCGACTTCTGCGTCGGGGTCAGAAGACATGTACTCAACTCTCCGGGCCGCCGCCGTATAGCCGTTCGCTAACATATGCGTCCGGTGATGTCCCCTGCGTCACCGCCCCAAGACAGGAGGTGACGTGGGGAGCGAACGCACGCTCGGAATGTGCCGCCGACCCTCACTCCTCCGGCGTGCGAGGGGCGGGAGTCACGTCGGCGAGGCGGCCACACCGGGTCCACGACTCCGTCAGCGACCGACACTCGACGTAGGGTGGCTGCCAGCCCGTGGGCGTTCGATGTGCTCGCACGCGGTACTGCGGCGCGTCGCCCTCGTAGGGGCACACCTCCACCCGGATGCCCGCCTCGTCGCGGTCGATGCGCGAGGGGTGGCCGACGACGGTCGGACCGTCGGCGACGCTGACTGCGACTGACCCTGCGGGGCCGACGGCGTAGAGTGACCGGACCAGCGAGCGCCTCGCCGTCTCGACAGACTGTGCCATGGTAGCTTGATACAGACCAACGTTTCAACTGATATATCTGTTTTCCCGCCGGAGCACAGACACCTCGCTCCACACCTGAATGCCACCGTTTCGAGTCGAGCTGGACTGCGCTTCCGGTGTGTGATCAGATGTGCTGGATCGTTCTCCTGTCACGGAGTCATCCTTTCGGGGACACCAACTATTATTCGGTGGCTTTCGATGGACGAACATGGACAGACGAACGTTCCTGTCGGCCCTGCTCGTCGGGGTCGCGGGAACGACGACAGGGGCCGACGCGTTCGCGGCCACCGCACGGGCCGCGACGACAATCGATAGTCTCGAATTCGCCGACGGTGCGTCGCTGACCACCCCGAGCGGCGGGGAGTTGACCGGCGACAGCGTCGCCGTCCAGCTGGAGGACACCGCCTACAACGAGGACAGCGACTCGAACGGCGACGCAACCATCTACGCCGATTCGACGCCGATTCCGGTCGTCGCCGTCGACGGCACCGTCGTCGGCATCGGCGCGACGCTCGCGTCCGACGACGCCGACTTCCGGAGCGGCAACGAGGAGTTCCTGCTGAACGCGTGGGACGCCAAACTCGGCAGCGGCACCGTCCTCTACGACGAGGGCCACGACCAGTACAACACGCTGCGTGACTTCTCGAATCTCGCCAACTATCTGGAGACGAAAGGCGACTACACGGTCACGGCGACGCAAGACATCGCGGCTGACCTCCCGAGCGCGGACGGACTGATGCTCACCGGGCCGGCGACGGCCTTCACCGACTCGGAGAAACAGGCGGTCGTGGACTTCGTCGCGGGCGGCGGCGTCGTGTTCATCCACGACCGTTCCGACTACTCGGAGTACGACGAGACGGCGAATCTGAACGACGTGGCGAGCGCGCTCTCGCTCGGCTTCCGGTTCAACGACGATCAGGTGTTCGACGACAGTTCCAACGGCGGCGAGTGGTATCAGCCGACGACGACCCAGTTCGACACGACCTACGACTTCTTCGCCGACCGCCCGGGGATGGAGATCGACCCGGACGCGACCCACGCCGTCGACGTGATCGAAGTCGACGACGGCGACACGGTCGACGTGCGGTTCGACAGCGGTCGCGAGGAGGCCGTCCGCGTCCTCGGCATCGACACCCCGGAGAAGTCCTCAAACCAGCAGTACGAGCGCACCGAGGAGTGGGAGGGACTGGAAGACCTCTCGTATCTCGCGGACTGGGGGGCGAAGGCGACGGACTTCGCCAAGGCGGAACTGGGCGGCGCGACGGTCGACCTCTCCTTCGACGACGCCGAGGAGGGTATCTTCGACGCGTACGACCGACTGCTCGGCTACGTCCACTACGACGACTCCGGCGACGGGAGCCGCGACACCTTCTACAACTATCAGGCGGTCGTGCAGGGGTACGCGAGGCTCTATTCGTCGAGTTTCACCAATCACGAGCGGTTCTACGACGCGGAGGTCGACGCGCAGACGAACGGCCGGCGCGTGTGGACGAACAGCGACCCGGCGAACTCGGCGGAGATACGCAACCGGAGCGTCGACGACACGTTCTTCCCGACGACGGCGAGCGTCCGGACGAGCGCCGGCGCAATCGACCGCTCGCGGGTGCCCGTCGTCGCGGAGTCGACGGCCGAGCAGTCGGGCGGGAGCGTGAGCTACGCGAGCGACATCCCGCTCGTCGGGGTGGACGAGGCCGCGAGCGTCGCGCTGGTCGGCAGTCCACTCGTCGACGAGTCCTACGAACAGGACGAGGGGTACGCCGTCGACACGAGCGGCTACGAGAACTTCGTCCTCGTGTCGAATCTGATCGATCATCTCTCGGACATCGACGGACAGGTGCTCATCGACGGCGGCCACGGCCAGTTCGGCGTCGACTACGCGCTCTCGGCGGAGGACACCGCCTACTACCAGCGGTTCCTCGAAGGCGTCGGCGTCGACTTCGATCAGGTGAACGAGCTCTCGACGGAGAATCTCGACCGCGGCCGCGCGCTCGTGGTCACCAGCCCGCCCGACGCGTTCACGAGCGCGGAACTCGACGCCGTCGCGGCGTTCCGTGACGACGGCGGCACGGTGATCTGTGTCGGGAGCAGCGAGGCGACACGGACGGCCCGGCGCAACCTGAACGACGTGGCGTCCGCCCTCGGGAGCGACCTCCGGCTCAACGACGACCAGATCACGGACGCGACGAACAACGTGAACGACGACCCGGCGGTGCCCACGACGACGGTCTTCGACACCTCCTACCCGCTGTTCGACGCCTACGACGGAACCGTCACCGCCGACCGCGGCACCATCGACGTGCAGACGGTCCACGCCGACGCGCAGGGCGACGAGTACGACAACCTCAACGACGAGTACGTCGTCTTCGAGAACGCCGGCGACGGCGACCTCGACCTGACCGGCTACACCGTCACGGACGAGGTCGACCAGCAGTACGCGTTCCCCGACGGGTTCGTGCTCGGCGTCGGCGACACCGTCACCCTCCACACGGGGTCGGGAACGGACACCGACACGGACCTGTACTGGGGGAGTAGCTCGCCGATCTGGAACAACAGCGGCGACACGGTGTCCGTCTACGACGAGACCGGCACGCTCGTCGAGGAGTACACGTACTGAGGCGAGCGGCGACACGCGGTGGCCCGACGCGCACACTTATCCCCGCGGTCGCCGAGAGACGTAACTGATGGTACGCGCGTACGACGAGAGCGAGGTGCCGTCGGTGTACGACCTGGCGGACGCCCCGGCGGTTCGCGACGAACCCGGCTTCAGACAGGTCGTCTTCCGTGGCATCGACCAGCTGGTCGGGTTCTCACAGGTCACCCCCGAGAAGGAAGACGGTGACCCGCACACCCACCCCTACGAGCAGATGAACATGCTCGTCGAGGGGCGGCTCGACTTTCTGGTCGACGGCGAGCGACTCGAACTCACGCCGTACGACGCGGTGACGATTCCACCGGAGGTGCCGCACACCTCCCGCACGGTCGAGGGTGAGACCGCGACGCTGTTGGCGTTCTGGCCGCTCCGCGAGGACCGACTCCACGGAACGGCGTATCAAGAGGAGTTTCCCGACCTCTGAGGCGGTACACTGCTCCGAGCGTCAGCCGACGACGAACGCGACGACCAGCCCCACCAGCAGGAGTGCGAACACGAGCAGTAACCCGTAGAACATGAACCGGTCGGCACCGCTCATGAGCGACTTTGTCGCCGCGGTGATAAATGCGTCTCGACTCCCGCGTCAGGCCGCGGTGTGCTCCTTCGCGTCGTTGAGGACCTCGTGGGCGTGGCCGACGGGCTCGGCGAGTTCGGGGTCGTAGGTGGCGACGACCTCTCCGTCGACGACGAGGAACGTCACGCGGTCGGTGACGCCGCTGTCGAGCAGGGAGACGCCGAACGCGTCGGCTATCTCGCCGTCGGGGTCCGCGAGCAGTTCGAAGTCGATGCCCTCCTCCTCGGCGAAGTCGGCGTGCGTCTCGTGGTCGTCCTTCGAGACGCCGTACACCGTGACGTCGGCGTCACGGTACTCGGACAAGGCGTCCTGAAACTCGTTGGCCTCGATGGTACACCCGCCGGTGAAATCCTTCGGGTAGAAGTAGACGACTGCCGCGCCGTCGAAGTCGGGCGCGACCGTCTCGCCGTGCTGGTTCTGTGTGCTGAACTCGGGGGCTGTGTCACCGGCTTCGAGCATACCCGGCGTGCGCGTGCCACCCGGAAAGGGATTGCGGACCCCGAGCGTGTGCTATATAGACATGCACATGAGAACAGTTCGGTCGCAGTCGGTACGGAACACGGGGAAGCGGTATTAGCAACCACTTTACTTTGGTCGGGAAATCCATAGGTGATGACGGACGACAAGACGAAGACGGCTTCGCGGCGGAGTTTCCTCACGACTGCCGGTGCTGTCGGTGCCGCCGGGTTAGCCGGCTGTACCGAGGAATCGGGGAATAGTAACGGCGAGAGCGGCGGCAGCGAGGGCACGGATACCTCGACGGAACTCTCGGGGGCGATCAACATCACCGGCTCCTCGACGGTGTTCCCGCTCGCGACGGCGGTCGCAGAGCAGTTCCGAGCGGACAACCCCGAGGTCGAGATCAGTGTCCAGTCGACCGGCTCCGGCGGAGGCTTCGAGAACTTCTTCTGTCCGGGCGAGTCGGACATCAACAACGCCTCGCGACCCATCAAGGACGGGGAGCAGGAGAACTGCACGGACAACGATGTCGTCCCACACGAGGTCGTGGTGGCGACGGACGCGCTGACAGTCGTCATCAACAACGAGAACGACTGGGCGACGGAGATGACCGTCGAGGAACTCGAACAGGTGTGGGGGCCGGACGCGTCGGCCGACCAGACGTGGGCGGACGTGAACGACCAGTGGCCCGACGAGGAGATCGAGCGGTTCGGTGCCGCGGAGACCTCCGGAACGTTCGACTACTTCACTGAGACCATCATGGGCGAGGAGGGTGCCCACACGCAGGACTACGAGCCGACGGAGACCGACCGCACCATCGTCCAAGGCGTCCAGGGAAGCCCGTACGCCATCGGTTACTTCGGCTTCGCGTACTTCTTCCAGAACCCCGATCAGGTGACTGCGGTCGCCATCGACGACGGCGACGGCGCGGTCAAGCCGTCGCTGGAGACGGCCTCCTCGGGCGAGTACACGCCGCTGTCGCGGCCGCTGTTCACCTACCCCAACGAGGCTCGGCTCTCGGAGGAGCACATCGCGGAGTTCATGCGGTACTTCATCGAGCAGTCAACGAATGAGAAGGTCGTCGCCGAGCAGGTCGGCTACGTGCCCCGGAGCGACGAGCAGGCCCAGCAGGAACTCGATGATCTGAACGCGGCCATCGAGGAGATGGGCTGAACCGGACCGCCCCGAACCCGGGAAGCTGAAGGAAGCGCGTATCCCCGCAATTTAATTCCACCACCCACTGAACCCACCGTAGGAGATGAGCAACGAGTCAGCGCCAATCGACCTCCGTGGCGACCGCGGCTTTCAGGACCTCCGCGAGCGCATCTATCAGGTGGCGTTCCTCGCCTGCGCGGTGATATCGGTGCTCACCACGGTCGGCATCGTCCTCTCGCTTGCGGTGCCGGCGGTCGGCTTCTTCCAGAACGTCTCCCTCGGCGAGTTCCTGCTCGGCACACAGTTCAGCCCCGCGATTCGGCCGAAGGTGTTCGGCGTGTTACCGCTCGTGTTCGGCACGCTGCTCATCACGGCCGGAGCCGGGGCCGTCGCGCTGCCGTTCGGTCTGCTCACCGCCACGTATCTCGCGGAGTACGCCCCGCCCGGCCGGCGCGCGGTCCTGAAACCGATGCTGGAGGTGCTCGCCGGGGTGCCGACGGTCGTCTACGGCTACTTCGCGCTCGTCTACGTGACGCCGCTGTTGAACGCGATTCCGGGGCTCGAACTCGGGACGTTCAACGCCCTCTCGGCGTCGATCATCATGGGGGTGATGATAATCCCGATGGTCTCCTCGATCAGCGAGGACGCGATGAGCGCGGTCCCCGACTCGCTGCGGGAGGCGTCGTACGGTCTCGGCGCGACGAAGTTCGATGTCTCGACCGGCGTGGTCATCCCCTCCGCGGCGTCGGGCATCGCCTCCTCGTTCGTCCTCGCGCTCTCGCGGGCCATCGGCGAGACGATGATCGTCGTCGTCGCGGCCGGTCAGACCGCACGGTTCCCGGGGGACGTTCCGGGGCTACTTACCTCGTTTTTCAAGTCGACACAGACGATGACGAGCGCCATCATCCAGCTCGGCCTGAGTGACCTCTCGGGGGGAACGACCGCCTACCGGGCGCTGTTCGCAATCGGGCTCACGCTGTTCGTCATGACGCTCGTACTGAACGTGGTCAGCGACCTGCTCGTGCAGCATTATCAGGAGGACTACGACTGATGGCGACGGGAACCGAGCGACAGGGGACGGACCGGGCGGCGTTCGGCGGAGTGAGTCGGCTCAGAGGGGTCGTCTTCCGGTACGTCACCTTCGCCGCGTCGCTGTTCGGTATCCTCTCGCTTGCCGTCCTCCTCGGCTACGTGTTCTGGGACGCGTTTGGGCTCGAAACGGCCGCGCCGGCGTGGTACGCGACGATGGTCGTCACCGTCGTGTTGCCGGTCGCCGGGTTCCTCCTGTACGCCCGCAGGAACCCGCTCGCCGGCCGGACGGCACTCGAACTCGCCGCGACGGCGACGGGCGGAGTCTTGAGCGGCTTCGCGCTGGTAGTCGTCCTCGAAGTCATCGCCGGCCCGGGACTGTGGTTCGCCTACTTCCTCGCGATGGGCGTCCCGCTCGGGGCGCTGTACCTGTACGGTCGGCGCGTCGAGGCGTCGTGGACCGGACTCGCCGTCCTCGGTGTGCTCGTCGCCGGCCCGGTGGTCGGGACGGCCCTGCTCGGTCCGCTGTCACGGATCGGGGGGTTTCTCGGCGGCCCGGGCGTCTACTACCTGTCGGTCATCGCCCCGACGGCGCTCGTCGCCCGACACGTCGTCGACGAGTATCTCGACGGCCCGAACGGGAACTACGTCGCGCTCGCGACGCTCGTCGCCCCGATACTCGCGGCCCCGGCAATCGACACGGTGGCCGTGTTGTCACGCTCGGTGTGGCTCCTGTTCTTCCCGACGCTCGTCGTCCCGTTCAGCATCGTCGCGGGCAGGAACCTCGCCACGCCCGGTCGACGGGTCGGGGTCGCGGGACCGCTCGCGTTCGCGCTCGGCGTCGGGCTCCTCGCCGTCGTCCCCGATCTGCTCGGCGTCGCCGGCCCGTCGCCGTGGTTCGACTGGCAGTACGTGACCTCGGCCCCCTCCCAGACGGCCGAGCAGGCCGGCCTGTATCCGGCGATCATCGGCTCGATATTCATGATCGTGCTGGTGGCGCTGCTGACGCTCGTGCTCGGGGTTGGAGCGGCGCTGTATCTGGAGGAGTACGCCCCCTCCAGTGGGCCGGCAGGGGCCGTGACACAGTTCATCCGGATCAACATCTCGAATCTCGCCGGCGTCCCGTCCGTCGTGTACGGTATCCTCGGGTTGGCCGTGTTCGCCAACACGCTCCAGTTCGGGTTCGGGACGGTCGCCACGGCGGCGTTCACGCTCTCGCTTCTAATCCTGCCCATCGTCATCATCTCGGCGCGGGAGGCGATCCGGTCGGTACCCGATTCGCTCCGCGAGGCCTCTTACGGGATGGGCGCGACGCGGTGGCAGACGATCAAGAACGTCATCATGCCGCGAGCCATCCCCGGCATCCTGACGGGGACGATACTCGCGCTGGGGCGGGCGATAGGCGAGACCGCGCCGCTCATCATGATCGGCGTGGCGACGACGAAGTTCAGCCCCCCCAGCGGGCTGTTCGGGAAGATGACCGCGATGCCGATGCAGGTGTTCACGTGGTCGTCGTATCCGAGCGAGGCGTTTCAGCACGGCGTCGTCGCCGCGGGCGTGGTGACGCTACTCGTCGTCCTGTTGACGATGAACTCCGTCGCGATCCTGCTGCGAAACGAGTTCGAACGAGGTGACTACTGATGGCGCGAAACGAGGATACCATGGCCGATGGCGAATCGAACGCCGGAACCGACGAGCGGCTCATCACGACGGACGTGACCGCAGGTCTCGACGAGGAGTCGACGGCAACGACCGACTCGTCCCGGACGGTGATCGACGCGCGGAACGTCGACTTCTACTACGACGACGTTCAGGCACTGGACGACGTGTCGCTGTCGATCCCCGAGGGAGAGGTCACCGCGATGATCGGCCCGTCCGGGTGTGGCAAGTCGACGTTCCTGCGGTGTATCAACCGCATGAACGACCTCATCGACATCGCCCGGTTCGAGGGCGAACTCCGCCTGCGCGGCAAGGACGTGTACGACGACGACGTCGACCCCGTCGCGCTCCGTCGCCGCGTCGGCATGGTGTTTCAGGAGCCGAACCCGTTCCCCAAGAGCATCTACGACAACGTCGCCTACGGCCGGCGGATCCAAGGGATGGACGAGAACATGGACGAGGCCGTCGAACAGGCGCTCCGGCGGGCCGCTCTCTGGGACGAGGTGAGCGACCAACTCGACAAGTCCGGACTCGACCTCTCGGGCGGCCAGCAACAGCGGCTCTGTATCGCCCGCGCCATCGCCGTCGACCCGGAGGTGATCCTGATGGACGAACCCGCCTCGGCGCTCGACCCCATCGCCACCTCGAAAATAGAAGACCTCATCGAGGAGCTCGCGACGGAGTACACCGTCGTCATCGTCACGCACAACATGCAGCAGGCGGCCCGCATCTCCGACAAGACGGCCGTCTTCCTCACGGGCGGCGAACTCGTCGAGTTTGGCGACACCGACCGCATCTTCCAAGACCCCGACTCCGACCGCGTCGAGGATTACATCACCGGCAAGTTCGGCTAGCCCGCGCACGGCTCCGCTCGTTGAGGAGTCTGATTACGCGGTCGGGTCTTCGCGGTCGCGGTTCCACGCCTCGCTGCGATACTTCTCGTCGGCGCGTCGCTCGGCGAACGCCACCTCCTCGTCGGTCCACGCACCCTCTGTGGCCCCGGCCCAGTCGGCCAGCGCCGCCTCCAGCGTCGTGACGACCTCGCGGCGCGTCAGGTCGGGGTTCTGCTCGCGGAGGCCCGTCACGCGCTCCGCGAACGTAGTCGGCGTCACCTCGCCCGCGAAGCAGTCGACGTGTCGTTCCGGCTCCGAGCGGAAGGTGATGGAGCCGTGCTGGATGACGGCGTCCTGCCGGCGGTACTGGGCGTTGCCCGAGAGCTTGCGCCCGTCGCCGGCGACGATGTCGTGGGCCGGGTGGAGCGCGCGGAGATAACACGCCGGCTCGTGGATCGCCGCCTGCTCCTCGCCGACGAAGCGGGCGTCGACGCCAAGATCCGCGAACGCGTCGAACAGCGGTTCACAGAACTGCTCGTACGTTTCGAGGAGGTCGCCCGGCACCTCGTCGGCGGGCGCGATGATGGAGTAGGAGATGTCGCCGTCGGTGTCGTGGTAGATGCCGCCGCCGCCCGTGTTTCGCCGGACCACGTCGACGCCCGCACGCTCGCAGGCGTCCCAGTCGACGCTGTCCGTGGCCTGCCGGTAGCCGAGCGAAAGCGTGCTCGGTCGCCAGCGGTAGAGCCGGACGGTCCGTGGCCCCCCCGCGGCGGCAGTCCGGGCCGCCGCCTCGTCGTACGCCATCGCCTCCGGGCCGGGGAGCGTCTGTTCGCGGATGAGCCGCCACTCGCGGTCGGTCATTCGACGAACGTCTCCGCATGGAGGCGCTCGGTCACGGTGTCCATCAGGTCGCGCAGGTGGACGGCGTCCTCCCGGTTGTACGAGACGAGCGTGTCGAGCGCGCCGTCGACGCCCCGCTCGTGTTCGCGCCAGAGCCGAACTGCATCCCGGCCGGAGATGTCAGGACGGTCACGCTCGACGCCGACCTGCCGTTCGACCGCCTTCAGCCCGCCCGAGAGGCCGACGCGTCTCGCGGCGTGCATCGCGTCGAGATGCGGCGTGTCGATGTCGAGGCCGAACGACCGTTCGAGAAACGGCACGTCGAAGGAACTCCCGTTGAACGTGACGAGCAGCGAGCCGTCGAGCTCCCGCCGGAGGTTCTCGCGGGTGAGGTCGTCGCCGCGCACGAGCGTCGTCGTGTTGCCGCCTCGGTGAAAGGAGACGGTGGTCACGTCGTCGCGGGCCTTGGAGAGCCCGGTCGTCTCGATGTCGAAGAAGACGGTGTCCGAACGGAAGTTCTCGTAGCAGCGCCACAGCTCCCGGTTCGGGAACCGCTCGCCGAAGAAGTGTGTGTCGCCCGCGTCGAGTCGGTCGCGCGCCTCGTCGATGAACGAGGCGACCCGCTCGCCCGTCTTCGCGCCGACGTGTGAGGGGTCGAACGCGTCCCAGTGGGTCACCCCCTCGCGCCAGAGGGTTCGCTCGGTCTTCTCCCCGACCCCATGGACGGGGATGAAGCTGTTCTCGATGCGCATACCCGAGGCTACCGCCGGCGCGGCTAAAATCTCTCGTTCACTCTTGAGGGTAGTGTCCAGTAAGAGTGACTCCGGAGACTAGGTGGGGAACAGAGTGTAGAAAGCCCCCCGGGCGCTCGACCGTCTGCTCGCGGCCGACGGCCGCTCGCACGGCCCGTGGCGGCTTCGCCGCCACGCTGTCCGCGGCTCGCTGTGCTCCTCGCGGGCCTCCGGCCCGCTGTGGTGCTTGCGTCGTCCTCAGAAATCAAAGATTTCTGATGGGCTGCGGAAGACGCGAAGCGTCTTCCGAACGCCGGGGCCGAATCGAGCGCCCGGCCCCTTTCAGTCCCACCCAGCACGGTTACTTGGCCGAGCGACGACCCGCTTGTCTGAACCCCCCTTGAGGCAGGATGCGACGGACTATCGAGACAGTGCAAAAAAGATTTTGATATCGCAATATACGATTTATGAGCGCGAATCAGGCACCATCATCTGCACACAGAAAACCAACGAAAACAGCCGCGAGCGTCCGTCAGGTGACGATTACGTCCCCGCTCGGCTCGTACTCCATCCGTTCGGCGACGCGCTCGGCCACGCCGTCCCCGAACTCGCGGGCGAGGAGGTGAAAGGCCAGATCGAGGCCGGCGGTGACGCCGCCGGCCGACAGCAGGTCGCCGGCGTCCACCACGCGAGCGTCCTGTACGTCTGCGCCGTCGGCAGCGAGGTCGTCGAGCGCGCTAGCGTGGGTGACAGCCTTCACGCCGTCGAAGAGGCCCGCTTTTGCGACGAGCATGCCCCCGGTGCAGACCGACGCGATGGTCGTGCCCGCGTCGTAGAGGTTGGCGAGGCGAGCCGGAATCCGGCCGTCGTCGTACTCGGCGCGCGTGCCGGCGGGCGACCGGTCGGCCCACCCGCCTCCGGGGACGACCACCAGATCCGGGTCACTGTCGCCCAGTCGCCCGTCCGCGCCGACCCGGAGTCCGTGACTCGCGGTCACCGCCTCGCGGCCGTCGCGGGTCACCATGCGGACGCGCCCGTCGCGGTCGCCGTCGTTGAAGCCGTTCGCCAACACTTCGTAGGGGCCGATGGCGTCCAGTTCGTCGAAGCCGTCGTAGCATATGATCTCGATTTCCACACCGACGTCTCAGCCGGCGCGCGATTGAGCCTTCGGGTGTCGCTCTCAGGTCACGCCCCCGGAGCGGGGCTCGTACTCCTCGTGCGCGCCCGATTCGTGGAGCGCGCGGAGCGTCTCGGCCACGTCGAAAACGTCCTCGAAACCGGTGTACAGCGGTGCAGGCGCGACACGAATCACGTTCGGCGGCCGGAAGTCGACGACCACGTCGCGGTCCTTCAGCGCCTGCGTCAGTCGGTACGCCTCCGGGTGTTCGACGGCGACGTGGCCCCCGCGCCGTTCGGGGTCGCGCGGCGACCCGACCGCGAACGCGTCGGGCAGACGGTCGACGAGCGCGACGAGATAGTCGGTGAGTGCGACGCTCTTGGCCCGTATCGCGTCGATGCCGGCCTCGCGGGTCACGTCGAGCGCGCCGTCCAGCGGCGCGGCCGCGAGGACGGGCACGGTCCCCAGCGCGGGCCGTATCCCGAAGTGATCCTCGTGACAGTACAGCCCCGCGACCGCGCCCGGCCCGGCGTTGAGATACTTGTAGTGACACCAGACGGCGAAGTCGACGCCCGCGTCGTGGAGGTCGTGGGGCACGACGCCGACGGAGTGTGCGAGGTCGAACCCCGCGAGCGCCCCGTGCTCATGTGCGAGATCGGTGAGCGCCGCGATGTCGAACAGTTGCCCCGAGCGGTAGAGCACCGCGGGGAAGAACAGCAGATCAACGTCCTCCTCGCGAAGCGCACGCTCGACATCGTCGCGTGCTATCGTCTGTCCGTCGCGCGATTCGACGACCGTCAGGTGGTCGTCCGGGTCGAGGCCGCGCTGCCGGAGCTGTGCGCGGATCGCGTAGTGGTCGGTCGGGAAATCGAGGTCGTTGACGAGAATGCTGCCGGGGTCGTCGGCCGTCGCCGCGCCGCTCACGCTGTTCGCATCTCCCGCGGACCCGCCCGCGCTGCTGTTCACCTCGTCGTAGAACGTCCCCACCAGCGTGTGGATGTTGACCGTCGTAGAGCCACAGACGGCGACCTCCGACTCGCGGGCACCGACGAGCGGACTGACCTTCGCGCCGAGCCGCTCGCCGTAGCGGAACCAGTCCGGGTCGCCCTCGGTCCACCCCTCGACGGCGTGGTCGCGCCACTCCTCGACGACGCGGTCCAGCACGGCCTCGCTGTCCTCGGAGAGCGGGCCGAGCGAGTTCCCGTCCATGTACGTGCCGGACACGTCGAACCGGTGGGCGAACGACGCGAGCGGGTCGCGAGCGTCGGCCGCGCGTGCCGCTTCGCGCCCGTCCGACCCGAATCCCGGCTCTGGAGCCTCCATATCTCCGGGTCGGTGCGACCGCACATCAACCCTTCTGCAGGCGGCGATAAATCGTATGTGGCTATATCAAAATCCAGAGTAGACGCTCAGACGAGACCTCTCCGAGATGCAGGTATCTGTCCGTTCTCTGTCTCGGCTGGAATCTGACCCGTGCCTACGGGGTAGAGGCGTGTCGACGAGCGGCCCAGCCGCACAGCGACCGCTAAACACGCGAGGCCCGTAACCGAATATCCTAACACCCCGTGCTTCGTCGAAGAACAAACTGATCGGACGGTTGTGGCGAATTTAGGCTGATACCCCCGCAGGATTGTAATCATCCCAAGGTGAGAGATATTTCAGAACGCTAATCTTCCCTCGCGGCCACAGTTTGGTAACCGACAGTGGTTACTCGACCATGAGAACACTTTTGACGGTCTGTGCTATCGTTGTATCCAGTACGATGCAACGCCGGACCTTCCTGTGTGCAGCGGGTGTCGGCTCGCTCGTCGGACTTGCCGGCTGTTCTCAGAGTCAGGGACAGACCGCGGGACAAGGGCACGATCAGGGCGAAACAGATTCCAAGCAGATCGGCGACGGTGAACTCGTCCTCGCAACCACCACCAGCACGTACGACACGGGACTGCTCGACGCGATCCATCCGACGTTCGAGGAGAACTATGGCATCACGGTCAAGACGATCCCCAAGGGCACGGGTGCGAGTCTCCGGACTGCTCGCGACGGCGACGCGGATGCCATCCTCGTCCACGCTCGAAACACCGAGGACCAGTTCATGCAGGACGGATTCGGCGTGAATCGCCGCGACGTCATGTTCAACGACTTCGTCGTCGTCGGCCCCGAGGACGACCCGGCCGGGATCGGCGGCACGACGAGCGCGACCGATGCGTTCGCCGAAATCGCAGAGACGCAGTCGACGTTCGTCTCTCGCGGCGACGACTCGGGGACCAACAAGAAGGAACTCGCCGTCTGGGAGGCGGCTGGCGTCGACCCGAGCGGGCAGTGGTACCGCGAGATCGGCAAAGGGATGGGCGACACGCTCGTGCAGGCCAGCCAGACCGGGGCCTACACCCTCGCGGACCGCGGGACGTACCTCTCGATGCAAGACGAGATCGACCTCGCGATCCACGTACAGGGGCCGCTCAAGGGTGGGCCGGACATCCTGAAGAACCCCTACGGCGTGATGGCGGTGAACCCCGCGAAATACGCCGACGTGAACTACCAAGCCGCGACGGCGTACATCGGCTTCCTCACCAGCCCGCAGGGCCAGTCGATGATCGAAGGCTACACCGCGAACGGGTCACAGCTGTTCTTCCCGAACGCACTCTCCGAGGAGCCGAACTTCGAGCAGTTCGTCCCGCAGGGGTACTCCACACAGCAGGCCAACGCCCTCTCGACACGGGACAAGCAGTACCGCTACTGGGTCGAGAACGAGGTGCCGGCCGACTACTAACGGTGTTTTTCAGCCTTCAGCTACAGCCCCCGGACGGCGGCTGGACGTACGTCGTCAGCATTATCCTGGTCTCCTTGGAGGTGAGTCTCACCGCCGTCGGGCTGAGCACGCTGTTCAGCCTCCCCATCGCGCTCTTTGTCGGCTTCACCGACTTCCCCGGGAAACGCATCGTGACGGCAGTGATCAACACCGGGATGGGGTTCCCGAGCGTCGTCGTCGGGCTCGTCGTCCTGATGCTGCTCTCGAACAGCGGCCCGCTCGGGACGTTCGACCGCGCCTTCACCCCACAGGCGATGATCGCCTCGCAATTCGTCCTCGCGACGCCGGTGATCATGAGCGTCAGCCTCTCGGCAGTCGAGAGCGTCGAACAGTCCGTGCGCGACGCCGCGTTCGCGATGGGCGGCACCGACCTCGACGTCGGCATCGTCGTGATCAAGGAGGCTCGATACGGTATCGTCACTGCCGTCCTCGCCGGCTTCGGTCGCGCGATCAGCGAGGTCGGGTCGATCCTCATCGTCGGCGGCAACATCGTGTTCAGCGACGGGGAGTCGTACACGCGGACCCTGACGACGGCGATTACGGTCGAGGCCAGACAGGGCCGCTACGAAGTCGGGCTCGTGCTCGGGGCTATCCTGTTGGTTCTCGTCCTCGGCGTCAACTGGCTGGGATCGTGGATCCGGAGCAAGGGCCGGGGTGAGCGGTCGGGATGACGCTCACGACAGATGGCGTCTCGCTCGGATACGGCGACGAGGCCGTGTTGGACGATGTCTCTATCGGCGTCGACAGCGGCGAGGTTCTCACCGTCGTCGGCCCGTCCGGAACGGGGAAGACGACGCTGCTTCGCCTGCTCTCGATGTTCCGTCGGCCGGACGCGGGCACGGTCGCGTGGCACGACACCGACGTCTGGGGACTCTCGGACGAGGAACGGCTCGCCGTCCGCCGGCAGATCAGCATGGTGTTCCAAGAGCCGAGTCTGTTCAACGCGCCCGTCGCTCGGAACGTGCTGTACGGGCAACGAGTGCGGCAGTCGTGGAGCGAGCGCGTTCAACGCCGCGTGCGAGACGCCGTCGGCGACCGGTCGATGACCGAAACGGCACACACGGCACTGGAGACGGTCGGTCTCCTCGACAAACGGGATCGAAACGCGCTCTCGCTCTCGGGTGGGGAAGCACAGCGGGTCGCCTTCGCCCGGGCGCTCGCCGTGGACCCGGAGATCATGTTGCTCGACGAGCCGTCGTCGAATCTCGACCCGCGAAACACAGCCGTCCTCGAAGAGGCGATCCTTCGGGCAAAGGCCCGCGGCGTCGGCGTCGTGGTCGCGACCCACGACATGAACCAAGCCGAACGCATCTCCGACCGGATAGCCTTCGTCTACGACGGTAGCGTCGTCGAGAGCGGACCGCCGGAGCGGATCTTCGACGATCCGCGCGACCGGCGGACGAATCGGTTCGTCGCCGGCGACCTGCTGTACGAGGTGGACGACGAGAGCGCGCTACCGACATCTGCGTCGGAGTCGTCATAGAACGGCGCTCGGACGCGAATCTCGGCGTCGACGTTACGACAGGACAGCGACTTTCCATGCCTCGGGCCTTGTCTCGCCGCGCAGAAGGGAACTGATCCAGATTAGCGGCCGCGTCCGTGTCCACGCTCGTGCCCGTGGCCGTGGTGACGGTGACCGCCGCCCTCGTGGTCACCGTGGTCGTGACGCGGGCAGTCGCAGCCGTCGGAAGTGTGGTCCGTCGTGCGGTCGGTGTCGTGGTCGGTTCCGGGCGTCGGTGTCGCCGTGTCGGTGGCCGCGACGCCCCCGCCGACGGCGAGCGTGAGCACCGCGACGGCGAGGACTGCGGCGAGCCATCGTCGCATACGTATAGGTTGAGCGGCACGCGGGGTAGTCGAACCCCCGAACCTGTTCGGGCGACCGACCCCGGAAGGTTCAGCATCCCGGCGACCGACCCCAGCGCATGGCCGAATCGGACCTCGACCCGGAGGTCGCCCGAGTCGTCGACGCGCTGTCGGGCGTCCCGGAGTGGCACTCGGTGTCCGTCGAGAGCGCCCGCCGACTGGAGGCGGAGCTGTTCGGTGCCGACCGGACGACGGCGGTGGCGTACACGCGCGACATCGCCATCGACGGACCGGACGGCAACGAGATACCGATCCGGGTCGTTCGACCGGAAGTCGAGGGGCCGCTCCCGACAGTCGTCTTCTACCACGGCGGCCTGTGGGCGCTCGGCACGCTGGACTCGGCGGAGGATATCTGTCGGGCGCTCGCCGACCGAACGCCGGCGCTCGTGGTAGCGGTCGACTACCGACTCGCGCCCGAACACCCCTTTCCCGCTGGCTTGGACGACTGTGTCGCCGCGTACGCGTGGGCCCGGAGACACGCCGACGCGTTCGGGGGCGACGGCCGCGTGAGCGTCGCGGGGACGAGCGCCGGAGGGAACCTCGCGGCCGGCGTGGCCCGTTACTGCCGTGACCACGACCTGCCCGCGCCGGACCGACAGGCGCTGCTGTACCCGATGATCGACGACGAGTTCGACCGGGCGTCGTACCGCGAACACGGCGACGGCCCGCTACTCACGGGGGACGCAATCGAGCACTTCTGGGGCGAGTACGTCCGCTCGCCGGTCAACCGCGCGAACCCGTACGTCGCGCCGCTTCGAGGAAAGCAAGACGGACTCGCACCTGCGATGATCGTGACGGCCGGCCACGACCCACTGCGCGACGAGGGAGTCGCGTACGCCGAGCAGCTCGCCGCGGCGGGGGTCGACTGCGAGCACCGACACTACCCGTCGATGTGTCACGGCTTCCTCTCGCTGACCGACGATAGCGCAGTGGCCGACAGAGCGATGGACGACGTGGCGGCGTGGCTCTGAGCGGGACCGTAGTCGATACCATATCGTCAAATGAAGGATTAGGCAACAATTCTACTGAACTCTATGCTATCCGAATAGAGGTCTACCTGCATACGTTCCGTATCCATCGAATCGGTGAATTCGTGTGTTCCTTCCGGTCCGTCTTCGACAGTAACATCAATTTGGACCGTCTCTCCATCTCCGGCTACCTCATTGTACGTTTTCGCAGGATTGTTGCCTTCCGACTCAGCTGGGCGTAAAGTAAACGATTCGTCGAGGACTTGCTCACCGTCAGAGGAACGGGCGACGCGAATCATCACGGCACGTTCGCGCATCGTGTTGTTAATAATCTTGAGATCAGCTATACTATTATTTTCAATGTCAACTATATCATTATTTGAACACCCCGCGAGCCCGCAAATGCCAACGGAGAGGGCGCCGATGAATTTGCGTCTTGATACTGTCATGCGTTATTCCAGTCAGTTTGAGGCGAGAATAGGCCTTGTGGCAAAGTGAGATGCCAACACACGGATGCGTCATCTACCCATTTTGCTGTTCTAATCGGTCGAAGTAATTCATCCCTTACGCGGATCGAGAGGGCAGGATTCTATGGCGTGCCTACCCGCAGAGGGAGGGTTGGGACTTGGTTTGGTATCGTAACATACGGTTTACTGCTACCTTTCGGGTCACGAGTTCCTTTTGCGTCTCCGGGCGGTAGCGGGCGGCATGGTCGAGAACGTCGCTCCGCTGGTAGCGGAGCTGGAGTCGGAGGACTTCTATCTGCTCTCCGGGCTGGAGCAGGGGATGCGGTTCTCGCGGTGGGTCGCACGCGGGAAGATCGCGGAGTTCTCGCGGCTGGACGGCGAGGAGATGGACTACCGGCTCGACCGGTGTGAGAAGCGCGGGCTGGTCGAGCGGAAGACGATCCAGTACACGGGGTTCCGGCTCACGTTCGAGGGGTACGACGCGCTGGCGCTGCGAACCTTCTCCGAGCGGGACACCATCGAGGGCGTGGGCGCGCCGCTGGGCGTCGGCAAGGAGTCGGACGTGTACGAGGCCCGCTCGTACAAGCCGCTCGCGTTGAAGTTCCACCGCGAGGGGTACACGAACTTCCGCGAGGTGCAGAAGGAACGCGAGTACACGGCCGAAAAGGACCACATCTCGTGGTTCTACACCGCGCGCAAGGCCGCCGAACGGGAACACGAGGCGCTCCAGACGGTGTATCCGGAGGTGTCCGTTCCTCGGCCGCTCGACCACAACCGCCACGGCATCGTGATGGAGAAACTGGAGGGCGTCGAGCTGTCGCGGGCCGAACTCGACCCCGAGCAGGCCGTCGGCGTCCTCGATCTGGTGCTCGACGAGGTCGCCACCGCCTACGAACAGGGGTACGTCCACGCCGACATGTCCGAGTACAACGTCTTCGTCGACAGCGACGGCGTCACCGTCTTCGACTGGCCGCAGGCCGTGGCGACCGACCACGAAAACGCTGCTGAGTTCCTCGAACGCGACTGCGAGAACATCGTTGGCTACTTCAGCCGGAAGTATCCGGGCCGCACGCCCGAGTTCGATGTCGGGAGCCTCGCCGAGGCTATCCGTTCCGGCAGTTTCAACGGCGTTCGCGCGCTGATTTGAACGGATTTCACGGTCCATGCACCAGATCTCCCTGAGGGAAGTGCTACAAGTCGCGTTCGATAAATCCTATACGACGATATAGAAAACGGGCGGCGGAGTTATCGCCCTGTCGTCGGGACGGCTGTGCATACACGTCGGCATCCACAAGTCGGTCGAGGCGATATTCCCGCCGGAACGGCTCAAATCGGCACTCTCTAGCGTCGACCGGTTCCTGTCTGACCGGCTCGGCGAGGCCGGCGAGTCGCTGGCGAACGAGGTGGTGTGACCGGCGATTCGACGCCCTTTTTACCGGGAACGCGGAAGTGATCACAAGCACGTCGGATGGCGGGCACCGGCGGGCACCTGCTACGGCAGGCTGGAATGTGACACGCGGGGTGACTCGGCGTGTTGAACCACTCGACGCCCGCGGTGACAACAATGGCACGAAGCTTCTACTCGCACATCAGCGAGGCTTGGGAGACCCCGAAGGAGGGGAAGCTCGCCGAGCTCCAGTGGCAGCGACAGCAGGAGTGGCGGAAACAGGGCGCTATCGAGCGCATCGATCGTCCGACCCGGCTCGACAAGGCGCGCTCGCTCGGCTACAAGGCCAAGCAGGGCGTCGTCGTCGCGCGGGTCGCCGTCCGCAAGGGCAGCGCCCGCAAACAGCGGTTCAAGGCCGGCCGCCGCTCCAAGCGGCAGGGCGTCAACCGCATCACGCGCCGGAAATCAATCCAGCGCATCGGCGAGGAGCGCGCCTCGCGGAAGTTCCGGAACCTGCGCGTCCTCAACTCCTACTGGGTGGGCGAGGACGGCTCGCGCAAGTGGTTCGAGGTCGTGCTCGTCGACCCCGAACACGGCGCAATCGAGAACGACGACGACCTGAACTGGCTCTGTGCGGACAGCCAGCGCGGCCGCGCGTTCCGCGGCAAGACCAGCGCCGGCCAGCAGGGCCGTGGTCTCGACACGCGCGGCACGGGCGCGGAGAACACCCGTCCGTCCGTCCGCTCGAACGACAACCGCGGGAAGTAACCGAAGCTCGTTCCTCGATTTTCGCTCGGTTCCCGAGACGGTCGGGCGGTGTTCAGATAAGCGAGTCGTCGCTTGACCGAGGAACCGTGGTGGGCGGGACTGAAAGGGGCCGGTCGGTACGGGAAGCACGACGATGCAAGCACCGCAGCCCGACCAACGGGAGGGTGAGGCGCGCAGCGAGTCGCGCGACCGTAGCGACCGGGGGCTTTCTACACTTTATCTTCCGAATAGTCTCCGAACTCACCCTTATTCGAACACTACCACCGTCCCTCTGCGTATCTTTAAGCGCCCGCCGAGCATGCGTTCGCGTATGGGAGACGACATCGACCGAATGGATACTGGGAAGGAATCGGGACGCGTCTCGCCGTCGACGCTCGGCCGCGTGCTGTTCGGCCTCGGTCTCGCGCTACAGGCGTCGGAGGATTTCCGCGACCCGGAGGACTCAATCGAGTACGCGGAGTCGGCGGGCGTGCCGATGCCGGAACTGCTGGCCCCGTTCGCGTCGGGGATGATGTTCGTCGGCGGATTGGGCGTCGCGCTGTGGCGGTTCCCCCGGGTCGCGACCGGCGCGGTCGCGGCCTTCCTCGCCGTCGTGACACCGACGATGCACGACTTCTGGAACGAGGAGGGCGACGCCAGCGGCGAGCGACTCGCGTTCTTCGGCAATCTCGCGATGTTCGGGGCCGCGCTCGCGTTCCTCCGCGAGGCGTATCGGTAGTTACGGTTGCTGTTTCGCGGAGCCTTGAACTGTGGTGACTGGAGCGGCAACGGGTTCGGAAGCCCCTGTGCGCTCGACTCGCGCGCCTCGCTGCGGTCCGCCCGCTCGCCTCGCTCAATCGGCTCACTAAACACGCCCGTCACAATCGACCGCAGATTCATATCCGATGGCGCAGCCAGCCGGGGCATGGCCGACCGCACGCTCGTCGCGTACGCCCGCGACGACGGCTACGACCTCCACTACGCACACGAGGGCGTTCACCCGGACGCGCTCGGTCCCGAGACACCCTTCGGCGGGCCGACGGAGCGTGACCTCGCGCGGGTTCGCGACCGCCTTGAACCGCTCGGCGTCGACATCGACGACGCGGCAGGCGCACGCACTGCCGTCGACCCGACGCCGTTCGCGACCGACCGCTCGTGGAGTCGGGTCGTCGCGACGCTCGACTACCGCGCGTACGACCGCGTGCTCCGCGTCGCCGACTCGTGGACGGTCGACCGGTTTCTGGTCTGCTTCTTCGGTCTCGGGGACCGCGGCGGCGCGGATCGTGACGCGCGGGGCGACGGTGCGCTCCTCCCCGTCGAGACGAGCGAGGAGCCGTTCGCCCGCGGCTGGTTCGAGGGGGTGAAGTCGACCGTCGCCGACAGCGTTCGATGCAGCGTCCGCGACGAGCGCGACGCTCGCTCGTACATGGCCGGTCGGGTCCGCGCGTTCGCCGGCGACCGCGCGGCGTACGTCGGCGCGTAGCGGCGGCTTTTACCGCGTCGGCGTCGTGCAGTCGGTATGGATGCGACCGTTGTCTCCGAGCCGGGGGTTGAGGCGGCTCGCGACGCCGTCCGCGTTGGCCTCGACGCCGGCGACGTGGTGAGCGTCTTCGGCCGCTGTCGGGTGGCGTACGACGGGCGCGCCAGTTCCACGCTCGGTGCCGGCGACCGACTCCTCCTCCTGAAGCCGGACGGGACCGCGCTCGTCCACACCGACGAGGGCCACCAGCCGGTGAACTGGCAACCCCCCGACTGCGACCACGCGGCGACCGTCGCGGACGGCGAACTCGTCGTCCACAGCAGTCGGTCGACGCCCGACGAGGAGCTGTACGTCCGCTTCGAGGCGGTCGAGCAGGTGTCGCGTTACGCGGTCACCGACGAGTCGACGCTCTCCGTCGAGGGCACCGAAGAGGACCTCCGCCAGCGCGTGCTCGCGGACCCGGCGCTCGTCGAGGCTGGCTTCGAACCCCGCGCGACGGAGCGGGACACTCCTGCAGGCGCAGTGGACATCTACGGCGTCGACAGCGATGGGCGCACGGTCGTCGTGGAGTTGAAACGGCGGCGCGTCGGCCCGGACGCCGTTGGCCAACTCGGCCGGTACGTGGACGCGCTCCGGCGCGACAGCCACGACGGGGCGTCCATCCGGGGGATACTGGTCGCGCCCTCCGTGACGGACCGGGCCCGCGAACTGCTCGCGGAGGAGGGGTTGGAGTTCGTCGCCGTCGAACCGACGCCGAGCGAGTAATTCTGTGCGCGTTCCGATACGGCTTTGCGCCCCCTGCCCCACGTGAGCGTATGAGCACGGACGACATCCGAGTCGGCGCGCACACGTCCATCGCCAAGTCGGCCGGCCCGTACGACGGCCCGGCGAACGCCGTCCACCAGCAAGTGGAGTACGGCGGCAACTGCGGGCAGATATTCAGCCACTCGCCGCAGGTGTGGCAGTCGTCGTATCTCGTCAACCTCTGTACGCCGAAGGATGACCTCCGCGAGAAGTCGCTCACCTCGATGCAGGAGGAGGTCGACGCCGCGGCCACGCTCGACGTTCCGTACGTGAACGTCCACCTCGGTGCACACACCGGCGCGGGCGTCGAGGGTGGCCTCCGGAACGCCGGCTCCGTGCTGGACGACCTCGACGTGCCGGACGGCGTGACGGTGCTCGTCGAGTCGGACGCGGGCTCGGGGACGAAACTGGGCGGGCAGTTCGAGCATCTCGCTACCGTCGCCGACGAGACCTCGCTGGACATCGCGTTCTGTCTCGACACCGCACACGTCTGGGCAGCGGGCTACGACATCTCCACCGAGGCGGGCGTCGAGGAGACGTTCACAGAGTTCGACGACGTGGTCGGTCTCGACCGGCTCGCGTATGTCCACCTCAACGACTCCAAGCACGGCTGCGGGACGAACAAGGACGAGCACGCCCACATCGGCGAGGGGGAGATCGGCGTCGAGGGGATGCGAGCGTTCATCCGGCGTACCGCGGCCGAGGGCGTTCCAATGGCGCTGGAGACGCCGACGGAGGACGGCAAATCCTTCGAGTGGAACATCGAGCGCGCCCGCGAACTCTATGAGTGAGTGGACGGTAGGTTGAGCGGCGAAGCCGTGAGCGCGTCCACGAACTGCACGCGGTAGAGTAAAACGAGGCCGCGACACGTGAGCCACGGGGAGTGAGCCGACGGACGCGTGAACAGTAGACGGGTCGCTTTTTTACCGCGCTACACTACGAAGTGCGTGCGTCGCTTCAGCGCCGACTACCTCGACCGGACGCGCGAGGGGCTGTGGGCCGACCGTGCGGCGCTCGCGCCACTCCGACTGGCCGAGCGCGACTCGGTGCTCGACATCGGCTGTGGCACCGGCGAGTTGGCGCGCGTCTGTCGCGAGGAGTCGGCCGGTCGGGTCGTCGGCACGGACCACGACCCCGCGTTGCTCGCACACCTGCCTGCGGCGGTGGACGGCGTGCGCGGGGACGCGTACGCCCTGCCCTTCCCCGACGACAGCGTCGAGTTGGTCGTGTGTCAGGCGCTCTTGGTCAATCTTCCCGACCCTGAGCGGGCGCTCCGTGAGTTCGCCCGCGTTGCGAGCGGCGCGGTCGCAGCAATCGAACCGGACAACGCCGGCGTGACGGTCGAATCGACGGTCGACGCGGAGGCCCGTCTCGCGGGGGAGGCGCGAACCCGTTACATCGAGGGGGTCGAGACGGACGTGGCGCTCGGGAGCGACCTGCCCGCGCTGTTCGCCCGCGCCGGTCTCGGAGACGTGCGGACGGCTCGCCGCGACCACGTCCGGACGCTCACCCCGCCGTACTCCGAGCGAGAGTTGGAGGCCGTCGGTCGGAAAGCGCGTGCGACGGCCATCGGCGAGCGACGCGAGGAGATGGTGGGCGACGCCGACGCGCTCGACGCGCTCCGGAGCGCGTGGCGCGAGATGGGCCGCGAGGCGCTCGCGCAGACCCGAGCCGGCGAGTACGAACGCCGCGAAACCGTGCCGTTCCACGTCGCCGTCGCGGACGTGTAGCCCGAGCGGTCGAGCGCGTGACGGGAAGGCGCGGCGACCGACCATCGTCTCGTCGTGGTGTTCGGCTAACCGAGCCGTCGCTCGGCCGGGTAGCTGTGTCGGGGGGGGACTGAAAGGGGCCGTCATCGGCGGCTTCCCCGCCGATTGCTCGGGAGAGCTTTGCTCTCCCGGCGGGCGGTCGATCCGGCCCTGGCGACG
>PXSB01000070.1:0-1247 GCA_003023185.1 Halobacteriales archaeon QS_9_67_17 | reverse complement strand
CCGCTCGCGCGGTGCAACCGCGCGAGGACACCACAGCGAACGCAGTGAGCGAGCCGCGCGACCGTAGCGCCCGGGGGCTTTCTACACCTCTGTCCTCCTCGTCTCCGGAGTCACTCTTAGCAGAACACCACTCGTCGCGTAGGCCCGGAGTTTATGACCCTCAAGGCCACGAAACAGCGGTATGGACCTGCCAGCGCGTATCGCGTCGTTCCGCGAGACCGTCGAGGAGTGGCTTCGGGGGCTCTACCACGGGATGGTGTCGCATCCGGCGTACGAACTCATCGAGAAGGAGGCCGAGGACCGGGAGGACGCCTTCCTGCTCGCGTGTTTCCCGGACGCGTTCGGCATCCCGAGTCCGGTTTCGTACTACACCGCCGAACTGCTCCCGTATCTCGCCGAGGAGTTCTCGCAGTGGGAGCGGCGGATGTGGAACCGCGGGTCGATGCTCCAGCGGAAAGGCGAGCAGTATCACTTCTGATGGAGCGGTTCGTCTTCTTCGGCGGCAAGGGCGGCGTCGGCAAGACATCGATCTCTGCCGCGTACGCCCACAAGTGTGCACGGGCGGGCGCGAAGACGTTGCTCGTGTCGACCGACCCGGCACACAGCACCGCGGACGTGTTCGATCAGGCGTTCGACGACACGCCGACGCCCGTCGACGGCTACGACTCGCTCGAAGTGCTGGAGATCGACCCGGAAGGGGAGGTGACCGAGCACCTGATGGAGACGAAACGCGCGCTGGGCGATCAGGTGAGCGCGAGCGTCGTCAACGAGATCGACCGCCAGATCGAGCTGTCACACCAGACGCCCGGCGCGCACGAGTCGGCGCTGTTCGACCGCTTCATCGACATCATGCAGGATTCCGACCACGACCGGGTCGTCTTCGACACCTCGCCGACGGGCGGTACGCTCCGCCTGCTGTCCCTGCCGGAGTATCTCGGCGGCTGGATCGACCGGCTCATCGAGAAACGCGAGGCGAGTATCGATCTCTACGAGCGAGCGGCCATCGGTGGTCGCGAACCCCGGCGGACGGCGCTCGGCGACCCGATCCTCGCCCGCCTGCAGGGTCGTCGGGAGCGGTTCGAGTTCGCCCGCGAGACGCTCCGCGAGTCGGCCGCCTTCGTCCTCGTCGCCAACCCCGACGAACTGTCCGTCCGCGAGACGGCGCGCGCCCTCGACAGCCTGCAGGAGTACGAGCTACAGGTCGCCGGTCTCGTCGTGAACCGGCTCACCCCGGAGCCGGAGCCGGA
>PXSB01000069.1 GCA_003023185.1 Halobacteriales archaeon QS_9_67_17 | reverse complement strand
GCGACCCGACCGGCGACCGTGCCGACGGGCCACGGCCGGGCGAGGTGTTCGTCCGCACCGTGCCCGCGTACAACGACCCGGACGGCCCGCACACGACGAGTGACGGAGAGCCGTACCATCCGGAGGGGTTCGGCTGCGGCTACCATCTGACGCTTCCAAGCGTCTGGGACCGTGATGTGACCGTCTTCTGGCCCGGCGATACCGACGTGCTCGCCGGCCACGCAGAACTCGACGTGTCGCTGCTCTGTCCGCCTATCGGCGGCGCGTTCACGATGGACCGGCACGCGGCCGCCCGACTGGCCGAACAACTAGATCCGAATCTCGTGTTGCCGGTCCACTACGACACCTTCGAGGCGCTGGAAACTGACTCAGAGGCGTTCGCGGCCGACGTAGCGAGCCGCGGAGTGCCCGTCGTGCTCGACTGACCTCAGTCGTCCTGCCGGGCCAACTTCTGTTCCACGGCCTCCAGCAGCGCCGTCGCCGCGGCGAGTTCGGCGGCCTCGCGGCCAGTCCCCGAGGTGACCTCGCGTTGCGCCTGCCGGACATCACACCGCAGTCGCGACACCTTCGCTTCGAGGACTCCGATGCGTCTCGAATCCTCGTCGTCGGTCCCACCCGACCCACCATTATCGATACCACTCGACATGGTACACAGGTTAGACCGTATATCAATAAACACACAGCGGCTTTCTCACGGAGTGAGAAGCGTGAGATGAATCTGGTTATCGCCGCGCCGGATGGCGGTCCGGCAGGCGAGCGTCGCCGCCGGCCCGCTCGCGGAGCGTGTCGCCGTCGCTCTCGGCGAGCAGGCCGCGTTCGCGCAGCTCGGGAACGACGAGGTCGACGAAATCGTACAGCGAGTCCGGGCGCGTCACCTCCTTCACGTTGAACCCCGCGATAGGGAGGTCCGTGTACCACGATTCCAGTTCGTCGGCTACCGTTTCGGGCGTGCCGACGACGACCGGCGAGGTGGAGCCGAGACCGGCAAACTGCGCGACTTCACGGACCGTCCACTCGCGGTCCGGATCGGCCTTCGTGAACGCGTTGACCGCGCCCTGAATGGCCTTCGTCTCGATGTGCTCTAACGGCTGGTCCGGGTCGAGTTCGGAGAGATCCATGTCCATGAAGCCGGACAGGAGCGCGAGCACCGCCTCCACGTCGACCGCCTCGCGGTAGCTCTCGTGCTTCTCGCGGGCGAGCGCTTCCGTCTCGCCGACGATGGGGACGATACCCGGATAGAAGCCCAGCGAGTCGGGATCGCGGCCGTGGCCGGCGGCGCGCTCGCGCATGTCCGCGACGTACTCCTCGACGCCCGACTTCGTCGGATACGAGCAGAAGACGGCTTCGGCGTTTGCGGCGGCGAACTCCCGGCCGCGGTCGGAGGAGCCGGCCTGATAGATGAACGGCGTCCGCTGTGGCGACGGCTCACAGCCGTGCGGGCCGCGGACGGAGAACCACTCCCCGTCGTGGTCGATGGTGTGGACGCCGTCCGGGTCGGTGAACACGCCCGCCTCGCGGTCGCGGACGACCGCGCTCTCGTCCCACGACTCCTCCCACAGCGCGTAACAGACCTCCATGAACTCGTCCGCGCGGTCGTAGCGGTCGTCGTGGTCGAGTCGCTGTCCGACGCCGAGATTTGCCGCCGCGCTTTCGAGATACGAGGTGACGATGTTGAACGCGATCCGCCCGTCGGTGAGGTGATCGAGCGTGGAGAACTCGCGGGCGAGTTCGTACGGATGGTTGTACGTCGTCGAGCGAGTGATCGCGAAACCGAGGTCGTCGGTGACCTCCGCCATCGCGGGAACGAGGAATCGAGGGTCGTTCGAGGGGGTCTGGACGGCCCGCTCGATTGCAACGTCGCGGTCGTCGTCGTACACGTCGTAGATGCCACGCACGTCGGCGAAGAACACGGCGTCGAATCCGCCGCGTTCCGCGGTTCGAGCGACATCGGTCCAGTAGTCGCGGTCAGTGTAGTCGGCCGCGCGGTCGCCCGGATACTGCCACGCGCCCGGCGAGACGTGGGTGACCGCGTTCATCGTGAAGAGGTTGAGATGCATCCGGTCCATGTCTTCGAGTCCACGCCGCCACGAATAAGAGAACACGGTAGCGGCGAGCGACGCAGAGAGGGAGCTACCGAACGATGACGACGGCGCTGTCCGTCTCGACGAAGTCACCCTCGCCGGCGTAGGTGCGTTCCTCTCGCAGCTCGAACAGGTCGGAATCGAGCACCTCGTCGGCGACGTGGAGTTTCCCGTTGGAGACGGCGAACTCGCCGGCGTCTATCGCCGCGTCGATGTCGCCGACCTTGCTCCCGTACTCCGGGCCGACCGTGGCGTAATCGAGGTCGACGCCGACGATATCCGTCGAGAGCGCGGGCGGGTCGTCGAGTCGCTCCAGCTGCTCGATGTGCATCGCGCCCGCGACGGCGCTCTCGAAGCCGTCGATGTCACCGTAGACGGCGACCGCCGACAGCGGCTCGTTGAGCGCGAGCCCGTTGTCGGTCTTGTAGCCGCGCAGCGCGCCGATCACTTCGAGCGCCGTCTCGCCGGCGGCGCGGTCGGCCTCGTGGCCGGCCGGCTCGGGCCAGTCGGCGCGGTGGACCGAGGTGTCCGCGTACAGCGTCCGGTGAATCTCCTCCGTGATGTGGGGGAGGAACGGCGCGAACAGCCGCAGGAACCGCTCGTGGGCCGTCCGGAGCGCGTACGCCGTCGAGTCAGCCACTCGTCGATGGCGGCGAACTCGTCCGGCTCGGCCGGGTCGGCGGGCGCGAGCGAGTCGACGAGCTTCGAGGCGTTCCACAGCTTCTGGAGCAGTTTCTCGCCCTGTTTCATCGCGTTGTGCTTGAACGGGAAGTCGTCGCCCACCGACGAGGAGGCGGCCCAGTAGCGGATGGCGTCGACGGGGGACTCGTCCATCACCGCGCGCGGTTCGACGACGTTCCCCTTCGATTTCGACATCTTCTCGCGGTTCTCGTCGAGGACGTGCCCGTTGATCAGCACCGAGTCGAACGGCACCTCGCCGGTGTGTTCGTAACACTTGACGACGGTGTGGAACAGCCAAAACGAGATGATGTCGTGGCCCTGCGGGCGGAGGTCGAACTGGTACAGCTCCGGGTTGTCGAACGCGAACTCGCCGGTCGCCTCGTTCCAGTTCCAGCCGGCGTTGATGAGCGGCGTGAGACTGGAGGTGGCCCACGTATCGAACACGTCTCCCTCGGGCGTGAACTCGCCCGCGCCGCAGTCAGGACAGGCGTCGACCGGCGGCTCGTCCGACAGCGGGTCGACCGGCAGGTTCGCCTTCTTGGCAAGGATCGTCTCGCCACAGTCCGCGCAGTACCAGACCGGGAACGGGATGCCCGAGTCGCGCTGGCGGGAGATACACCAGTCCCACTCCAGCCCCTCGACCCAGTGTTGATACCGGGTGAACATCTTCTCGGGATACCACTCCATCTCGCGGCCCGCCTCTAAGTATTCCTCCGTCTTGTCGAGCAGTTCGACGTACCACTGCTCGGTGACGCGGAACTCGATGTCCGTCTCGCACCGCTCGTGGACCTGCACGTCGTGGGCGATGGCCTCACGCGATTCGAGATGGCCGGCATCGTCGAGATCCTCGATGATAGCCTCGCGCGCCTCGTGGGTGGACAGCCCGGCGTACTCGCCGGCCGTCTCGGTGAGCGTCCCCGATTCGTCGATGGCGACCCGCAGGTCGAGGTCGTGGGCCTGATACCACTCGATGTCGGTCTGGTCGCCGAAGGTACAGCACATGACGATACCCGTGCCCTTCTCGCGGTCGACGCGCTCGTCCTCGTAGACGGGCACCTCGTGGCCGAACAGCGGAACGCGCGCCGTCGATCCGGGTAGGTCGTTCGTCCGCTCGTCGTCCGGGTGGACGAACATCGCGACACACGCCGGGAGGAGTTCCGGCCGTGTCGTCGAGATGGTGACCGACTCTCGCGACCCGTTAGCAAGGTCGAACCGAATGTCGTTGAAGTGCGCGCTTCGCTCGGCGTCCTCCGTCTCGACCTGTGAGATGGCCGTCTCGCAGTCCGGACACCAGATGGCCGGCGCGCGCTCGCGGTACTCGCGGCCCTGCTCGTACAGGTCGATGAACGACAGCTGTGAGAGCCGCTGGACCCGCGGCTCGATGGTCTTGTACGTGTTCGACCAGTCGACGGAGACGGCCAACTCCTGCATCTCCGCGGTGAAGTCGGCCTCGTACTCCTCGCACACCTCGCGGCAGAGCTGCTGGAACTCGCGGCGCTCGTAGTTGCCGTGACGGATGTCCAACTCGCGTTCGGTCAGCCGCTCGCTGGCGATGCCGTTGTCGTCGTAGCCGAACGGGAAGAAGGCGTCACCGTCGGCCATCCGATGGTAGCGGGCGGCGAAATCTTGGAGCGTGCTGCCGTACAGGTGGCCCATGTGGAGGCTTCCGCTCACCGTCGGCGGCGGCGTGTCGATGCTGTAGGCCGTGTTCGGGTCGTCACTCTCCCCGCGGTAAGCGTACGTCTCGGCGTCGAGCCAGCGGTCCTGCCACTTCGGCTCGACGGCGTCGGGGTCGTACGTCCCCTCGATGCGTTCCTCGCGTTCCGGTTCCTGCGTGCTCATGTGTGTAGCTCTCTCGTGTGGCGTTTATACTGTTCGTTGTCCGCGCGGCGACGGCGCTGTTCGGGGTCGATGCAACGACAAAGGAAGTGATGTGGCCCCTACGGGGGGCCTACACGGACTCGACGGGCCGCAGGCTCACCAGCGCGCGTCGGTCGGGTGAGTGCGAGCATACACGACACTGTTCGAGCGGGCCGTTTAGTCGTTTCGCCGGGCTTCGGTGTGCTACCTACCACCAGCCCGCTCTCGAATCACTCATTACGACCCACCCGCACGCATCCACATGGCCAAGCAGCCGCATCTCCTCGTCGAGGAGGGAGACGTGAACGACATCGCGCTCGTGCCGGGCGACCCCGGCCGAGTCGACCGCATCGCGAGCCACTGTGAGAACGTCGAGGAAATATCAGAAAACCGCGAGTACAAGCTCGTAAACGCTAGCTACGAGGGCCACGATCTGACCATCTGCTCGACGGGTATCGGCTGTCCGTCGACAGCCATCGCGGTCGAGGAGTTGGCGAACGTGGGCGTGGAGACGTTCGTCCGCGTCGGCACCACCGGCGCGCTACAGGCCGACGTGGAGATCGGCGACATGGTCGTCGCCACCGGCGCGGCGAAGGAAGAGGGCACCTCGAAGCGGTACGAGTCGGCGGTGTACCCTGCCGTCCCCGACTACGGGACGCTCTCGGCGCTGGTGGATGCCGCGGAGGCGAACGACGAGTCGGTCCACGTCGGCCCCATCGTCTCCGACGACGCCTTCTACAACGAGAGCGAGGAGTACGTCGAGGAGTGGAACGAGGCGGGCCTCCTCGCCGTCGAGATGGAGGCGGCGACGCTGTTCTCGCTCGCGCGGCGACGCGGCCTCGCGGCCGGGGCCATCTGCACCGTCGACGGCAACCTCGTCAAGGGGACACAGAAGGGCGCCGACTCCGACGCGGAGCTGCCGGAAAAGGCGAAGAACAACGTCGAGCGGGCCATCGCCATCTCGCTCGACGCCGTCGTCACGTTGTAGTGGTGCTTCGATTCAGATGTCGTGAATCGACACCCTCAACCACGGGGCGATAGCGACCCCTCGACAGAAACGACAGATAGGTCGTAATGTGGCGTGACCGGCTGACGGTCTCTCCTGCTCCTGTCACGAGTGACGGGCAAGACCTGAGCCGAGGCAACAGCAGGGGCCCGCCCGTCCGACGCGAAGACGCCAGCGATACGACCCCGATTACGCGATGTGTTCTTCCCACCAGACAGTAACCTGTTCGCCGACATGATGCCGCCGAAACAGCGGAAACAGTCCCAGAGCCAGTGCGATTGACAGCCAAGCAATAGGAGCAAGCGTCAGCACCCGTGGTAGCTCGATCAGGGGCCCTGAATCCCCGAAGACGAGCACGAGATAGGTACCGAACATCCCAAGACCGCCCGCGAGCGCCAGATCGGCCAGCAGGTAGTCGATCCACGCGGGCGGGTCATACAGCGGCAGTAGGTCGGTCATCTGAGATTGCTATTGACTGGGAGTGGACAGTCGCGTCTCTCCGATAGTTCCGTTGGAACGCTTGTGGCGCGCTTGGTTCGCGTCTAATGTTCAAACGCATCGACATAAGCGCATGGGATAGGATACGCGAATCAGAGAAGGACGAATCCTGACCACACTTGATGCCGTCCTCGACCGCACCGTGCGAGACTGACGGCACGAGAAACGAGCGTCGCGTCAGTCGGCCCCGGACGGCCGATTCGAGCGACTCGGCGGCGGGATCTGCTCGTCCCTCGCGAGGGTGGTCGGCACGACACACCGGTCCGGTTCGCCGTTGAGGTGGGCGTACTGGTCGGGGGCGTTGGCGAGCGGGTGGGCGGGGTTCTCCCGGGAGTCGAGGCGCGCGGCCCGGAGTTCATCGAAGCCGCCGATGCGGGCGCGGATGCCGCGCCAGTGGTTGTCGGTGGCGGCGGGGACGCGGAACGGGTGGGGCGGGCGCGCATCGGGCGCCGACAGCGCGAGCGCCGCTCGGTTGACGTTCGCCGCGAGGTCGTCGTGGTCGATGACGACCCCGACGCGGGCCGAGTCGGGCGCGCGGGCGGCGAGCACGTCCAACCCCAGATGGAGCGCGCGGTACTCCGCGACGTTGTTGTCCGGCGGGGAGTCCGGCACGGAGAGCCGGGCGACGGTTTCGCCGTCGCGGGTTTCGATGACGACGCCGAGCCCGCCGGCTCCGTGGTCGCGGAAGGAGCCGTCCGTCGCCACGTAGAAGTCACGGTGGTGGGTACGCGGCGGATGGGCGATGTGCGGGGTCGGACTGTCGTCGAACAGATCCCTCAGCGCCGGCCGGCCGTATGCGGCCATGCCAACCGTTCAGCCGCGCAGCCTTTTAATTCTACGGGCGTTTCGCGGAGGTAGTGTTCGAATAAGAGCGATTCAGATGGATGAGCCAGTAACAGGGTGTAGAAAGCCCCCGGACGCTACGGTCGCGCGCAGCGAGAGAGCGAAGCTCCCTCGGGCAGTCGGCGCTCCGCGCCGACGACAGCGTGGAGCGAAGCTCCACGGGCCGTGCGAGCAGCGAGGGACCATCGGTCCCTCGGGCCGTGTGAGCGGCGCAGCCGCGAACAGACCGGGCCGAGGCGACTGCGTCGCCTCGCGGCTTACGTCGTCCTCAGAAATCTTCGATTTCTGCTGGGCTGCGGAAGACGCTCCGCGTCTTCCGAACGCCGTGCTTCCCGTAGCGCCCACCGGGAGAGCGACGCTCTCCCGAGCAATCGGCGGCTTCGCCGCCGATAACGGCCCCTTTCAGTCCCACCCACCGTGGTTACTTAGCCGAGCGACGACTTAGGTAGCTGAACACTACCTTTCGCGGCGGACACCACCCGGGAGCTCGCGACCGGTTCCGAAAGGTTCTCACCGGCGACCCGCCGATTCCCGGCGTGCGACACCGGAATTTCGTCTTATTCGCCCTCCTGTCGCTGGTCTGGGGCTCCTCGTTCGTCGCCATCAAGGCGGGACTCGGTACGCCGGCCGACCCTGCGGGCTTCTTCGAGACGCCGATCCTCTTTGCCGCGCTCCGGTACGACATCGCAGGCGTCCTCATGCTCGGCTACGCAGCGTACGCGACGGACCACGCCGTCCCGTCGGGTCGCCGCGAGTGGGCGAGCACGCTCGTCGCCGCCACGCTGATGATCGCCGCCTACCACGCCTTCCTCTTCGTCGGCGAGACGGACCCGGCGGTCCCGAGCGCCGCGGCGGCCATCGTCGTCTCGCTGTCGCCGGTGCTCACGGCCGGCTTCTCTCGCGTCTGGCTCCCCAGCGAACGGCTCACGTCGCTCGGCGCGCTCGGTCTCCTCTTCGGCTTCGGCGGCGTCGTCCTGCTCGCCGAGCCGAACCCATCGGATCTCTCTGTCGCGCCGGGGATCGTCCTCGTGTTCCTCGCTACTCTCTCGTTTGCCGGCGGGTCGGTGCTCAACCGCCGCATCGACGCCGACATGCCAATCGAGACGCTGGAGGCGTGGGCCATGATCCTCGGCGCGCTGTTGATGCACGCCGCGAGCGCAGGGGTCGGCGAACCCGTCGTTGCCGTCGAGTTCACCACGCGTTCGCTCGCCGCGCTGCTGTATCTCGCGGTCGCCGCCTCGGCGCTCGGCTTCCTCGTCTACTTCGACCTGCTGGAGCGACTCGGGCCAATCGAGATCAACCTCGTCTCCTACGCCGCGCCGCCGGTCGCGGCCGTCGTCGGCTTCCTGCTGCTGGGTGAGGTCCTCGACGTGACGGCGCTCGTGGGCTTCCTCGTCATCCTCGTCGGATTCGTCCTGCTGAAGCGGGCGGCGATTCAGAAGGCACTGGTCTGACGCCGGGCGGAAATTTCGGGGGGACCGGTGTTCAGATACGGGGGCGTCGCTCGGCCAAGTAACCGCGGTGGGTGGGACTGAAAGGGGCCGGGCGCTTTCTATACTTCGTTATTCCCCCTACTCTCCGAAGTCACTCTTAGCTGAACAGTACTCTAGAACTCACTCCAGACTGTCGTCCTCGTAGGCCTCCTCGTACTTCGCGAGCGCGTCTTGGAAGCTCTCGTCGGCCAGTTCGTACGTCTCGCGCAGATCCTCGATTGGGGTTCGGGTCGCGTCGACGCGCAGGTCGTTGTAGTACGGGTCGAGTTCGCGCCCCTCGGTCGTCGTCACCTGCAGCGCGGCCGACTGCACCTCCAGATCCGTCCGCTTGTCGCCGCCCTCGGCCTGTCCCGCGGCGAGCGCATCGATCAGCCGCTCGGCGAGCAGTCGGTCACGGTCGGCCGACTCGTACGCCTCGGCCGTCGCCTCGATCACCGATTCGCCGGTCAGCAGGTTGCCCGCGACGGTGAAGTCCTCGCGCTCGACGTGGCCGTACCACGGCCGGCACTCGTCGCCGGAGAAGGCGAACGTTCCCTCGCTGTCGACGCCGTGGAGCTGCCGGTTCGGCTTCCCGTCGTCGGCGTTCAACAGCGCGTCGAGCGCGTCCTCGACGGCGAGGCCATCGGCGAGATACTCGACGCCCCGCTCGCCGAGTTCGACGTTGACCAGCGACTGGGTGGCGACCGCGCCGTGTTCGTTGGCGAACGGACACAGCGTGCCGACCGCGGCGAGGCGGGTCGTCACCGCCACGCCGTAGCGGGTCTGTTCGGTGCCGTCCTCGTCGGTGTACTCCTCCCGAACGCAGATGCTGAAGGTCACGGGCCACACCACGGGACACCAGTAAAAAAGACCGGGGTCACGAGTCGGGGGAACCGACGACGGACCTACTCGACGTAGACCGTGAAGTCCTCGACCTCGCCGTACTCGTCATCGGTGTCGGGGCCGTAGAACTGGCTCCAACTGAGCCGGACCCGCGCGAGCGTGCTGCCGGTCGCCGCGTCGCTGGGGACGTTCACCGTCGCCGTGTAGGTGACCGTGTCGTCGTCCACGTCGGTCATGATCTGCGTCTCGGTCGCGGTCGACCAGTCTTGGTTGCTGTCCCAGTCGACGTAGACGTTTCCGTAGTGGTTGTTGTAGCCGGCGTCCTCGAACTCGACGGCGATGTCGAACGAGCCACCCTGCGACACCGTCACGACGTCGGGACAGGTGAAGTCGTAGTAGTCGGCGTCGCTGGAGGCCTCGACGACCTGTCCGTCCATGTCGACGGTGGTGAGATGCTCGTTGCCGCTCAGCCCGGAGCCGGCGGGCCACTGCGTGGCGTCCGCACAGTCGCTGTCGGTGGTGAAGGTGACCGTGCCGCCGGTGTCGGTGTCGCCGTCGCTGGCACTCCCGACCGCGCGGAACTCGTACTCCGTCCCCGCGTCGAGTCCGGAGACGCTCTGGCTGAACGACCCGGTCGAGGAGAGGGTCTGTGTGCTCGTGGTAGTCCACGACGACGTGCCAGTCTCGCGGTACTCGAAGGAGACGTCCGCCGAGGACGCGCCGTCGAGGTCGTTGAGCGCGCCGTTCAGCGTCGCGGAGTCGCCGGTGATCTCGGTCGCCGAGTCGGTCGAGACGAGGAAGCCAGTAAGCACGGCGTTCTCGGCATCGAGCAGGCCGTTCCCTTGCTCGTTGGACGAGAGACCGATGTCCTCGGCGGTGGCCTGCAGGCGGTCGCGCGCCTCCGTGTTGGTGAATCCGTTGGCCATCAGCTGCCCGCCGGCACCCGAGACGTGCGGGCAGGCCATGGACTTGGTTGTCGCGCTCACCGCCATGACCGTCGAGTACGCCGCCGGATAGGAGACGCAGTCGGTACAGGGACCGTCGTTGCCCGCTGCGGCCACCAGCAGTACCCCGTTGTCGTAGGCGTACTGGCAGGCGTCCTGCAGCGTCTGATCGCCGGAGGACGCACCCAGACTCATCGAGGCGACGTCGTAGCCCTGATCGGCGGTCCAGCGGATGGCGTCGGCGATGTCCGACAGCGAACCGGAGCCACAGCCGTCCAGCGCCTTGGCCGCGTGGAGCGTCGCTTCCGTCGCGACGCCGACGACGTCCGCCGAGTCGTCGATAGCGTCGGCAGTGCCCGCACAGTGTGTGCCGTGGTCGTTGTCGTCGTCCCACGGGTGATTGCAGCCGTTGGTGTTGGTGTTACAGAACAGTCCGCCCGCCTCGCCACAGCAGTCGGCGGCGAAACACTTGCCAGTGCCGAGATTCCCCTGCAGGTCGGGGTGGTCGCTGTCGATGCCGGTGTCGATGATGGCGATGTCCGCACCCGACCCGGTTTCGCCGTTGCCGTGGAGTGCGTCGGCGTCGACCCGGTCGACACCCCACGGTAGCGACTGGCCGAGCGTCTCGTAGGTGTTGTCCTTCTCAACGTACCGCACCGCGCGTGTTTCGCGGAGGGCATCTAACGCCTCCTCGGGGAACCGCCCGGCGACGGCCGTCCCGATGTCGCCGAAGTCCAGCCGTCGGTGGACGGTCGTCGCGGCCCGCTCCGCGACGCGCGACGAGACACCGGCACGGAGTCCGATGACGTGTCGCTCGGGTTTCCCGCTCGCTGCCGCCTCGCCTGTCGCCATCGTCGTCGCCGCCAGCCCGGCCCCGGCACTTCTGAGCACGCGGCGACGAGTGACGTTGTTGTCAGCCATGGTGATCTTGACCCATAGTAAATTCCAGCGATTAAGACTTCAAATTTATTTCTACTGTCTGAAAGGACTCGCTGGCATTTCGTGTAACAAGTCACGCCGTAGACGCGCTACGCTGTTCGAGTGACTGCCACCGTAGCACGACTTACATCACCGTGGCGATTAAAAAGTAGGGTTCGTGCCGACCCTTTAACAGCTTCCGGTGCCGTCGTCGCTGGAGTCCAATCCGAGTGCGGCCGCGGCGTCGAGCAAGCCACTCCCCTGTTCGTTGCTGGCGAGGCTGATATCCTCGGCGTTGGCCGTGAGGGTGTCCCGCGCGGTCGTGTTGGCATCGCCGTTCGACATCAGCAGACCGCCCGCGCCGGAGACGTGCGGACAGGCCATCGAGGTGCCCGAGTAGGTGTCGTAGCCGCCGATGACCGTCGAGTAGACGTTCGACCCGGGCGCGGCCAACTCCACCTCGGAGCCGGTCGAGGAGAAGCTCGAAAGCGAGTCAGACGTGTCCGTCGAACTCACGGCGATGACCTCCGGCTCTGCGGCCGGATAGCCCACGCAGTCGGTACAGGGACCGTCGTTGCCCGCCGCCGCCACCAACAGGACGCCGTTGTTGTACGCGTACGTGCAGGCGTCCGAGACGACGCTCGACTGGCCGCCGCCGAGACTCAGCGAGCCAACGTCCCAACCCTGATCGGCCGTGTACTCGATGCCGGCGGCCACGTCCGAGTACGACCCGGAGCCGCTGTTGTCGAGCACCTTCACCGCGTGCAGCGTCGCCTCCGTCGCGACCCCCTGTACGCCTTCGCCGTTCGCGGCCGGCGCGTCGGCGATGCCGGCACAGTGCGTCCCGTGGTTGTCGTCGTCGGACCACGGATAGTTGCAGTTCGACCCCCGACAGTCGGCGAACGCCTTCCCCGCGCCGACGTTCGCCTGCAGGTCCGGGTGGTCGTCGTCGATGCCGGTGTCGATGATGGCGATGTCGGCACCCGACCCGGTTTCGCCGTTGGCGTTCGTCACGTCGCCGTCGACGCGGTCGACGCCCCACGGGAGACACTCGGAGGTCGACCCGCCGCCGCCACCCGGCGGACCCTGCTCGCCGCCCGGAGCGTCCTTGTCCGGCCCGCCGATGGCTGTCATCGTGCCGTCGGCCTCGACGTAGCGCACGTCGTCGCGGTCCGTCAGGGCGTCGACGGCCTCGTCGGCGAAGCGACCGGCGACGGCCTTGCCGACGTCGCCGAAGTCGAAGGTTCGTTTCACGCTCTCTGCCCGGTCGGCGGCGGCGCGTTTCCCCGCGTCGTCGGTCGTCCCGACGATACGTGCGGGGGGTTTTCCAGCCGCGCCGCCGGTACCTGCCGCGAGAACCGTGCCGGCACCGAGCGCGCCCGCCGTCCGTAGTACCGTGCGTCGTGAGACGTTGTCACCCGACATGGGTTGTCATGTGTCATTTTGGACTTAAATTAAGTATTTTTAAACTACAGCAAACTTGCAGTGCGTTTATTCCCGGCGGCCGTGTCTGACGCAAGAGTTTTGCCCTCGCCACCGGGATTCTGGCGTATGGGACTGATGAGCAAGCTACTCGGCGGCGGCCGGAACACCGGCGACTACGTCGAACTCAGCGCCGACGACTTCGACGAGGCGGCCGCGGGCGCCGAGACGGAGGTTCACATCGCGACTATCGGCGACAAGAACGACGTCATTCCGATCAAGGACGCCGTCTACGACGGCGACATCGTCGTCGCGGACATCACGCGACACACGACGACGGACCGCACGATGGAGCACATCTCCGACGAACTCAAACAGGTCGCCGACGAGGTCGGCGGCGACATCATCCAGAAGGACGACGACCAACTCATCATCACGCCGGGCGGCGTCGGCATCTCCCGCGAGAAGCTGGGCCGATAGCCGGAAAGCGCGCCGTTTACCCGGCCGGAACGACTTCCTCCGATAATGACTGCTATCCGTGCAGACGGTCTCGTAAAGACCTACGGGAGCGTCCGCGCACTCGATGATCTCTCCGTCGAGGTCGAGGACGGCGAGTTCTTCGGCCTGCTCGGCCCCAACGGTGCCGGCAAGACGACGTTCATCAGCGTCCTCGTCGGCCTCGCCCGCGCGACCGACGGCACCGCCGAGGTGTTCGGCCACGACGTGGAGGACGACTACCAGCGCGCACGTGACCGCATCGGCCTCGCGCCACAGGAGTTCAACGTCGACCGCTTCTTCCCAATTCACGAGGTGCTCGAACATAAGGCCGGCTACCACGGCATTCCGCCCGCGGAGGCCGAGCGCCGCGCGGACGAAGCACTGCAGACGGTCGGCATCTACGACAAGCGCGAGACCCGCTTCGACTGGCTCTCCGGCGGGATGAAGCGCCGCTTCCTGCTCGCGCGGGCGCTCGTCACCGACCCGGACCTGCTCATCCTCGACGAGCCGACTGCCGGCGTCGACGTGGAACTCCGACGGCCGAACGGCTCTGTGACCGGGTGGCGATCATGGACTCGGGCCGGAAGGTCGAGGTCGCGACGCCGGACGAACTCCGCGCCCGCGGCGAGGACACCCTCGTCGTCACGCTGGCCAACGACACCATCGGCGTGCCGGAACTCGACGTGGCGGGCGTCAACGATGTGACGCTCGACGGCCGGACGCTGTCGGTGGCCACCGACGATGCCGGCCGGGCCGCGCCGGACGTGATCCGCGCGCTCGATGACGCCGGCCACGCCATCGCCGACCTCGACGTGCGTCGCGCGTCGCTGGAGGACGTGTTCGTCGGCATGACCCGGACGGCAGACGCGGAGGTGTCACAGTGAGTATTCAGGACGCGCTCGGCAACCGGTTCGGCGTCGGCTTCCGCTCGCTGCTGAAACGGGAGGTGCTTCGGTTCGTCCGTCGGCCGCGCAACACGTTCCTCCCGCCCGCGGTGACGAACGTGCTCTACTTCGCTGTCTTCGGTCTGATTCTCGGCGACCGCATCGACGCGATTCAGGGGTTCGACTACATCCTGTTCATCCTTCCCGGGCTGGTGGTGCTCGGTGCCGTCTCAAACGCCTTCGAGAACGCCTCCTTCTCCATCTTCCACGGCCGCTGGAACGAGTACATTCATGAGACGCTCACCTCGCCGCTGGCGTACTCCAGTCAGGTGTTCGCCTACGTTGCGGCCGCTGCGCTCCGGGGTATCGTTGTCGGCTTCATCATCGTCGCCGTCGGTCTCGTCTTCGTCCCGTTCGCCATCGAGGGCGGGAGCGTGCCCGTGCGTCGACCCCTGTATCTGGTCGCGTTCATGCTCACCATCACGACGCTGTTCGCCGCCTTTGGCGTCGTCGGCGGGCTGTGGGCCCGCGACTTCGATTATCTCACCGTGCTCAACCAGTTCATCCTCCGACCGCTGACGTTCTTCGGCGGCGTCTTCTACTCGCTGGACATCCTGCCGCCCGTCTTCCGGACGGTGTCGCTGCTCAACCCGATGGTGTACATGGTCAACGGCGTCCGCTACGGCTTCCTCGGCTACACCGACGTGAACGCCGACCTCTCGTTGGCCGTGCTCGTCGGCCTGACGCTCGCCGTGCTCGCGGTCGACGTGGCCCTGTTCCGACGCGGCTACGGCATCATCGAGTGACGCGCCTCCGAGGGGTTGACGCCCGCGTGACGAACGACGCCGGTCAGGTATTCGGCCATGATATCGAAGACGACTACTAACGTACACGCGACCGAATTAGATACATGTCAGAATATTTTAACCTCGGCCGCTTCGTCCCCATCTACGAGGTGCTCGAACAAAGCGCCTGCTACTACGGCACCCCCTATTCTCAGCGACCTGCCTCGAATTAGAAATCGTCTAATGTGAACTATAATACTCGTTCGAAGTTCGGCCGCATTCGGAATTTGGCTAACTCAATGCCTTTCTTTTGTGCGTAACTGATAGTTTCGTCTCGGAAGTCCTCGGCTATCAATATCCCATGGACCGGACCATCGTATTGCTCTTCCATAAGTGCGATATATCGCAGTAGCTGGTCTATATCCGTCTTTGAAGCTGTTTCAACTTTTGTCTCAATTGCGAGCGTTTGACCCAACTGCGTTGTCCCAACAAAATCTGCTCTGTTGTTCGAGTCAAGTTCCACCTCTGAGTCGATCTCTACGAGCCGGTCGTCGAGCGAAGATGGGTAGTCATTAATAAACTGCTGAACGTGAGACTCACTAAGTGCATCATAATTGAAATAGCGTTCGCGGAAATCGACACTACCTCCTGAATCAATAATTTCGCGTATCTCTGAGACAAGCTCGTCAATGAGCTCTAAATCTGCGTCTTTATACTCGTTCTCAGTACCACGGAAGGGGAGGTCGGAGAATTTTTCACTCAGATCGTTGACTCGGACAGGCCCCTTTGCTAAATAATTCGTCTTCCGCTGATACGGGTGATTATCTTCCTCAACATCCCATCGCTTGTACTCATATTGCCCCAGTTCACCAACACCGTAGAGGATGGATTCCCCACGGAGCCGTTGGCGTCTAAAGATTACTACAACATCACCCGGTTTGTAACTTCGGTCACTTCGCACCCCTGTGAATGACAGGATTGTCCCAGCAGTCCCATTTATTTTCCTTTGGCTCCAGTCTGGATATTTGTCCTCCAATCTTGATTTGACTTCACGCTTGACTGCGTCTGTGCTTTGGTGATTTTGTTGGATTTTTTTGATGTCGCCTATATCCCAGCCAATAGATACGATATCGTGTCTATCCCAACTTGACCACGACCCCGTATAGCCGGCTGTTAGCTTCCAGAAAGATTGCGTCATCTATGCTGGGAAATTTGTGAGGGACAAAAACCTATCCATTCTTAATTTTGTGTATTTTTATTCTTCTCTACCAACGATCTCTCGCGAAATAGTCTGTTCTCTTATATATTTACTATTTTTATTTTACGGTCTCAGCGGCTGGATCATGACGGTGTCGTCTATTCACTCTATGCTGGATTAAGAGATGGCCTCCCTGGCTATACGAACGTGAACGCCGACCTCTCACTCGCCGTACTCGCGGTCGACGTGGCGCTGTTCCGTCGCGGCTACGGCATTATCGAGTGGCGCCGACGACCACCGCCTGGGGCGTTCGGGGGGTCGTGTTTAGTTACGCGATGGCTGGCGAGGGAACCGCTCGGGGTGGGACTGGAAGGGGCTGGGCGCTCGATGAAGACGGGCGACGTAAGGACCGCAGGCGGGAGCAACGCGACCGACGAGGACCGCAGCGAGCCCATCGAGTCGAGCGTACAGGGGCTTCCAAACTCTTCCTCAGTCCGGTCACCGCAACTCTACGGCGTCACTAAACAGCACCCTCGGAGGACGCCCCGAACTTTTGCTGTTCGGTACCGAACTCGGAGACGTGTATCGCGCCATCCTGCCGAACGGCCAACTCGAAGCCGACGAGTACGAGCGCATCGAAAACGGCGTCGAACTGTACGACGAGGCGGACAATCTGCTCGCGTTCGTGCCGTACGCGAACCTCGAAGCGTTCCTGACGGAACACGCGTACGCCGACGAGGGACCGGGCGTGATGTAGCTACTCGACGCCGTCGGGGGTCTCGGCGTCGTCCTCCACGTCCCGCTTCATCGAGTCGCGGCGCGCCTTCGCATCGCGACCGGTCGCCTCCAGCAGGAACTCGTTTTTGGCGGCGTTGGCGTCGCCGGCCGCGTCCACGTCGCCGGTTTCCATCAGCTCTTCGAGGCTCCGCTCGTGGAAGTCGACCGCGAGCTTGTCCTTCTTGCCGGAGTAGGAGACGGCACCGACGACGACCTTCTCGAACACCGGATTGTCCGGCTCGGCGATGAGGTGCAGGTCCGATCCCTTGAACTCCTCCGTCCCCGTGATGGGACCGAAGTACTCCTCAATGGTCGCCTCCATGTCGGGGATCCGCTCGTCGAGATACTCCCCGCGCCGCATCTTGTACTCCTCCATGCCACGGCGTTCGGCGGGGGATGGTTTACCGATTTCGGACCCCTACCTCGCCTCGAGATAGCCGCGTTGACACGACGGACAGGCGTCGCCCGCACGCAACGAGGAAGCATCCATCGGCTCGGTGAAGCTACACTCCGGGCAGACGTAGTCGCCGTCCTGCACGGCGTCGGCGGCCGGCTCCGGCGTCTCCTCGGGCGAGTCCGGCTCAGTCGTCAGGTCGACCGGGCCGTCGGCCGACTCGGCCGTCTGGCCGTCACTGGCGTCGTCACCGGGCCACTGGCCGGGTTCCCGCTCGGGTTCGTCGGAGCCGTCGTCGAGTATCTCGGCGTCCTCCTCCGACGGGTCGGGCGCGGCCTCCGACTCGACGGATTCCTGATTGGTGCCCGCCTCCGACACTGCCTGCGCCGCCGCGTTGGCATCGCCGACGGCGGGCGACGGCTCCGGCTCGACTGGGGGTTCGTCGCCGCCCAGTCCGGCCGGGGCGTCGAGTCCCGAGTCGTCGGAGGTCTCGGCCATCGGGCCGGCCTCGTCATCCGGCTCGACGATAGACGTGACCTCCTTGTTCTCGGAGACGACGCGCGTCTCGCCACAGCGGCGACACACCTCCAACTCGCGGACGACGGTGACCACCTCGCTGCCTTGCTCCGACCGGTCGCGGTCGACATCGGTGTCGTCGAACGCGTGTCCGAGGAGCGAACACGTGAGTCCCATTATCGCACGTTCCTGCCGTGGCCGATAAAAGCGTACCGACGGGGCGACCGGAATCGACATGAGGACGGCCCGTCTTGCTCGACGCATGGCCGCGTCCATCCCCGAGGAGCGCGTCGAGCGCCTCCACGAACTCGCTCGTGAGGCCGCCCGCGAGGAAGCGGACGACCGCGCCCGCTCGTACGTGCGCCGGGCACGGCGCGTCGCCGAGCGCCACCGACTCGGACTGTCGACGCGCTTCAAGCGGTTCACCTGCGACGACTGTGACGCGTATCTCGTCCCCGGGCGGAACGCCCGCGTCCGGACCCACGGTGGGGCCGTCGTCGTGACCTGTGACTGCGGGACGCACGCCCGCTACCCCTACGACTGAGCGACAAGTTTCAAACCTGACGACGCCGAACGGCCGCTCATGCACGACGACCTCCGCGAACGCGCCCACGACGTGGATGCCACGCTCCGCGTCGGAAAGGGTGGGATCGACGCCGTGGCCGACGAGCTTCGGACCCAACTTGACGACCGCGAACTCGTGAAGGTAAAGTTCCTCCGGGCGGCCCGGGGCGGGACGACCACCGCGACGCTGGCCGAGGAGTTGGCCGACGTCGTCGACGCCGAACTCATCGAGACGCGCGGTCACACGGCGGTGTTCCACTGATGGTCCCGCTGCAGGCCAGTGCACCGGACGCCGTGGCGTCGTTTCTCGAACAGCTCGGCGTACCGGGGTCGCTCGCCGCCCCCATCGCAGTCGCCGTCGTCTTCGTCGCCGTCCTCGTCGTCGTCTACTTCCTCGGACGGTCGCTCGCTCGCCCGCTGACGAACCGCACGCTCGAACGGCGCGGTCTCGGCGAACACGCCAAGCGACCGATCCGGCGACTCGTCGGCGTACTCGTCGGCTTCGTCGCCGTCTCGGTCGCCTTCGGGCTGGCCGGCTTCGGGAACTTCCTCCAGTCGCTGGCGACCGTCGCTGCCGCGGCCACGCTCGCCATCGGCCTCGCCATGCAGGACGTAATAAAGAACTTCGTCGCTGGCGTGTTCATCTACACCGACAAGCCGTTTCGCATCGGCGACTGGATCGAGTGGGGCGACAGACAGGGGATCGTCGAGGACATCTCGCTGCGCGTCTCGCGGGTCCGCACCTTCGACAACGAACTGCTGACGGTACCGAACAGCCAGCTCACCGACGAGGTCATCAAGAACCCCGTGGCGAAGGACAAGCTCCGCCTGAAGTTCGTCTTCGGCATCGACTACGACGACGACATCGACGAGGCGACCGACATCATCGTCAAGGAGGCGCGAAGCCACCCGGAGATACTCAACGACCCGGAGCCGACCGTCCGTCTTACCGAGCTCGCAGACTCGTACGTTGGCCTCCAGTCGCGCATCTGGATCGACCAGCCCTCGCGGGCCGACTGGGTGCGCACGCGCGGCGGGTTCATCACGAACGTGAAACAGCGGTTCGACGACGCCGGCATCTCCATCCCGTTCCCGCAACGGGCGCTCTCCGGCCGCTCGGCCGCGGCCGACGCGGTCCAGACGAAGGAGATAATCGAGAGCGAAGCGCCCGCAGACGACTGAGCCGCGGTCTGTCTCTTCGTCCGACTCGCGCCAGACCGCCGCGCGTCGAGGCTCCGTACCCGAAAGGCACATAAGGCGAAGCAAGGTACCTTCTGATGGACTAGGTCGGGCGGTTAGGCCCCGCTCGTCACCCGCAGTATGGTCTTTAGCGGGGGCCGAATCCCGGGCACGTGCGACCCGCCCAGTACGGGCCCCGGGAGCCAACGTCGAAACCTCGTCCCACGAGGGCAGCGGTCCGCGTACCGGCTCCTGCAGGGGAGCCGTGACGCGGTTGATCGCGGGCAATCCGTCAGGCACGGAAGTGAGCATCGGACCCGCGGACACCTGTCGCCCGTGGGGTCGCGGGGTGGAGGAGGCAACCGGGACTCCCCGTGCTGGAACGGTCGGGCAACTCCGGCGTCCGTTTCTACACTTCGAGCCGATGGCCCGCCGAGCAGGGCAGAGCGGCGCGTGTCGGGTCGTGTTGCTCGCGACTGCCAATACACTGTTTCATTGACATACTAGATCGTTAGGGTAGTGTTCAGCTACGCAATTGCTGACGATGGGACCGGTCGGGGGGGACTGGAAGGGGCTGTGCGCTCGATGAAGACGGGCGACGTAAGGACCGCAAGAGTGAGCGAAGCGAACGATGAGGACCGCAGCGAGCCCATCGAGTCGAGCGTGCAGGGGCTTCCGAAGTCTTTGTCGGTCCTTCTATTACAAATTCACAGCATCAATAAATAGCGCCGCCGTAGCCAACGGACGGTTACACTAGCCGGAGCGCCCGCGCGTACCAGCCGCCAGCCACGGCGACGAGCACGGCGGCGAGCGCGACGAGATACCGGTGGAATTCGAGGAGGGTTGCGACGGTGCCGCCCGCGGTGCCGAGTTGGAGCGCGACCGACCCCGGCACCGTCAGCGCCCACGCGCCGACGACAGCCGTCGAGAAGAGCCCGAAGACGAGGCCGGCACCGGCAGCAAGCGGCGGGTCCGTGCGCTCCTCGCGGCCCGCGGCGAAGACGATGACGCCGACGAGCGCGAACAGTCCGGCCGCGAGCGGCGTGATAGCGCCCGCACCGTAGTAGGCGGTGACGGCCGACGCCTCGGTGACGAGTAGATACGGGAGCAGGAGCGCGACGACGACGAGCAGGCAGGCGGCGATGCCGGCTGTCGGGGCGACACGTACTTCATTCATATCTACGAGTGGCAGTCGCCACCGGTTAAGCGTGCCGAGAATCACGCGACGGGACCGTTCGGTGTCCACAGGTCCGGTGGTCGAACGGCCGCGCCTGTCGGCTCACAGAAGGGAAAACGTCAGGACCATCCCGGATCGAACACGACCATGGTTGGACTCAGCGGTACGGCGAAGAAGCTCCAGACGCTCGCGACGACGGCCGAGAAGCTGTTCGAGCGGCTGAACGCGCTGCGCGAACGGGTCGAGGAAATGAACGAGCGAATGAACGACACCCACGACCGAGTGGCGGCGCTGGAACACGAGATCGAAGAACAGCGCGCGCTCGTGGAAGCGCTGGCGGTCGAACAGGGGATCGACGTCGAGGCGGTGCTCGCCGAGGCGGCAATCGACGAAGCAGAGGGTGATGCGAAAGGAGTGGAGACAAAGGGCGACACGAATGCGGACGCGGGAGCGGAGGGCGACGGCGAGGCGTGAGCTTTTGTCTCCCGCACCCGTCCGTCCGGGCATGAAACTCCGTCACGCGGCGCTGGGTGTCGCCGGGCTGGTCGGCGCGGTCGCGGGGGCGAACAGCCGACTCGACGCCGACGGCTTCGAGCCGCCGCTCGACCGCGAACAGGCCACGTACCGGTGGCGCGGCTTCGACGTGGCCTACACGGAGATGGGCGACCCCGACGACCCAGATCTGGTCGCGCTCCACGGCGTCAACGCCGCCGGCTCCTCCCACGAGTTCCGCGAGGTCGTCGACGAACTCGCCGAGGACTACCACGTCATCGCGCCGGATCTCCCGGGCTTCGGCGGCTCCGACCGGCCACCACTGCTGTACTCCGGGTCGCTGTACGTCGCCTTCGTGGCCGACTTCCTGCGCGAGATGGCCGACGAGCCAACCGTGGTCGCGTCGTCGCTCACCGCGGCCTACGCCGCGCAGGCCGCCGACGAGGTAGCCGTAACCGAGTTCGTCTTCGTCTGTCCGACGGCGCGGGCGTTCCCCGGCCAGCGAACGTGGCTCCGGTCGCTGCTTCGCGCGCCAGTCGTCGGCGAGGGTATCTACAACGCGCTCACCGCGAAGCCGTCCATCCGGTGGTTCCTCGGCGACCACGGCTTCGCTCGCGAGGAGAGCGTCACGGAGGAGTGGGTTGAGTACGACTGGCAGGCAGCCCACCAACCGGGGAGTCGCTACGCGCCCGCATCGTTCATCAGCGGCTTCCTCAACCTCGATACGGATCTGGGTGCGGACCTCGCCGCGCTCGACGCGCCGGTCACGGTAGTATGGGGCAGCGAGGCGGAGATGCCCGACCCCGACTACGGCCGCGAACTCGCCGAGCAGGCCGGCGGCGCGTTCATCGCCATCGAGGCGACAGACCTGCTCCCGCACGCAGAGGAGCCTGCGGAGTTCCTCGACGCCTTCCAACAGCGCGTGCCGGCACAGTGACGCGCGCCGGCGGCTTTCGACCGCGCCGTTCAACTCCTGTGACGTGCCCTCACATCCCCATGTCTTCGGCCGCGTCGGGCACCGGCAGGTCGTGTGCCGAGACGCCCAGCAGTTCGGCGGCGTGGTCGAGCGCCATATCGAAGCCGTAGTAGCGTTCCAGCTCGTCGCCCTCGGCGGTCGGGCGCACCTTCAGCATGGCGTACCCCTCGATGTTCTGCGCGACGGCGGCCGTCGCGCCGTTCGCCTCGTATGCGAGGATGCGTTCCTCGTCGGTTTCGTAATACTCCGCCGTCACGTCCTGCTCCGTGGACTCGGTCATACGTCGTCTACGCGCTCACGATACGGGAACCCTACGGTTCTGACAGGATGCGCCGAGCACAACGCATTCCCCGCGTCCAAGCGAGTAGCCCGTATGGAGTGGCTCGCCAGCGGCACCCGCCGCGACATCTGTATCCTGCTGTACGGCGACGAGTACCGGAAGCAGAAGCTGAAGACGGCGCTCCAGCGACGCTACGACCGCCGGCTCCGTCCAAAGCAGTTCGACGGCGCGGTGAACGCACTCGTCGACGCAGGTCACGTCAAGCGTAAGGTCGATGGCATCGCGGACGTGCTCTCGCTCACGGAGCGCGGCCGCGCGGCCGTCGAGACGCAGTACGAGTGGATGACCGAACAGGTGGGTTAATCCAGCAGTTCGCCCGCGATGGTGTTGCGCAACACCTCGCTCGTCCCCTCGTAGATCTCGTTGAGCTTGGCGTCGCGGTAGAACCGCTCTGCGGGAAAGTCCTTGGTGTAGCCGTAGCCGCCGTGGATCTGGATGCCCTCGTTGGCGACCTCGCGGCTCACCTCGCTGGCGTAGAGTTTCGCCTGTGCGGCCTCCTTGGCGAAGCTCTCGCCGCGCATCTTCTTGTCGGCGGCGTCGTGCATCAGGAGCCGGGCCGCGCGCGTCTTGGTGTCCATATCGGCGATTTTGTGCTGGATGGCCTGAAACTCGCTGATGGGCTGGTCGAACTGCTCGCGGTCGGTGGCGTAGTCGCTCGCCGCGTCGAGGGCCGCCTGTGCGATGCCGACCGAGCGCGCGGCGATGGTGATGCGGCCGCCGTTGAGCGTCTTCAACGCGTGGACGAAGCCGCGCCCCTCATCACCGAGGAGCCGGTCCTGCGGGAGATACACGTCGTCGAATCGGAGTTCGGCGGTGGGACACCCCTTGTCGCCCAGTTTCTCCTCGGTTCCCTCGATGATGAAGCCGTCATCCTCCTTCGGGCGGACGACGAACGAGGAGATGCCCTTGTTGCCGGCCTCGGGGTCCGTCTTGGCGAACAGCGTCACCGTGTCCGCGACGGAGCCGTTCGATATCCACAGTTTGTTGCCGTTCACGCGGTAGCCATCGCCGTCGCGCTCGGCGGTCGTCTCCATCGCCGGCACGTCAGAGCCGGCGCCGGGTTCTGACAGCGCGAACGCGCCGATGTCCTCGCCCCGTGCGAGGGGAGTCAGGTACTCCTCCTTCTGGTCGTCGCTGCCGAAGGCGTACACCATGTTGCCGGCCAGCGAGATGTGAGCCGCGACAATGGTCCCGAGTCCGCCCGAGCCGCGACTGATCTCCTCCAGCGCCATGGGGTAGGCGTGGTAGTCGAGGTCGGCACCGCCGTACTCCTCAGGGAACGGCATCCCCATCAGCCCGAGGTCGGCGAGTTCGTCCACGAGATCGGCCGGGAACTCGTCGGCCTTGTCGATCTCCGCCGCGCACGGGACGACCTCTTCGTCGACGAACTCCGCGACCATCTCCTCGATCTGTTTCTGCTCGGGCGTGCGGCTGAGGTCCATACCCTCGTCTGTGACCGTGTTCACTTGTCGCTTTCGCGGTCTGGAAGGTCGTGGGAGGAGGTCGGCTTCACCGAACCACCGAATTGCGTCGGTTCCCCAGTCTCTAACCGCGGTTACGCCGGTGCGGCGTCCATTTCGACCGACTCTCCCAGCGGAAGGTAGATATCGACCTCGTCGTAGGACACGACCGGTCGCTTGGCCCGCCCATCCTCGACGAACGCGACGATGTCGTACGCGGCGAGCCGGTTCAGGTTCTCGGAGACCTGCTTGACGTCGCGGTCGACCAGCCGCGCGGCCTCGCGGATGCTGGCCGGCTCGTCCCGTGCGACGACCTGCAACAGGTCGATTGTCCGCGGCGTGAACACCTGCGCGAGCTGGTCGGTGCTCTCGAAACTGAGTCGGTGCGGCGCGTCCGCGTCCGGCGACTCGTCGCCGAGTGCCTTCTCGAACGCCTCGGCCGTCCGCTGTTCGACCGCGCCGAGCGATTCGACGGTCACGATGAGTGTGTTCTGTGACATGGTTGGGAGAGTCGTGGTGGCACTCGATCAGTCCCGAAACGCTGCGACCTCCGCCCAGAACCCCTCTTGGACGGCGTCGTAGCCGGGAAACTCGTAGTCGTCGTCGAGTCCATCGCGCGTGTGCCGTTCGTGTTCGCCGTGGGAGTTGTCGTAGCGGACGAGCGTGGTTCCGTCGGCCGTCCCGTAATGCAACCGGTACTTGACGCCATCCGGGAATTTCTCGGACTCCGGCACGGCCAACACGCGGACACGCAGGACCATCCCGTCGGGGAAGTGTCGCGTCGTGTCTTCCAGCACACGCACGTCGTCACCGGCCTCCATCGACGACTGATGTTACACACCACAACAAAATAAGCGTTGTGTCCTACCACAACAAAGCCGCCGTGCGACAGCCCGACCGATTCGGAGCAGAATGGCTCCAGAACCCACAAAGCACATACCGCTCTCACGAAGACTACCGGTGACGGCGGACGCGGGTAGGGGTACGCGCTGTCCGCCAGAGGATTATTTCGGCCGCTCGCCCCCCAGCGACGGCTTACTCGTACTCGTAGAAGCCGCGGCCGGTCTTCTTGCCGAGGTCGCCGGCCTCGACTTTCCGGCGCAGGAGATACGCCGGCTTGTAGCGGTCGCCCAACTCCTCGTGGAGGGTCTCCGTCGCGTCGAGACAGATGTCGAGTCCGATGTGGTCGGCCAGCTCCAGCGGCCCCATCGGGACGTTCGTCCCGAGTTTCATCCCACGGTCGATGTCCGCCTTCGTGGCGACGCCCTCGTCGAACGCCCGAATCCCCTCGTTTAGCCACGGCATCAGGATGCGGTTGGAGACGAAGCCGGGCTTGTCGTCGGACTCCCACGTCTCCTTGCCGAGCGACTCGGCGAGCGCGTGCGCGAACGCGGTCGTCTCGCTCGCCGTCCGTTCGCCCGTCACCACCTCGACGCCGGTCATGAGCGGCACGGGATTCATGAAGTGAAGCCCGACGACCTGCTCGGGGCGGTCCGTCGCCGACGCGATGCTCGTCACCGAGAGCGTGGAGGTGTTCGTCGCCAACACCACGTCGTCGTCCGCCACCTCGTCCAGATCCGCGAAGACCTCCTGCTTCACGTGCATCTTCTCGACGGCCGCCTCGATTATCACGTCCGCGGCGGCGAGATCCGACAGCTCCGTCGTTCCGGTGATCCGGTCGAGCGTCGCTTCCTTCTCGGCCGCGGTAAGCTCGTCGCGCTCCACGAACTGTCCGAGCGACTCGTCGATGGCGTCGAGACCGTCCTCCACGAGCGCCCGTTCGATGTCGCGCATCACCACGTCATACCCGTTCGTCGCCGCGACCTGCGCGATGCCGTTGCCCATCGTGCCCGCACCGACGACGCCGACCGTCGCTGTCTCGTCGATCCCTCGCATGGTCGCGAGTTAGCTGGTGGCGAGTAAAGACTGCCGGACGCGCGCCACCGCGCGACTGGGGCGTCACTCCCCAACCCGGTCGTGGAAGGCGGCGACCCGGCGGAACAGCGCCTCGCGTCGTCGCTCCAGCCCGAGGAAGTGCGAGCCGCCGGCGATCTCGGCGTACGCCCGGTCCTCGGATCCGAGCGCGTCGAACAGACCGAGCGCATCCGACCGCGTCGCAGTCTGGTCGAGCGAGCCGCGGACGACGAGCGCCGGAGCGGTGATTTCGCCGGCATCGTACGCGAGGTCCCCCTCGGCGGCCGCGGTCAGGTCGACGAGCGTCCCGTTGGGTGCCTCGATGGTCGGCTCGTCAGCGGTGACGCCCTGCCCGTCGTGGAGCGCGGTCCAGAACGCGTCGAAAGCCGCGTCGTCGCGGTAGCGGGCGGGTTCCGGAAGGTGGGCGTCCCACCGCTCGCGCGCCTCGGTCCGGGTGACGGTTCGCCGCGCGGCGGGCGGGTCGCCGGGGTCGAAGTCGCTCACGCGCTCGGGGTCCGGCCGGTACACCGGCGCGTACAGCGTCACCGAGTCGACCGCCGCGCCGCGCTCGCAGGCGACGCCGGCGATCACGCTCCCCCACGAGTAGCCGGGTGCCGCGAACGCCGGACGTGCGCCGAACGTCGCGCCGTGGACGAACAGCACGGCTTCCTCACCTCCGTCGTTTGCCGCGTGAAGCCGCAGGCCGGTGCCGTCGCCGTTGGTGAGTCGGTGGCTGGTCACACCCGCGGTTCGCTCCGTCGTGACAAGTAGATTCCGCGCGGTCGGCGCGTGGCCGTTCACGGGATAGTGTTCAGGAAAGGGCAGTTCAGGTGGATGAGTCAGCAACAGGGTGTCGAAAGCCCCCGGTCGCTCCGGTCGCGCGGCTCGCTGCGCGCCTCGCCCTCCCGTCGGTCGGGCTGCGGTGCTTGCGTCGCCGTGCTTCCCGCAGCGACCGGCCCCTTTCAGTCCCCCCCGCCGCAGTTGCACAGTTGAGCGACGACCCGCATATCTGAACACCCCCGTTCGCGGTATCAGTAGCTTCTTTGTGGAGCTAATCCGACTGTCGCCTATGCAACCGTTCGACGATTCCCCGCTCGCCCGGGACGGCAAGGTGCTCATCCTCGCGTACGACCACGGCCTCGAACACGGTCCCGTGGACTTCGAGGGGCTCGAAGGCAGCGAAGACCCCGCGCGGACGTTTGAGGCGGCGACCCACCCCGCGGTCACGTCGCTGGCGGTCCAGAAGGGCGTGGCCGAATCGTACTACCCCTCCTACGAGGAGAACGTCGACCTCCTCCTGAAGCTCAACGGCACGTCGAACCTCTGGATGGGCGAACCCGACTCGGCCGTGAACTGCTCTGTCGAGTACGCCGCCGAACTGGGGGCGTCCTCCGTCGGCTTCACGCTCTACGGCGGCTCCAACCACGAGATCGAGATGGCCGAGGAGTTCCGCGAGGCACAGGAGGCCGCCCGCACACACGACCTGCCCGTCGTGATGTGGTCGTATCCGCGCGGGCAGGGGTTGAAGAACGACACCGCACCCGACACCATCGCCTACGCGGCCCGGCAAGCGCTCGAACTCGGCGCGGACGTGGCGAAGGTGAAGTATCCCGGCTCGAAGGCGGCGATGGAACACGCCGTCTCGATGGCCGGCCGGACCCGCGTGGTGATGTCCGGCGGCTCGAAGACGACTGACCGCGAGTTCCTCGAATCGGTAAAGAACGTCATCGACGCGGGTGGCGTCGGTCTCGCCGTCGGCCGGAACGTCTGGCAACGGGAGGACCCGACGCGCATCCTCGACGCGCTCGAAGCCGTCATCTTCGACGAGACGAGCGTGGACGAGGCGCTCGCCCGCGCGGAATGAACGTACTGGAGACGGTCGCAGCGACCGCACCGGACATCCGCGACGGCCTTCCGGAGCGGCGTACCTACGCCGACGAGCAGAATCCATCGGGCGACCGACAGCTCGCGGCCGACGAGTACGCGGACGAACTGCTCTGCGAGCGACTGCTCGCGCTCGATACCGTTGGAAGCTACGCCAGCGAGGAACGCGAGGCGGTCGTCGAAGACGACGGCCCGTACCACGTCGCCTGTGACCCGCTCGACGGCTCCTCGAACCTCAAGTCGAACAACGCGATGGGCACCATCGTCGGCGTGTACGACGAGCCGCTGCCCGCGCCGGGCACGAGTCTTGTCACGAGTGCATACGTCCTGTTCGGCCCCATCACGACGATGGTCGCCGCCCATGAGGAGACGGTGACGGAGTATCTCGTACAGGACGGCGACCGGACCGTACTCACTGAGGACCTGACCCTCCCCGACGACCCGACGGTGTACGGCTTCGGCGGCCGCGTCCCCGACTGGCCTGACGACTTCGCGGGCTACGCCGAGACAATCGAACAGGAGCTGAAGCTCCGCTATGGCGGCGCGATGATCGGCGACGTGAATCAGGTGCTCACCTACGGCGGCGTCTTCGCGTATCCGGGCCTCGAATCGGCACCCGACGGAAAGCTCCGTCTCCAGTTCGAGGGGAACCCCGTCGCCCACATCGTCGAGACGGCCGGCGGCGCATCCTCGGACGGGACGCGGTCGTTGCTGGAGGTAGAGCCGACCGAACTCCACCAGCGCGTGCCTGTCCACGTCGGCAACGCGTCGCTCATTGACCGGCTCGAAGCGGTGCTGTCGTAGCGGGCCGGTGTGCTCGATTGCGCCGAACGCTGTCGTCTCGCAACCTTCACAACCATACATTCCAGCTCAAGAGATTTCTTCCCTCTCTTCATTCAGTAGCAGCTCTCAACGAATCAGGACTGAATCGACGATTGGCCGGTCGTCAGTGCGCTGTGCCATTGGTCGTGCTCGCGGGCTTTTGAAACAGATAGCGGCGGGTCTGGAGCAGTTGCCTGCTCACCGAGCGAGCGCTGCGACCACTTCACGTCGTGCCAGTCGCCGTTCTTGTAGCCGACCTTCTCGTAGACACCGATGGACTCGAACCCCACCGCTTCGTGGAACTTCTCGCTCGCCGGGTTCGGCAGCGTCGTCCCAGCGTAGACGTTCTGAAACCCTTGTAGTTCGAGGACTTCGAACAGCGATTCGTAGAGCCCGCGAGCAATCCCTGCGCGCCAGTGGTCCTGATGAACATATACCGAACTCTCGACAGCCCACTGGTACGCTTCCCGTGACCGATGTGGCCCAGCGTAAGCATATCCGGCTACTTCACTGCCTCGTTCACAGACGAGCCATGGATGCGATTCGATGGTATCGTGAATACGCTGCTCGATGGTTTCAGCCGATGGCGGCGTCAACTCGAACGAAACAGCGGAGTCCCAGACGTGCGGCTCGTATATCGCTTGAATCTCTTCTGTATCGTCGACTGATGCGAGTCTGATCGTGGATTCCATAGCACGTCTTCGATGCCGGTAGATATAACCGTTGCGTGCCCGTCTGTGGGCTCAGGCGAGTTCACGCACGAACGCGCCGTGCTGGACGTCCTCGATCAGCGACCGTCGGTGTGGATTCGGATCTACGGCCGCCGCGAGCAACAGATCCCGACGACGTGGAACGTCCGAGTCGCACCGCTGCGCGAGCCGTTGTATGCACGACGGCGGGACGATACTTCGGTACGGACATCGCTCACTCGGGTAATGGATTCTATGGCCTTGCACAGCGTGCCGATTTCTACAGGCGATGTTTCGCTCACTGAGTGACTGTCTCTGCACGTCGACTTTCCCGCTGGATCAGGACTACTCCCAAGAGAACGAGCGCACCACCGGCGATAATTATCGGAGTAATCGTCTCACCGAGCAGCATGACGCCCAGTAGCACGGTCATCATCGGTTCGGAGGTTCCGATAATGCTCGCATGGCTCGCTTCGATCCGATCGAGACCGCGGAAGAACAGAATGATCGGCACCGCAGTTCCAACGAGTCCGATCCCGAACACGAGTAACCACTGGTCCACACCAGCCGGGACCGAGAGACCTCCAGATATCACGCCATAGGGAACCATACTCAGTGTCGTTCCAATCAGCGCGGTCGCTGTGAGAGTCCCCGAGCCAACCGACGAGAGGGCCGCCCGAATCCCGGTCGTGTACGTCGCGTATGCAACCGCCGCCAGTAAGAGGAGGACGATGCCGACTGGATTTGCTCCGGCCGGGTTGGTACTAGCAATGAAACCTACACCAACGACTGCGATGCTGAGCGCGAGGAGTTTCAGCCGAGTCAGCCGCTCGTTCAGCGCGATCGTCGCAATCGCGAACATGTAAACCGGATACGTATAGAAAATGATCGCTGCGAGTCCAGCCGAGAGATACTTAAGCCCCTCGAAGAACAGCCCGTTCATGATACCGTAGATCACACCGATAGTAAGTGCGATCCACAGCAACCGACCAGAGGGGAGCCGTGCCTGCCCGCGGATACCAAAGACGGT
>PXSB01000068.1 GCA_003023185.1 Halobacteriales archaeon QS_9_67_17 | reverse complement strand
CAGCGGACATCTCACACGCACACATGTACATCATCGTCGTCGGCGCAGGCCGCACCGGAAGCAAAGTCATCGAACTCGCAACGCAGGACGAACACGAGGTCGTCGTCGTCGAACGGGATCAGGAGCTCGCCGAGGCGGCGAGCGCGACCTACGACTGCATGGTCATCAACGCGGACGCAGCCTCCGAGGAGATCCTGCTCGAAGCAGGGGTACAGGAGTCCGACGCACTGATCTCCACGACGGAAAACGACTCCGTGAACCTCATGATTCAGATGCTGGGGAAACAGTACGACGTGGAGACGCTCGTGAGTTCGATAAACGAGCCGCAACACATGGAGCTGTTCGGAAACCTCGGCGTGAACGTCGTCGAGAGCCCGCACGAACTCAACGGGCAGTATCTCTACCGTGCCGTGCAACGACCAGCGATTCAGGACTCCATGCAGGTCGGTCCCGGAGGGGAGATCTTCGAGCTGACGGTGGACGAGGGCGCCCCAATCGCCGGGCTCACTCTGGTCGACGCCGATGCCGACGGGCTCCTCCCGGAGGAGACGGTGATCGTGGCAATCGTCCGTGACGACGAACTCAACATCCCGCGCGGGGAGTCCGACATTCAGGCGGGCGATACGGTGACGATATTCGCGAAGGGCGGGGCCAGCGACCGTATCACGGATGCGTTCACCAAGGGGTGAGAATGTCAGACAGCACCGAGGCCACTGTTCCGATTACCGTTCCGACGGTGTCCGCCGAATCCGAGGCGGATTCGCACGGATACGGTGGAGGGGTCATCCGTCGGCCGGAGTACACCGTCGTAGTGCCAGTCGTCGGTGACCTGTTCGACGGCGATACCGGGATCAACGCGCGCCGGTTCCTTCAGACGGCGATAGCACTGGCCGACGACAACAACGGACGGGTGCTCCTGCTCGGGATTGCGGAGGTCGCTGACGAGACCACGGCCGAACGGGTGCGAGAGTACACGCGGTCTGATGGCGGAGACAGAGACGAGCGATCTATCCCCGAACCCGTCACCGAGCGACAGACGCAGTTGGCGCAGATAGTGAGCGTCGCGGAGGATATCGACCCGGCGGTATCGGTGCGCGCGCTGGTACGAGTCGTGACCGACACGACACGAGGGATTCTCGCCGCGCTCGGCAGTAACGGGACGGCTGTCCTTCTCCTCCGAGGAGCCGGGTTCGAGGAGAGCCGGCTGTTGGGCAAAAGCACGATTGATACGGTACTCGACGAGGCCGAGTGTGACGTGTTCGTGGAGAACATCGGCGACCGAGCGGGGACAGGTGCGCTGTACGTCCCGGACGTCGAAGGCCACACCGTCGCCTCGTTGGCCGAATCGACCGCAGAGCCGATTGAATCGATACTCCTGCCGGTGGGGACAGGGCCGCACGCTGCACTCGCCTCGGAGGCGGCTCGGGCGGTCGCTCGCGCGTTCGACGCGTCGGTCACGGTGCTGCACGTCGTCCCCCCGGACGCGTCCGAGGAGGAGCGGAGGGATGCGAGAGACCTGCTGACGTTCGCGGCGCACGTCCTCGGAGAGGTCGAGTTTGAAACCGAACTCCGTGAGGCCACGGACCCGACTGCTGCCATCATCGAAGAGGCCCAGAATCACGACTTCACGTCGATTGGCTCGCCAGAGCGGAAGTTCGGGCTGCGCGAGTTACTGTTCGAGCCAGTGCAGGAGACGTTAGTTGGCGAGGACGTTACCGTCCTGATGGGGCGTGATACCGACGGGATGATGCGCTCGCTCTACTACCGATACACGCGAGCGATGGAAGGCTCGGATAGGTGAGTTCGGAGACCAGCCGGACAACGGAGGGGTAGAAGGCTCCCGGCCGCTCGACCGGTTCTTTCGGTCCCACCTGACACGGGTTCCCGACCGAGTGACGCCCCACGCATCTGGGCACTACCGCTGTCGGGATACGGACGTTTATTACCGCCGACGGCGAAGCCGAGGGCGATGGAGGGTGTCTGATGGCTGGCGGATCGAGCCTGCTCATTCCCAGTGTTGCGGCCATCATCGGCCTCGGCGTCGGGGCACAGATCCTCGCCGACCGGTTCGAGGTGCCGAGCATCGTCTTCCTCATCGCGGCCGGCATCGCGCTCGGCCCCGAGGGGTTGGGTGTGCTTACCCGCTCCTCGTTCGGTGATGCACTGCCGGCCATCGTCGGCCTCTCCGTGGCGATCATCGTCTTCGAGGGGGCGTTCCACCTGCGGATCGAGAAGCTCCGCGAGGCGCCCGCGGAGAACACGCGACTCGTCACCGTGGGCGCGCTCATGGCGCTGGTCGGAACCGCCGCCGTCACGAAGTTCGCCTTCGACGCCCCGTGGGACATCTCGTTTCTGATCGGGGCGCTGCTGGTCGCGACCGGGCCGACGGTCATCACGCCGATACTCGAGGTGGTGCCCGCCCGCGACCACGTCGAGACCGCACTGGAGACGGAGGGGATCGTCAACGACGTGACGGCGGCTATCATCGCCGTCGTCGTCTTCGAGGTCATCGTCACGACGAGCACCTCGCCGCTGGATTTCCTCACGCTGTTCGTCGAGCGACTGGGCGTGGGGCTGTTGGTCGGTGTCGTCGTCGCATTCGTCGTCTGGTATCTGCTGCGATACATCGACCTCTCGCCGGGGAACGCCCCGCAGAACGCCCGTCTGCTCGTGCTCGCGGGCGCGCTAGTCGCGTACGCTATCGCCGATACGGTGTTCGCGGAGGCCGGCGTGGCGGCCGTCGCGACGGCGGGCGTCATTCTCGGTAACCTCGGCGTCCCCTACGAGGAGGACATCGCCGAGTTCAAGGGCGACATCACGCTGGTCGTCCTCTCCTTTGTCTTCATCGCGCTGGCGGCGCTGCTCCGGTTCGAGGACCTCCTCGGGTTGGGACTCCCGGGGCTGGCGGTCGTCGCGGCCGTCGCGCTCGTCATCCGGCCGGCGCTCGTCTTCCTGTCGACGGTCGGCGACCGGTTCACGCGCGGCGAGAAGATATTCATGAGCTTCGTCGGTCCGCGTGGTATCATTCCGGCGTCGGTCGCGACGCTGTTCGCTATCGAGCTCCAGACCCGGGCAGCGGAGCTACAGGCCGCCGGTGAGGCGGCCCGAGCGGCACAGCTCGAATCGAGCGCGACCCTCCTCGTGGGGGTCGTGTTCCTCACCATCCTCGCGACGGTCGTATTCGAGGGCGGCCTCGCGCGGTACATCGCCGGCTTCCTCGACATCATACCAATGCGCGTACTCGTCATCGGAGGCGGGCGGGTGGGCCGAGCGCTCGCCGACCGCCTCGAAGACCGGGGAGAGAACGTCGTCGTCATCGAGCGCGACGAAACGACCGTCGAACGGGCCCGCAACGAAGGCCACACCGTCCACATCGGTGACGGCACGGACACGGAGGTGTTACGGGGGGCCGGCGCGGCCAACGCCCGCATCGTCGCTGCCGCGACCGGCGACGACGACGTGAACCTGCTGGTCGCACAGTTAGCCGACTCGAAGTTCGACGCCGAGACCATCATCGCACGGGCGAACAACCCGGACAACGTCGAGGCGTTCGAGGATCTCGGCGTCCGCACCATCTCCTCGGCGCTCGCGACGGCACAGGCGCTCGACAACGCCATCGAGCGGCCCGCGCTCGCCAACTGGATGGGCGAACTCGGCCGGTCGGGCGACGTCCAGGAGATCGAGGTGACGAGCGAGGATCTGATCGGTCGCACCATCGACGACGTGGGACCGGACCTTCCCGCGGGGACACTCATCGCACTCGTCGCACGGGACGGTGAGACACAGGTGCCCGAGGCCGACTTCGAGCTAAAACACGGCGACCGCATCACGCTCATCGGCCAGCGCGACGGCGTCCGCGAGGCGATGGGATTCTGCCATCCGGAGTCGTAACTGGGGCGAAACCTACTCGCCCGCGTCGTCCCGGCCGTTCAGTTCGATGTAGGTGATGTCACTGATGCGCTCGTCGGCGAGCAGTTCCTCGCGCGCGGCTTCCGGAATCTCCTGATCGACGTTGTAGACGGTCATCGCCTCGCCGCCGATGGTCTCGCGGGCGTTGAACATGCCGGCGATGTTGATGTCGTACTCGCCCATGGCGCTCCCGATCCGGCCGATGACGCCCGGCTCGTCCGTGTTGCGCGCGACGACCATCCGGCCGCCGGGGACGGCGTCGACGCGGTAGCCGTCGACGCGCACGATGCGCGGGTCGTCACCGGCAAACAGCGTGCCACAGACGGAGACGGCGTCGTCTGTCCCCTGTACGGAGACGGTAACCAGACTCTGAAAGTCCTCGGACTGGTGGCGCTTCGTCTCGGAGACTTCGATTCCCCGCTCCTCGGCGATCTGACCCGCGTTGACGCTGTTGACCTGTAGTTGCGAGGGCTCGAAGACGCCCTTCAGCGCGCTCGCGGTGACCAGATCGATGTCCTCGTCGGCGATGTCGCCGGCATAGGTCACCTCGACGGCCTCGATGCGGTCGTCGAGCAGTTGGACGGCGATCTTGCCGGCCGTCGCGGCGATGTCGATGTACGGTTCGACGCGGGGGAACGCGGCCTCGTCCATCGACGGCGCGTTCAGCGCGTTCACGACCGGCTCGCCGGCGAAGGCCGCGAGCACCTGCTCGGCGATGGAGGTGGCGACGTGCTCCTGTGCCGCGCTGGTGGACGCGCCCAGATGCGGCGTAACGACCACGTCGTCGACGGCGAGCAGCGGCGAGTCGGTCGACAGCGGCTCCTCGCCGAACACGTCCAGCGCCGCGCCCGCGAGCGTGCCGTCCTCGACGGCCGCGGCCAGCGCCGGTTCGTCCACGATGCCGCCGCGGGCGCAGTTGACGACGTAGCCGCTGTCCATCGCCGCGAGTTCGTCCTCGCCGATGAGGTTCTCCGTCTCCGGCGTGAGCGGCGTGTGGATGGTGAGGAAATCCGCGCGGTCGAGCGTCTCGTCCAGCTCCGCGAGTTCGGCGCCGAGCTGGTCGGCGCGCTCCTCGGAGATGTACGGGTCGTACGCGACCAGCTCCATGCCGAGCGAGCCGAGCCGCTTGGCGACCTCCTGTCCGACGCGGCCCAAGCCGACCACGCCCAGCGTCTTGCCGTTGAGTTCCGCGCCGAGATAGTCGCTCTTCGCCCACTCGCCGTTCTTCAGGCGGACGTGCGCCTGCGGGATCGAGCGAGCGGTCGCGAACGCCATCGCGACGGTGTGTTCCGCGGCCGCGCGGACGTTCCCCTCCGGCGCGTTCGCGACGACGACGCCGTGGTCCGTCGCCGCCTCGATGTCGATGTTGTCGACGCCGATACCGGCACGGCCCACGATGACGAGGTCGTCGGCCGCCTCGAACAGGTCGCGTGTCACCTCGGTGCCGGAGCGGACGACCAGCGCGTTCGCGTCGGCGACCGCGTCGCGCAGCCGCTCGCCGTCGAGGTCGTAGCCCGTCTCTACGTCGTGGCCGGCGTCGCGGAGTCGGGCGATACCGGCGTCCGCGATGGGGTCCGTGACGAGTACCTTCACGTGCGGAGGGCCGGGCCTGCCGTGGTTAATCCTTTCTTCCGTGACACCGCAGCCGACGGGACAGCGGGTTTCATTAGCGTCCGGTCGCTGTGATTCGACTGATGGCAGCGCCCGACTCGCCGCTGGTTCCCGGTGACATCGAACGAGGAACCTCGGTGCTGGTCTTCGGTCCCGCGATGACCGGCAAGCGCGGGCTCGTACTCGATATCGTCGCCGGGAGCCACGACCGGTCGGCCATCCTCGTGACGACCAAGGCCGGGGACGACCGCATCCACCGAGAGTTCGAGGGTGCCCGCGACGACCCCGACGCGTGGCGACTGTCGGTCGTCGACTGCGTCGGTCAGGGTGGCTTCGGGGACGAGCAGACAGACGGGACGACGGAGTACGTCTCGACGCCGGCCGACCTGACGGGCGCCGGCATCGCCGCCTCTGGGTTCATGCAGTCGTGTTACCACGACGACGAGCGCCGCCGTGCCCGCGTTGGACTCCACTCGCTGTCGACGCTGCTCATGTACGCGGAGCTGCGCCGAGTGTACCAGTTCGTCCACGCGCTCTCGACACGGGTCCAGTCGGCGGGGTTCGCGGGCGCGTTCGCGCTGGACACGACACCCGGCGACGCCGAGGCCCGCCAGCGGCTCCTCCAGCTGTTCGACGCCGCCGTCGAGACCCGCGAGGGACCCGACGGGCCACAGCTCCGGGTGCGGGGCGGCGACTTCGGGCCGGGGTCGTGGACCGACTACGAACCGTCCTGAGCCCGGTCGCCGAGGTGCTGGTCGGCGAGGTCGACGATGGGCGACGCCTCGCGGTCGAAGGTGAAGACGAACCCCGACCACTCGCGGGCGGGGAAGTGAGCGACGACGACGCCCTCGTACCAGCGCATGACCGCATCGAGCGTCCCGAAATCGCGCAGTGACGCCTCCTCGGGCGGGTCGCCGTGGCCCTTCAACACGAGCGTCTCGACTCGCCGTTCGAGCTCCGCCTCGACGTACCGCTCCCGGACGTCCTCGCGGGCGAAGACCAGATCCCACTCGTCGCCGCTGTACTGGACCGCCAGCCGGAGCGACCGGTCCGTCTCCGCCCGGAGCGCGGCGACGAGCTCCCGCATCTCCGAGTCGACATCGTCGAGGGCGCCCTCGTACTCGGCCAGCTCCTCGTCGAGCGCCTCTGGGTCGGTCGCCGGCTCGTCCATACCCTACGATTCGGCCCGCGGGACATAAACACGGGGGACCGCCGGGACCGCACCGTTCATACGGTCGCCGGGCGGAGCGGGCGCATGCTCGTCGCCTTCGACTTTGACGGGACGCTCTCGGACTCCGAGATGACCGTCCTGCTCGGCGACCGCTACGGCGTCGCCGACGAGATGGAAACCATCACTGACCGCGCCATGAACGACGAAATTGACTACGCCACGTCGCTCCGCGAGCGGGCGGCCTTGCTGGAGGGGCTTTCCGAGGACGAGGCCACGACGGCGTGGGATCAGGTCGCGCTCCGTGACGGCGCGAGCGAGGTTATCGACACGCTCCGAGCGGCCGGCCACACCGTCGCCGTCTTGACTGGCGGCTTCGAGACGGGCGTGGAGGCCGCGCTCGCCCGGGCCGGTACGACGGTCGACACCGTCGTGGCGAACCGCCTCCCCGCCGACGGCGAACTCACCGGCGAGGTGGAAGGACCGCTCGTCGAGGGGACGAAGGACGACGCGCTCAAACGGTTGGCGACCGACCGCGGCGTTCCAGTCGCCGATACGGTCGCCGTCGGCGACGGCGCGAACGACCTCCCGATGCTGGAGGTCGCAGGACTCGCCGTCGGCTTCGAACCGAAACCCGCCGTCGAGCCGGCCTGTGACGACGTGGTCGCGTCGATGCCGGCACTGCTTGATCTGTTCGCGGAGCGCGGGCTGGTGACGCGCGAGTGACCGGCGTCTGACGCGCGTCATCCGGTCGTCGTACGCGACTTTTTGCCGTTCCACGCGAAACGAAGGGGTAGATGAGTCTCCTCACGCGTCCCGTCGCGGCTGTCGGTCGTTGGCTGAGTAATCACCCGCTTCGACTCTCCGGCGGCCTCGTCGCCGTCGGGGGGAGCGCGGCGACGTATCTCGGCGTCGGACCGGAGGCGACGGCGGCGGAGCTACTCGCGTTCGCGAGCGCGCAGCCGGCGTACGTCGCCGCAATCCTACTCGGGGTGGCGACGCTGCTGTTCGTTGACGGGTAGTAGATATCGGAACTATTCACACCCCGACGGAAACAGGGTGCCCGTCGGGTGTGTCATCGCGTTCGATCTCTACTACAGTCGAGCCGCGCTTCGAGCTCGTCGATTTTCCGAGCGATGGCTTCCCTGTTCTCGACGTTCGCCGTCCGCTCCTGTATCCGGAGGAACCGGAGTCGCGTCTGTATTTCTGCGTTCGACAACTCCGATTGCTCGTCGGTCACATTCCAAATGCGGCTTCGCTCGGTGTAAACCCTGTCCGGGTCGTCAGAGAGCAGTGTTTAAATAGAGGCGATTCAGTTGGATGGGCCAGCAACAGGGTGGAGAAAGCCCCCGCCGGCTCGACTCCCGGGCCTCGCTACGGTCCTCGTCGTTCGCTTCGCTCACTCCTGCGGTCCTTGCGTCGGCCGGGTTCGCCGAGCCGGCGGCCCCTTTCAGTCCCACCCACCGCAGTTGCGCAGTCCAGCGGCGACCCGCGTGTCTGAACACCGCTACCGTCGAACAGTGGTCAACCCCCGTCCGGATGGTTCTTGTAGCCCCATCACGTCGCCCCCGACATGTCACCGCCGCTGTCCGCTCGCGAACTGATGAGTACGGATGTCGAGACCGTCGGGCCGGCCGCGCTGATGCGCGCCGTTGCCGAGTATCTCTACGGCACGAGCGTCGGCTCCGTCGTCGTGACCGACGAGGCGGACGTGCCGGTCGGCATCGTCACGAGTCGGGACCTGAGTCAGGCCGTCGCGGAAGGCGTCGACCTCGACGAGGAGCGGGCCGCCGCAGTGATGAGCGAGTCGCTCGTCACCGTTGAGCCGGGGACGACCGCGACGCAGGCGGCGGCGACGATGCGCGACCACGGCGTCCACCACCTGCTCGTCGTCGAGAACGACGGCCTCGCCGGCATATTGACTGCGACGGATCTGGCGTACGTCCTCCCGTACGCCACGGAGCGCGACCGCGAGAGCGAGGTGCCGTCGGTCGACCCCGGCGACCTGTACGACGCGGTCGACTGGCGGTTCGAGGACAGCGAGACGCGGCGCGAGGCGGGCCGGACGAGCGAGCCGTGGCCGCAGGCCGACGACCGCTCGCTATCGGTCGGCGAGACGTTCACCTTCGAGAAGACGCTCTCGGACGCCGACCTCGAAGCGTTCGCCAAGGCAACCGGCGACGCCAACCCGCTCCACCTCGACGACGAGTACGCCCGAGAGACGCGCTTCGGCGGCCGCATCGTCCACGGGATGCTCACGGCCGGCGTCGTCTCCGCCGCCGTCGCGCGACTCCCCGGCATGGGCATTTATCTCGGACAGGACTGTGAGTTCACCGCGCCCGTCCGACCGGGCGAGCGCGTCACTGCCGAACTCGAAGTCGCCGAGAATCTGTCCGAAGGTCGCTACCGGCTGACGACGGTAGTCCGGACCGACGACGGCGAGGTCGTGCTCGACGGCGAAGCGCGCGTCCTCGTCGACGAGGAGCCTTAGCGCGGAACGGACGCGTTGGTGTCGTCGGTCGCGTTCGGGAGCCGCTCGGGACGGCGGTAGTCGAACGTGCGCGGGGCGGTGGTGGTCGTGAGACGCCGCTCGTCGGTCCAGCGGGCGTCGTCGGTTCGCGTCTCGGTTCGGTTGCCGGCTCGGGGTCGTGTCGTGGATGTGGTCGTGCTCATGTGGGTCGAAGCAGATCGATTACAGACTGTACTGGTACTGGAGAGTTAACGGCGAAGCGTGCGTACAGCGAGCATGTGTATCTCCCTCGATGAGCGTATCTGTAATGAATCTTCGTGTTCTTACATGATTGTTCATGTTATACAGTACCACGATTCGGCGAGTCAGACGGGGCCGTAGAGCAGCAGGCCGACCGCGCTCGCGATGAACCCAATCTTCAGCGTCGTGTTCACGACGATCACCTTCGAGCCGAACTCCGCGCCCCAGATACCGTACTGAAACGGGATGGAGCGCTTGAACGTGGAGACGGCGAAGGAGACGACGCCCCCGACGAGCATCGTCGCCACCGCACCCTCGGGCGTGAAGGTGCCCGCCGGCAGGGACGCGAGGAACAGCGCGCCGTTCGTCGTGTCGAGCGTGAACACCGCAATGACGGGCACCGCGGCCCCCGGCAGTCCGAGCACGCCGACCAGCGGTTCGGCCGCGCTCGTCGCCCGCGTCACATCCACGTTCGCGGTGAGGACGGCGACGACCGCGTAGATGCCGGCCAATCGCGGGAGGATGTCGCGCGTCTTCGCGTACCCCTCGCGGACGGCATACCGCAGTTTCCCACGCGTCGTCGGCGGATACTCCGTGCCGACATCGGTCGGGCGTGCTGGCTCGTCAGTGTCGTGCCCTGTCTCGCCACCGTCGGCCTCCACTGCACGCGGCGACACACTCGGTGTCGGCAACAGCACCGCGCCAGCGACCACGCCCGTCAGCGTGATAGCGAGCGCGATAGCGGCGCGCGATCCGACGTACAGCAGGCCGACCTCCAGTCCGAGGATGGGTATCAGGACGGGCGCGTAGAAGGTGAAGATGTGCTGGACGAAGCCGAAGAACGTGTTGATGGTCACGGCCACGAGCGTCGCGCGGTCGGAGAGCCGCCCGGACTCGCGGAACTCGGCCAACATCCCGTAGCCGGCGGTGGTCGAGGCCGCGGTGGTGACGATGGCCGTGCCCACCGCGTCGGGGAGATTTGCGGGGCGGGTGAGATACTTCGAGACGCGGGCGACCCGCTCAACGAGACCGAAGGCAACGAGCAGGTTCGCGAGGCTCACCCCCAGCGCGATGAACGCCGTCACCTTGACGATCCGCCACGCGACCGTCGGCAGGACGCTCCACACCTCCCACATGGACCTCGATAGCGGCCGGCGGTACTAAGACGTGATTACTCGCCGCACCCCCGCGCAGACGGTGGTGTTCGGCTAACGGCGATTCAGTTGAGGAGACCAGCAACCGGTGGAGAAAACCCCCGGTCGCTACGGTCGCGCGGCTCGCTGCGAGGCTCCACTTCCACCGCGCCACGCGAACCCTTTTGCCCGTTAGCGGGCTAACGTAGGTAATGGCGGCCTCCGATGCGAACGCCGGCTATCTCGACGGCCCGCTCATCACGCCGGGGTTCCTCGAAGACCGGTCGTATCAGACGGCGCTCGCGGACGCGGCACGCGAGACGCACACCCTCGTCTGTCTCCCGACCGGTCTCGGCAAGACGACGGTGTCGTGTCTCGTCACGGCGAGTCGACTCGCGGACCGCGGCGGCACCGCGCTGATGCTCGCGCCGACGAAGCCGCTGGTCAAACAGCACGCCGACTTCTACCGCGACGCACTCGACGTGCCCGACGACGAGATCGTCGTGTTCACCGGCGACGTGCGCCCGGACGACCGCGCCGACCTCTGGGAGTCCGCGCGGATCGTGATGGCGACCCCGCAGGTCATCGAGAACGACCTCGTGGGCAATCGCGTCTCCCTTGCCGACGTGACGCATCTCACTTTCGACGAGTGTCACCGCGCGACCGGTAACTACGCGTACAACTACATCGCCGACCGCTACCACGCCGACGCCGACGCGCCGCTCGTCACCGGGATGAGCGCTAGTCCCGGCGGCGACAAGGAGGAGATCCTCCGCGTCTGTGAGAACCTCGGGCTCGCGGAGGTGGAGGTGATGACCGAGGAGGACGCCGACGTGGCCGAGCACACCTACCAGACGGAGGTGGACTGGCAACACGTCGACCTGCCGGAGAACGTGCTCGCGATCCGCGACGCGCTCAACGAGGTCATCACCGACCGGCTGACGGAGCTACAGAAGCTCGGCGTCGTGAACTCGACGGACCCGAACATGAGCCAGAAGCAGTTGAACACGGCGCGCGGCCGGCTCCAGCGGCTCATGAACGACGACGACTCGGCGGGCTACAAGGGGATGAGTATCCACGCCGAGGTGATGAAGCTCCGCCGGGCGACCGAACTCGTCGAGACCCAGTCCGTCGAGTCGCTCCGCCGCTACTTCGAACGACAGCGCGAGCAGGCCCGCTCCTCCGGGTCGTCGAAGGCGAGCCAGCGGTTCGTCTCCGAACCGAGCGTGAAGAAGGCGATGCGACTCGCCGAGGAGTTCGACGGCCTCCACCCGAAGTTTCGCAAGACACGCATCCTGCTCGCGGAGACGTTCGGGCTGGAGGAGGGGTCGCGGGCAATCGTCTTCACCGAGAGCCGCGACACTGCGGAGACACTGACGGAGTTCCTGAACGAGTCGTTCGACACGCGCCGGTTCGTCGGCCAAGGGGACAAGGAGGGGTCCGACGGGATGACACAGAAGGAGCAGACGGAGCGGCTCGACGCGTTCCGCGCCGGCGAGTTCGAGGTGCTGGTCTCGACCAGCGTCGCCGAGGAGGGGCTGGACGTGCCGGACGTGGACTTAGTGCTGTTCTACGAGCCCGTCCCGAAGGGGATTCGCTCGATCCAGCGCAAGGGCCGCACCGGCCGTGCGAGTGAAGGGAAGGTCGTCGTGCTCATCGCCGACGACACCCGCGACGAGGCGTTCTTCTGGATGTCCCGCAACGAGGAGAAGCGGATGGAAGAGGAACTGCGGAAGCTGAAGGGGATGGCCGGCGAGGTCGAAGCTCAACTCACGCAGGGATCGCTCGACGAGTTCGGCGGCGACGCGGACGACGCGAGCAGTGACGCGGACGAAGCCGAAGCCAGCGCCGATGCTGCTGAACCCGAACAGAAGGGACAGGCCGGACTCGGCTCGTTCGCCGACGAGGAGAGCGATAGCGAGACGAGCGATGGCGAGACGAGCGATGATAAGGCGAGGGACGAGGCGAAACACGGCGACACAGGCGGCGTGGACGACGACGCCGAGGAAGCAAAGGACGCAGACGCCGTGGCCGCCGTCGCGGGCACTGACGAGGAGAGCGTCGAAATCGTCGCCGACCAGCGTGAACTCGACTCGACCATCGCGCGCGACCTCTCGACGCGCGACGGCATCGAGACGCGGCTCGAAACGCTCGCCGTCGGCGACTACGTGCTCTCCGACCGTGTCGTCGTGGAGCGGAAAACGACGGCGGACTTCCTCGACACGCTGCTGGGCGAGGACCGCTCGATGTTCGAGCAGGTCGGCGACGCGGTCCGGAGCTACGCCCGGCCGGTCGTCGTCGTTGAGGGCGACGACCTCTACGGCCAGCGCAACGTTCATCCGAACGCCATCCGCGGCGCGCTCGCGTCGCTCGCGGTCGACTTCGGCGCGAGCGTCCTCTTCACCGACGACGAGGACGACACCACGGAACTGCTGGCGACTATCGCCGGCCGCGAGCAGGAGGCGTCCGACCGCGAGGTGCGCGTCCACGGCGAGAAGGCGGACAAGACGCTGGACGAACAGCAGGAGTACGTCGTCAGTTCGATTGCAGAGGTCGGCCCCGTGACGGCCCGCGCACTGCTCGCACACTTCGGTAGCGTCGAGCACGTGGTGACGGCCGACGAGGAAGAACTACTGGACGTGGAGGGCGTCGGCCCGGTCACGGCCGAGCGGATACGCGAGGTCGTCGGGAGCGACTACGCGGGTTAGCGCACCTGTTCGGCGGCGTCCAGCGCCTCAGCGGCCTCCTTCGCGGCGGTCAGACACTCGCGGGTTCGCGAGAGGTCGTCCGAACGCTCTGCCTGCTCGGCGAGGGTTGCAAGCGTCCGGCCGAGCGAGGCGCGGGCGGCCGCGAGGTCGTCGGTCGCCTCGCTTGCCGTCTCGGCCGGCACTCGGCGCGGCTGGCGCTCGTGTGCGGGCGTCCGGTCCGCGTCGGTCGGCTGGTCGGCCGCCGGTGAGTCAGTCGGCTGGTCGGCGGGCCGTTCCGGCTCCACCTCAACGGTCGATTCGGCGTCGTCAGGGGTAGGTTGGGTGTCCGATGCCTGCGGCGTTCGCTGTGGCTGTGCCGGCTGTTGGTCACTCGCGGCGGGTTCGTCGCCGCTCGGGGTCGCCGCCGGCTCGCCGCCGGGATCACCCTGACAGGTGGGGCAGAACTCCTGTCCGTCCCAGCGGAAGATGGGGTCGCCGCAGCGGTCACAGTGGACGTTCGTCATCGTCGCGCCCTTCAACAGGAGCTCCGACATCCGCTCGGACTGCTCGCGTTTCTGCTTATCCTCCTCGAACTGTTCGCGGAGCCGTTCGCGCTCGGCTTCGCGGTCGAAGTCGCTCATGCCAGTGAGAACGCCGTGCCGCCCGAAAAGCACTTCGGGCCTGTGGCTACGGTAGTGTTCAGATACGGGTGAGTTCGGAGACTCTTCGACCAACGAGGTGTAGAAAGCCCCCTCCCGCTCGCGGGCTGCGCCTCGGTGCGCGCGGCCTCCGGCCGTGCTTCCGTCGGCTCGCTCCGCGACCGGTCGGCCCCTTTCAGTCCCACCCACAACGGTTGCACGGTCGAGCGACGACCCGCGTATCTGAACACCGCCTGTGGCTACAGCCCGAGCTCGTCGGCGAGACCGGTGAACGAGTCCACTTCGAGGGAGGGGCGCGGCCCGAAGTTCGGGTACGGGCCGTCGTCGCGGTTCACCCACACGCCCTGCATGCCGGCACCCTCCGCGCCCGCAACATCGAACCAACCGGCGGTGACGTGGGCGATCTCCTCGATTGGTACGTCGAGCGTGGCGGCAGCGTGCCGGTAGATACCGGGGTCCGGCTTGAACGTCTCCACCTCGTCGGCGCTGATGTACCCCTCCACGTCGTCGTGGAGGTCGGCCACGTCGAACATCGCGTCGAGCATCTCCGGGTTGCCGTTGCGACGCCGGCGGATTCGAGCGCGTAGGTGAGCGCGTGGCGGTTGAGTTCGTAGAACGTCTCGTAGGAGTCCGTGTCGTTGGCCGCCATCGAGTACATCAGCGAGTGAGAGCGCCACCGCTCGGAGATGAGTCGCGGGTCGTCGACGTAGTCGTCGAGCGCGTCGGTCGCAGACCCGACATCGACGATGGTGCTGTACGAGTCGAAGGTGAGCGTCGAGACGCGGTCCCCGTCGAAGGACATGTGTCGCGGTCACACGCCCGAACCTCTTATCGCTGCGGGTCGGGGCGATTACGCCCCGACTGCCGACCGGGGCCGTCGCTCGGCGTCGAGCACGTCGAGATCACCGTCCAGCGAGACGACGAGCGCCTCGTCGTCGACTGGCACGACGACCGTGATGCGCCACGCGCCGTCGTCGCCGGCCTGCTCGACGGTCGTGTACTCGTCGGTGACACACCACTCCAGCGTCCAGTACGGGACAGTGTTGAGGTCGATGCCGTGGTCCCGGTAGAAGGAAACCACCTCGGCGTCGTCGAGGAGGACTAAGCCGACCGACGAGTAGATGGTGTGGTGACACCGCTGGCACTCGTGTTCGACCCGAACGTCGAGGTCGAATCCGTTCTCCTCGCTCGCCTCGAACAGGTGTGTCTCCATCCGACCGGAGCACTCGGGGCAGACGCCGTCCGCGGAGAGACACGACAGGTGGCGGGCGCGCTGGTTGAACGCGTCCATCAGCTCTGCGCGGGTGCGGTCCTCCAATCCACCGGGCGGGAAGGAGTAGCCGCCGTGGTTGCGGCCGCAGTCGGCACACCGGATGCGGACCTGCTCGTCCTCGTAGTGGGCGACCAGCGACGCGCCGCAATCAACACACTCGCCGTCGACCTCGAACGGCTGGAGCTGTGGGTCTTGATTCAGCGTGCCGGACAGCACCGCCGCGATGACCGACCGACCGGCCGAGCGGAACTCGTAGCCGTCGTCGGTCTTGCGGACGAACTGCCCGCGGAGCTTCGAGAGATGGTAATTAAACTGTGCCGAGTCGGACATCCCCACGTTGCGGCGGAGATCGGAGAACGCGGCAGGGCGGTCGAGTTCCCACAGCGACTCTAGGATCGACAGTCGGGTTTCGTTGCCCACGACCGCGAACGCCTCGGCCGGCGGGAGACACTCCTCGCAGGCGAGAATGGAGTCGGCGTCGTCGGCGGGTGAATCACTCATACCCTTGCCAACGCTCCCACGGGCTAAACTCTTAGCCGAACTTCACTTCTGTAATCTGACTGTCCAGTTTGCCCGCGTGTCGGCCACCGACTCGTGCGGACGGCACCGAGTGGCGCTGGCAGTACGTCTTCCCCTCCACGCAGCTCTCGGAAGACCCGCGCAGTGGGGCCGTCCGTCGCCACGCTCCTCCCGCTCGTCTTATCGTGGCCTCCCGTCGGTCAGCCACGCATACGACACGGTAGGTTTATCAGGCACACGGGGCGAACTCATCACAATTACTCAATGACTGCAAACCACCAACAACCGGAGGTGAACATCGGGCTGGTCGGCCACGTCGACCACGGCAAGACGACGCTCGTGGAGTCGCTGTCGGGCGCGTGGACCGACCAACACTCCGAGGAGATGAAACGCGGTATCTCTATCCGGCTCGGCTACGCCGACGCGACGTTCCGACAGCGACCGGGCGTCGACGCGCCGGAGTGTTACACCGTCGAGAAGGCGGTCGACGGCGAGGAGACAGAGGTCGTCCGGACCGTCTCGTTCGTCGACGCCCCGGGCCACGAGACGCTGATGGCGACGATGCTGTCGGGCGCGGCCATCATGGACGGGGCCGTGCTCGTCGTCGGGGCCAACGAGGAGGTGCCACAGGCCCAGACGGAGGAGCATCTGATGGCGCTCGACATCATCGGCATCGACAACATCGTCATCGCACAGAACAAGATCGACCTCGTCGACGCCGAGCGCGCCCGCGAGAACTACGAGGAGATACAGGAGTTCGTCGAGGGAACCGTCGCGGAGGACGCGCCGGTGATCCCGACCTCCGCCGAACAGGGGATCAACGTCGACGTGCTCATCGACGCCATCGAGGAGACGATTCCGACGCCCGAGCGCGACCCCGATGCGCCCGCACAGTTGCAGGCCGCTCGCTCGTTCGACATCAACCGCCCCGGGACGACGTTCGAGGAGCTGAAGGGCGGCGTCGTCGGCGGGTCGCTCGCCCAGGGGACGCTCGAAGCCGGCGACGAGATCGAAATCCGTCCCGGCCGCGACGTGGACGACAGCTACGAGCCGGTGACGGCGACGGTACGGTCGGTGCAGGCCGGCGGCGAGACGGTCGATACGGCGACGCCGGGCGGACTCATCGGCGTCGGCACCGGACTCGACCCCTCGGTGACGAAGGGCGACGGGCTGGCCGGCCAGCTCGCCGGCCCGAGCGACTCGCTGCCGCCCGTCCACGACGGCTTCACGATGGACGTGGACCTGCTGGAGCGGGTCGTCAGCGTCGACGAGGAGATCGAGCCCATCTCGACCGGCGAGCCGCTGATGCTCACGGTCGGCACCGCCACGACGGTCGGCTCGGTCACCTCGGCCCGCGAGGCGGAAGCAGAGGTCGCGCTGAAGCGGCCCGTCTGTGCGGCGGAGGGTGCGAAGATAGCGATCAACCGACGCGTCGGCGCGCGCTGGCGGCTCATCGGCGTCGGAACGCTTCAATGAGGGTCGCGGTGGACACGAACGCGCTGATGATGCCGGTCGAATCCGACGTGCGGCTGTTCGACGAACTGGACCGGCTCCTCGATGGCTACGAGACCGTCGTGCCGGAAGCCGTCGTCGCCGAGTTGGAGAAACTCGCCGACGGTAACGGAGAGGAGGCGGTCGCGGCCTCCGTCGGCCGTGATCTCGCTGACCGCTGTACCGTCGTGTCCACCGACGCCGACTACGCCGACGATGCCGTGTTAGAACTGGCCCGCGACTGCGCGTACGCGGTGACGAACGACCGGCCCCTGCGGCGTCGGCTCGCGGACGCCGGCGTTCCCGTAATCTGTTTACGGAGTGGGACGAAACTCGCAATACCGAACTAATGTACAAGAAAGTCAGGCTCAAGGATACGGTCGAGGTGCCCCCCGAGCATCTGCCGGATCAGACGGAACCGGAGGTACCGCCCGCGCTCATCAAACGACTGCTACAGGAGAAGCTGGAGGGACGCATGGACGAGGAGGTCGGCTCTGTCGTCACCGTCATCGACGTGCACGATGTCGGCGAGGGCGCGGTCGTCCCCAACCGCCCGAGCGTCTACTACGAGGCGGAGTTCGACGCCATCACCTTCGACCCGGTGATGCAGGAGGTCGTTGACGGCGAGGTCGTCGAGGTCGTCAACTTCGGCACGTTCGTCGGCATCGGCCCCGTTGACGGCCTGCTCCACGTCTCGCAGATATCGGACGAGTATCTGGCCTACGACGGGGAGAACCAGCAGCTCGCCTCGCGCGACTCGAACCGCGTGCTGACCGTCGGCGACGCCGTCCGGACGCGCATCGTCACCAAGAGCATCGACGAGCGGAATCCCCGCGACTCGAAGATCGGGCTGACGGGCAAGCAGGTGGGACTCGGCAAACACGACTGGCTCGAAGCGGAGCGGCAGAAGCGCGCCGCGGGAGGTGACTGATGGCGCAGCGACTCGTCTGCCGTGACTGTCATCGCGTGCTCGATGTCGATGACGGGGCGCAGTGTCCCGCCTGCGGCTCCAACTCGCTCACGGAAGACTGGGCGGGCTACGTCGTCATCACTCACCCGGAGGACTCGGAGATAGCGACCGAGATGGAAATCGACGAGCCGGGACAGTACGCGCTGAAGGTCAGGTAATGGCCATCCTGCTTGAACTGCGCCCGGAGCTTCGCGCGGAGCTGAAGGAGCCGCTCGGTCCCATCTACGAGGACGCCGACGCGCTCCTCGCGGACGCCGGCGAGCCGCTGGTCGCAGTCGGGGACGTGGTCACCTATCACCTACTGGAGGCCGGGCGGTATCTGTCCGTCGCGCTCGTGGACGGAAAGACGAAACGCGAGCGGGTGCGCCGTGAGATCCGCGATGCAGTGGCCGGCTTCGACAGAGAGGTCGGGGTCGAATCGCCGTCGGGGGCGCTCGCGGAGGCGCTGCTCGTCGCACTCCGGGAGGGCATCGACGCCGACGCGACCACGCTCGTGGAGGTTCAGGGCGAAGAGGATCTCGCCGCGCTCCCGGCGGTGCTCGCGCTTCCCGACGACGCGAGTGTCGTCTACGGCCAACCCGACGAGGGGATGGTGTTGGCGACGGTCACCCCGGCGCTCCGCGAGAGGGTGCGTGGTCTCCTCGACGAGTTCGCAGGGAATCACGAGGCCGCCTACGAAGCGTTGGGCGTGGCGTAGCCGGAGAGACGCGACCACGCATCGGACGACCAATACGCGCTGAGGCTGTCATTCAGATACGCGATGGCTGACTGAACAACTGCGGTCGGGTGGGACTGAAAGGGGCCGGGCGCTGCGGGAAGCACGGAGATGCAAGCACCGAAAGCCGACCGCAGGGAGGCTACGGAGCGCAGCGAGCCGCGCGACTGCAGCGTCCGGGGGCTTTCTACACCCTGTCACTGACTCATCCAACTGAATTGCGCTTGTCCGAACACTACCCACCGAGGAACGCGAGATTTTAAGATGGTATCGCACTGTCGTGGTGCTATGAGCGTTGAGCTACCGTTCGCCCCGGTAGATACCATCATTCGTCGGAACGCGGGGGAGTTGCGCGTCAGCGCCGGGGCCGTCGAGGAGTTGGCCCGTCGCATCCAGAATCGGGGGGCAGAGCTGGCGGGAGCGGCAGCAGAGCAGGCGACGGCGAGGAACCGGAAGACGCTGATGGTAGAGGACTTCGACGTCGAGGGTGACGACGAGGAGGCGCTGGAACTCCCCATCGCGCCGGTCGACCGGATCGCACGGCTCGACATCGACGACCGCTATCGGGTCGCCCGGGACGCACGGGTCGCGCTGGCGGCACGGTTGGAGTCGTTCGCCGACACCGTCGCCTCGGCGGCGACCGTCCTCGCACACCACGCAGACCGACGGACAGTGAAACAGGAGGACATCGAGACGTACTTCGAGCTACAGCCGTACTACGAGGAATGAGGTTCGGCTACCGCGAAGCGTGTCTCGACCACGACACCGGCAAGCGTCACCCGGAGACGGCCGACCGACTCCGCGCCGTCAAGCGGGGACTCGCCCGCGAACACGGCGTCGTCTACGAGTCCGGGCGGCTCGCGACCGAGACGGAGGCGCTCGCGGTACACGAACAGGAGTACGTCGAGTCGCTGGAGGCGTTCTGTGCCGACGGCGGCGGGACGTGGGACGCCGACACCGTCGCCGTCGAGGCGACGTGGGAGGCGGCGCTCGCCTCGGCGGGACTCTCGCTTTGGGCCGCCGACGCCGCCCTCGACGGCGCCGACGGTCGAGAGACGCCGTTCGCGCTCGGCCGGCCGCCGGGCCACCACGCAGAGGCCGACAACGCGATGGGCTTTTGCTTCTTCAACAACGCCGCCGTCGCGGCGGCCGTCGCGCTTGACCGGCCGGACGTAGACAGCGTCGCCGTCTTCGACTGGGATGTCCACCACGGCAACGGGACGCAGGACATCTTCTACGACGACGACCGCGTGCTCTACGCCTCGATCCACGAGCGAGGGCTGTTCCCCGGGACGGGGAATCTGAAGGAGACGGGGAGGGGTGAGGGCGTGGGAACCACGCTGAACGTGCCGTATCCGAGCGGCTGTGGCGACGCGGCGTATCTCGCGGCCGTCGACGAGGCCGTCGCGCCGGTCACCCGCGCCCACGACCCGGACCTCCTGCTCGTCTCCGCCGGCTTCGACGCCCACCAGAAGGACCCAATCTCCCGGCAGCGCGTCTCGACGGAAGGGTACGGTCTGCTAACGTCGCGGCTGCGAGCGCTCGCCGACGACTGTGACGCCGCGCTCGCGTTCGTCCTCGAAGGCGGCTACGGGCTGGAGGCGCTCTCCGAGTCGATCTGGAAGGTGAACAGCGTCTTCGACGGCTACGAGCCCGCGCCGGGCGACGACGACCCGGGCGACCGCGCACGGTCGGTGCTCGACGACGTGCGTGACGCACACGGCCTCTGATTACGGCACCGGGTCGAAGTACCGCGCCAGTTCCGTTCCGAACTCGTCGGCCAGTTCGGCGACCGCCTCGCCGGCGAGCGTGTCGTACCCCGATTCGAGCGCGCGTTCGACAGCCGGCCCGAGCGACACCGAAAAGAGCGCGTCGGCCTGTGTCAGTGACTCGGGCGTTCGGTGGTCACGGGGGCGCTCGACGACGTAGCGGTCGCCGTCGAGATACGGTCCCGTGACCGTGTCGTCGTCCGCGTACGTCTCGTAGAAGCGGCGCGCGTGGTCGCGGACGCCGACCGGCGGCCCGACGTGCCGCTCGACTGCAGGGCGCTCCGCGACGCCACACTCGACGAACAACACCGCGGTGTCCGCGGCGAAGCGGGCGCTCCGCACCGGGTCGAACCCCTGTCGTGCGAGGGAATCCTCCAAGCCCGCGAGCGATTTATCGAGTTGCGGATACAGTTGGTCGTCGACGATATCCGGGGCGTCGAACCGCACCGCGACGGGGTGGGTGTCGCGCTCGCTGACCCGCTCGCGAACCGCCGCGGCGTCGAGCGGGTCGGGGTCGCGCGGCTCGAACAAGTCCGTCCGCGGGTCGGCGAGCAGGTCACGAGCGTAGTGGACGAGCCGCGCGAGATTCCGTTCCGAGAGCGACGCGGCGACGTTGCGCTCCGGGTCGGTCGGGTCGATTACGACGAGCGCGTCGTCGAACGTCGCCGCGCCGTGGTCCTCGGGGTCGAATCGGACCGGCGGCGACCAGTCGGCCGCGGCCTCGATCAGTTCCCGGAAGCCGTCGTGTTCACAGACGAGTAGCTCCGCGAGGTACCCCGCGAACCCTCTGGTTCGGAGGTCGGAGCCATACGCGCCGATCCCCTTCAGGAACGCCTTCGTCACGCGCACCTCGCCCCCCAGTTCCGCGTTGAGTCGCGATTCGAGGTAGCTCGTGTGGAACGGCGTCCGGTCGACCGCCGAGCGGATGTCGCTTGCCGAGTCCACATCGTAACACGGTACGCAGTCCACCTCGAACCCCTCGTAGTTCCCCTTCACGTAGGGGTGTTCGGCGAACTCCTCGTGGCCGTCCGGGAGGACCGCGTGACCGACCGCGAGCCCGTTGGACTCCAGTTCCTCGCGGGAGAGATCGGGCGGGAACCGGACGAACAGGTCGATGTCGCGGTCGCCCGCGAGCCACGTCTCCCGCGCCGTGGAGCCGACCGACAGCACGTCGGCGTCGACAGCGAGGTCAGCGACGGCCGCCTCGGCCCGCTCGCGGAGCGCGTCGATCGCGGCCCGGAGCCGCTCGCGCTCGTCGTCGTCGGGCGTCACCCGCTCGCGGACCTGTCCGACGACGGACTCGAACGGCGTCTCGCTCATACCCCGCGTTCGCGGCCGGCTCTCAAACCCGTGTCGGTGCGCCCGTCCCCGAAAACGAAAGCCCTATTTGTCGAATCGGAGTACGAACTGGTGCGACGAGCCGCCTTAGCTCAGCTGGTAGAGCACCTCGCTGTTAACGAGGTGGTCCCAGGTTCGAGCCCTGGAGGCGGCGTCCTCTCGCGCTCCACGGTTCGGTAGGCTAAAGTCCGCGCACTGGTTGAAACCGAACGAGGGCCCTTAGCTTAGTCCGGTTAGAGCGCTCCGCTCATAACGGAGTGGTCGCTGGTTCAAATCCGGCAGGGCCCACTTGTTCTGTGAACGGCATCAATTAGTGTAATGTGACATGTACAGATGGGCGACAGACGGATGAAGCGAGCAAATCAACCGCGGCTCAAATCCAGTAGATCTATACATAGAACGCCTAAAATCATGAGGTCGACCTGTCCAGTCAACACATAAATTTATATTTCCCTGATGATACTTAATCAATAGAGTGACAGAATCATATAAGAAATTATACAAAAAGCTTCGAGATTCAGAGTTTGGCTGTGTTCCAGCTGGATTTCACGAAACCGAGGATGTGTACTCGATAGTGTATCAGGAATACACTGAGCTGTGCAATGATTCAATTCTCTGCCGAGATACATGCAGCACAGACAGTACGCAGCCAGAGTGGAAGCATCGTATCCGGACAGTCCAACAGGACCTGTTGAGGAATGATGATTCCAGTATTAAACAATTGAGCAACGGTTGGTACTACCAGCCGAGCGAGATAGATATCGCTGCCATTCCCGACAATCCTCTCGATTTTGAAGTGAGTCAGAAGTACAACCGCTGGGAACTTCACAATGAATTTGGCGGACAGCGCTATCGAGGTATCGCAACTCCAAGCGAGGACCCTTTGATTTTCATCTTTACAGGTGGTTCTGGCGAGAATTACGGTTACGACGATGAGTTCCTAGATGATGGTTCCTTCCTGTACTCTGGCGAAGGAACTGAAGGAGATATGACGATGGAAGGTGGAAACGAGGCGCTTCGCGTCCACAAAGAGCGAGAAGAGTCGGTTCACCTGTTCGAAGAGACTGAGTATCCGTGGATTGTCACCTACGCCGGCGAGTACGAATATGACGGACACCAGTGGGATACCTTACCCGACGAGAATGGGGAGAATCGAGACGGAATCAGGTTTAGACTAGTCCCAGTTGGTGGCACAGAAATCCATATCGATGCTGGCCCGGCAAGCAGTCTTTCTGAGGAGGAACTGTTTGAGAAGGCGAAGCAGAGTAGCCCAACAGGACCACCGACCTCAGGCGTATCATCATCTAACTCTTCGACAGACAGACATTTATATAAGCGGTCAGATATTGTGAAGGATTTCGCGCTGCGTGTTGCAAATGGCGTCTGTCAAGGTTGTGAAGAGCCAGCACCGTTCGTCGACGGCGACGATGACCCGTTCTTAGAGGTTCACCACATCCAGCGGCTCAGTGATGACGGGCCGGACGATCCTGAGAACGTCATCGCTGTCTGTCCGAACTGTCATCGACGCGTCCACTACGGTCGCGACGGCGATGAGTTCGACCGCGAGCTCAAACAAAAGGCTGAGACACGGAACGAGGAATTTCAAGCATCAGATTGAGCGCAGATAAACTCGCGAGGTGCGTGTCAGCGGTATACGCCGTAATTTGGCAAGCCGAGTTGGTCGAGTAGAAGCAGACCCATAACGCATCGACTTGTCGTTTGTGATCAAAAAGGACTCGCGGGCGGATACGACCCCTTAACTATCTGCGCCGACAACTGAGAGTAATGAGCGAAGACAGCGGGCGCAAGCCGCTTCGGATGCCCGACGATAACCAGCAGTTCGCAGTCGTGACGAACATGCTGGGTGGCGGGCGCGTCGAGGTGCAGTGTGCCGACGGGAAGGAGCGAATGGGTCGCATTCCCGGTCGGATGCGCTTCCGGACGTGGATCAACGAGGGCGATGTCGTCCTCATCGAGCCGTGGGACTGGCAGGATGGCAAGGGTGACATCGAGTGGCGCTACGACGAGCAGGACGCCGCACAGCTCCGTGAAGAAGGCCACATCGAGTAGTCTCTTGTCACTTCGCGTTGGAGGATTTACAGCCGCGCGTCCGCGCAGTGCCCGTGACCGCACGCCGATGAGCGACGACCACCAGTCCGCGAGATCTCAGTAGTGGCGGAAGAGGATCCCGCGGATGTCGTCCTTCGTGCGGGCCGTCTCGACGGAGCCGTCCGGGAGTTCCACCGCGTACGGCTCGTCGCCGTCGCTCTCGTGCCACTTGTCGTCGTGCTCGGCGAGGAGATTCATCATCGCGTCGAGCCGGTTCGTGCCGTCATCTTGGTCGCCCGCTGACTCGGCGGCGTCAGCGTCGACTTCGCCCGTCTCTTCACTGACGGCATCGAGGATGCGTTCCGCCAGCGTCTCGCCGACGCCGCTGATCTCGGTGAGTTCGCTGACGCTTGCTTCTCGGAGGTCGTCGGGCGTCTCGTAGCCAGCGCGTTCGAGCGCGGCGGCCTTTGCAGAGCCGACAGGTTCGAGCGACGCGAGGCCGCCGTCGGTGGAGTCGGCGCTCTCAGCTATCGCATCGTCGGCGGTCGATTCCACGCCGTCGTCCGTGTCGGGGATAGCCCCATCCTCCGGCGGGGTGTACGTGTCGAGGAGATACTCGACGGCGTCCTGCACGCGCGTGTGGCCGTACGGTCCCCCGAGTGTCTCGGCTACGTCGTCGCGTACCGCTTCGAGTCGGTCGAGTTGCTCTTCGGTCAGTTCGATGGTCGGCATACTGCGGAGGGCGAACGGGGACGGCTAATAACTGCCGGCGTCATCATTCCGTCTCGGGTGTCGGCGCGCTCGTCACCGTCGTCGTGCCACCGGAGCAGTGCGACGGAGAAGGGAGCGTTGACCGCGGCGAGCGCGACTAACAGCGCAATCGTTCCGAGGTTCGCCACGTCCCCGAGCATACCAATACGTAGGGGATTCGCGGCAAAACTGTTACTGGGTGAACGATTCGTCGTCGAACTCCTCGAGAACCCACTCCAGCTCCTCGATGGCGCGCAGAAGCGCGACTTCCGCTTCCTCTTCCAGCGCCGACACGGGCGGGTCGTGTCGGTCGTACTCAGACTCCAGCGCCGCGATGCGCTCGCGAATCGCCTCCTCGGATCGCATACTCGTGACACCGGCCGTGCCATCTTCAGCCTACCGGAGAACTACCGACCGGGCGAATCGAGAGTATCACCCATACGACGAGTGATCTTTCGGCGACGGGACCACGAGTGATGTTCAGGTAGGAGTGGCTCCGGGGACTATGAGGACAATGAAGTGTAGAAAGCCCCCGGTCGCTCGACTCGATGGGCTCGCTGTCTCCAGAAATCGAAGATTTCTGGGATGACGAAAGACGGCATACCGTCTTTCGAACCACGGTCCTCATCGTTCGCTTCGCTCACTCCTGCGGTCCTTACGTCGCCCGTCTTCGTCGAGCGACCGGCCCCTTTCAGTCCCACCCACCGCAGTCACTTGGTCGAGCGACGACCCACACATCTGAACACCACCCGGGCGGCGCGGGCACGGATACAAGTCCGTTGGGCACCTACCCGAACCATGAGCAATACCAAGGAGCTTCCCGAGAGCGAGGAGGAGTGGCGCGAACTGCTGACCGAGGAGGAGTACCGCGTCCTCCGCGAGGAGGGGACGGAGCCGAAGTTCACCGGCGAGTACATCGGCAAGGACGACGACGGTGAGTATCGGTGCGCCGGCTGTGGCGCACTCCTCTTCGACTCGGACACGAAGTTCGACGACGAGGGCTCCGGCTGGCCCTCCTTCTACGACGCCGTCGACGGAGCCATCGAGTTCCGCGAGGACCGCTCGCACGGAATGGTGCGCACCGAGACGGTGTGTGCGGACTGTGGCGGCCACCTCGGTCACGTCTTCGAAGACGGCCCCAACCCGACCGGGAAGCGCTTCTGTATCAACTCCGCCGCGCTCGATTTCGACGAGGAGTAGCTCACTCGACGCCGCGCGGCGACCAGACTCCCTGCGCGCGGTCCATCCACGCGACGACGACGACGTGCGGGAGCGTCAGCGCGGCGATGAAGACGAGATACAGCCCGACGAAGCCGGCCACGTCGGTCGGCGGAGCCGGGACGAGCAGATACAGTCCGCCCAGCAGCGCGAGCGAGGCGAGCGTGAGCGGCGCGGCCTGCTTTCCGAAGCGAGCGACTGCCTCGGTCGCCGCCCCGCGTGAGAGCGCGTCGACCGCCGGCGGGTCGAGCAGGACGAGCCGGGCGACGTGGCGGGCGGCGTGCCACAGACAGAAGTAGATCCCGACGGCGAGTATCGGCGGCACCGTGACGAAGTAGACGGTGAGCAGGAGCGTCTCGCCGGCGTCGCGCCGCCAACCCGCTCCCTCGTCGCGGCGCGCGTAGCCGACGGCGAGGTGTGCGACGACCAGTAGGGCGAAGCCAAGGCCGACGGCGACCCGTGCCTCCGGGGTGAACGCCAGAGCGAGCACGTCAGTGTCGCCGGTGAACGGCGCGACCAAGGCTCGGGCGACCCGTTCGTACTCGGTCGGGAAGGCGACCAGCGGCACGAGCATCGGGAAGCCACCGCGGACGACCGCCGCGAGCGCGCGCTGGCCCCGACTCCGGAGGTGGTCGCCGCCCGCGAGCGCGACGACCGCGTGAACGTCCCCCTGTCCCCAGTGAGCCAGCGTGAGGAGGATGAAGCCCGCGAAGCAGATGGCCGGCGCGACGAACCACGCGGCGGCGTAGAGGCCGCCGAGCGCGGCGTACAGTACGCCGACGAGCGCCAGCGAGCGCGGCGTCGGCCCGGTGTCGCGGAGCCGTCCGGGGACGAGATGGTCGATAGCGCCGTGCGGGAGGCCGATCAGTACTGTCGACGCGACCAAGGGGAGATACTGAACCGACCGCGGCAGGTTCGGCTCGAAGGCGAACACGACGGCGAGCAGGCCACAGGCGAGCCAGCCGGGCGCGAGCGCCCACCGGCGGACCGTCTCGCGGGCCGGGGTCGGGGGAAACAGCGGCGCGCTCACGACTCGGCCGGCACCGCGGCCGCAGTCGGCGTGTCGATACCCAGCCGTTCGGTGAGCCACAGCCACATGACGAGCCCCTGTACGACGAAGAGATTCGTGCACAGGAAGAACAGCGCCTCCTCTATCGGTAGGCCGGCGAGCGTCAGCCCGGTCGTGTACGCCGGCGAGAGCTCCCAGATGCCGAGGGTGATGGCGATGAAGTCGGCCGCACACAGATACACCGTCGGGAGACCGGCGCCGACGACTATCGTGCGCCACCGCTCGACGAGATACGGCCAGCCGAACCCCCACTGGATCGCGAACACCGGGCCGGCTCGCCGGCCTACCGATAGAGGAGGCGCTGTTCTTCCTGTGCACGAATCTCTTCGTCGTACAGGGGCTCGTCATGTGGCTGTGGCTCACCGAACGGCTGGACGACGATGAACAGCAGTTCCTCGACGGGGACGTTCCAGAGGCGGGCGCGAACCACCCCCTCGCCGTAGCTCCACACGCCCCGACCGATGAGCAACACCTCCCACGGTATCGTGTACGCGACGGCGATAGCTGCGAGCAGCGCGATCCCGGCCCACTGGACGCGGGCCCGTGGGAGTCGAAGCCGCCGGGTGGCGACGGCGACGACGAGGACGAACAGTAACGGCGCGAGGAAGACGACGTGAAAGCCCAGATAGCTCAGGACGGCCATGCGGCTACTGGCGCACGAAAGAATAAAAAGTCAATCGGAGCGAGACGTCCGTTAGTCGGCCGCCTGCGCCGAGCTGGTCGCCTGTTCGAGAACGTTACGACTGCGGAGCAGGATGAAGCCGAAGCCGACCTTCGCCGCGAGGTCGAGGACGGCGAACAGCGCCGTCTCGACGTTCAGGCTGACGATGCCGAGCGTCGACTCCGTCCCGATGATCCACACGATGGGATACGCCGTCCACAGCACCACGACGAGATTCCGAAGCGTCGAGAACGTGGACGCGACGTCGCCGGACTGCTTTGCGGCCTGCGTGCCGAGCGCGGACACGAGGAAGTACAGCAGCACGACGAAGAAGCCGGTACTGATACCCCACCATGCGATGCGCTCTGCGGCACCTGCGGTCGCCAGCGCGCCGGCGAGGCCGGTGATGATCATCGCGGCGTCGAGACCGATGAGCGTCGCGATGGTGTTGCGGTCTGCGCCCGCGAGCAGTGCGAGGTCAAGCAGCAGGAGCGGCGTCGTGAACAGCCAGTCAGCGTAGCGAGCCCAGTAGATGTCGAGGACTTCGCCGGCAGCCTCGACTTCGATGAGCCCGAAGCCTGTGGCCATACTGAAGTACGACGAGAACGCGATCGCCGTAATGAACGTCGTTATGATGTAGAACTCCTGCATTTCCTTGTCCTTCTCGCCCCAGCCCATCGCGATGAACGCGACGGTACCGAGCGCCATCCCTAGGGTACCGACCCAGAGGATGAGCGATTGCGTGTCGGTTGGTTGGACCATAATCCGAGCTATCCTAGAAGAGGGAGCATTATAATACCATCCCCAAAGGCATATATGTCCTCAATATTCGACAGGGCCAAAGCCGCATACAGCAGAAGTATTGGTAGCAATTAACAATAGCGCAGGGGTTGCAGTCGTTCACGGTGTGCGAGCGAGGGAGTCAGCCTTACGGTGTTCTATCTCCGAAACCGGTCGTGAGCCTCAATCTCGACCCCGAGCAGTTAGACCGATACTCCCGACACATCATCATGGACGGCGTCGGGCCGGAGGGGCAGGCCGAGCTTCTCGACACGCGCGTGCTCTGTCTCGGTGCCGGTGGCCTCGGCGCACCGGTCGTGCAGTATCTCGCCGCGGCGGGTATCGGCACGCTCGGCATCGCCGACGACGACGCTGTCGAGCGGTCGAACCTCCAGCGACAGGTGATCCACGCCGACGCCGACGTGGGCGTCCCGGTCACGGCCGAGAACGTCGAGTCGCTCGTCGCCGACTACGACATCGTCGTCGACTGTTCGGACAACTTCGAGACGCGGTATCTCGTCAACGACGCGTGCACGCTCGCAGGGGTCCCCTTCGCCCACGGAGCGATCCTCCGGTTCGAGGGACAGGTGACGACGTTCGAGGCAAAGGAGGGCGGCCCCTGCTACCGCTGTCTGTTCCCCGAGGCCCCGGAGCCGGGGACGGTGCCGGGCTGTGCCGAGGCGGGCGTGCTCGGTGTGCTACCGGGTGTCGTCGGCACGATACAGGCGACCGAAGCGGTGAAGCTCGCGCTCGACTACGGCGAGTCGCTCGACGGCCGCTTCGTCTTCTACGACGCCGGCGACATGACCTTCGAGGAGGTGCCCGTCGAGCCGCGCCCCGACTGTCCGGTGTGTGGCGACGGCGACACCATCGACTCCGTCGATGACGTGGAGTACGCGAGCACCTGCGCCATCTAGTCGACGACTTCGTAGACGCCGGGTGTCCCCGTCTCCGCCACCGCCACGTCGATTTCGGCTCCCTCCTCGGCGTCCGTCTCGGCGACGAGCGTCACCGGTTCGATTGGCTCGCGGCGCAGGAACGCGACCAGTCGCTCGAACCACGACGGCCGCCCGCCCTCGCGACAGACCAGCACGTATCGGCCGTCGGCCCGCTCCCGAAGGTCGGATTCGAGGTCGTAGCTGTCGAGTTCCTCCGGCGGGACGACGTGGATCACCTCCGCGCACATGGTCTGCGTCATACTGACGTGGAGGGCTGTCGCCCTGATGTGTCTTACTCGACGGCGACGGTGAGTCGGTCGAACCTCTCGCCGGTCCACCGCCACGCACCCACCAACGGCTCGTCGGCCAGCGAGACGATGGCGTAGACGTACCCTTCCCACGCCGCCAGTTCGGCGTCCGTCGCGCTCGGGCCCTCGGGACCGCGCGGATGCGAGTGATAGAAGCCGACCACCTCGTCGCCGGCGGCCTCGATGTCGTCGATCAGTCGTATCTGCTCGGCCGGGTCCAACTCGTAGCGCGTCCGTGGGGTGTCAGCCGCGTTGCGTGCCCGCTCGATCCGGGTCACGCGGTCGTCGTCACCGCGCTCGCCGACGAGCACGCCCACCACCTCTGCCGGCGCGCCCTCGCGTGCGTGTGTGAGCATCGCGTCGTGTGCTGCAGGGGCCAGTCGCATCGGCTCAAGCGACCGTCCGCGCCAGCGGGCGGGCGACGTGGTCGGGCGGCGTCTCGAATAGGTCCGGATGGATGCAGGCCGCAAGCGCCTCCATCGTCTCGACGAGCCGCGGGCCGGGTCGGTTGACGTAGTGGTGGCCGTCCATCGCGTACGCACGGTCGTTTCGCACGGCCGCGATGTCCTCCCACCCTGTGCGGTCGGTCAGGTCGGACAGGTTCGCGAACGTCTGGTCGAGGTCGAAGCCGCAGGGCGCGACGACGGCCACCTCGGGGTCGTACGCGCGAACCTCGCGCCACTCGAAGGGTCGCGAGGCGGCCGCTCGCTCCTGTAGCCCGAACGTCGCGTTGAGTCGCTCGACCATCTCGGGTATCCAGTGGCCGGCGACCATCACCGGGTCGGTCCAGTCGAGGACGGCGACACGGGGCCGCTCGTCGGCCGTCATCGCCCGTGTCTCGATGGCCGCGACGCGTTCACGCAGGTCGGTCATGAGGTCGTCCGCACGCCCCTCGCGGCCGAGCGCCGCGCCGATTCGCTCGATGTCGTCGAACACGTCCGACAGCGAGTGGGGGTCGGTCGTCACCACCGTACAGTCCAGCCCCAGCTCGTCAACGGCGTCGTGCACGAGCACCTCGTCGACGGCACACACGTCACAGATGCCCTGCGAGACGACGACATCGGGGTCGGCCTCGGCGAGCACGTCGCGTCGGATCTCGTAGACGCCGCCCGACGCCTCCGCCTCCTGCACCTGCGCGTCGATTTCGGCGGCCGAGGCGTCGGGGTCGACGCGGGAGCGGTTGGCGTCCGGCCGTCCCGCCGCCGCGGGCGGATAATCACACTCGTGTGAGGTGGCGACCGGCTCCACCCCCAGCGCGTACACGATCTCCGTCGCGGAGGGGAGCAGCGAGACCACGTCCGGCGTGTCGTCCATACGCCGTGTGGGGCCGCTGTGCGTGTTAATCTGGCGACCAGCCTCACGCTCGGTCGGGCTGCGTGCCGAGTTCGAACGGTATTGTCGTCTCCTCGTCGTCTCGAAGCAGGGTGAGGTCGACGGTGTCGCCGGGACGGGTGTTCAATGCGAGGTAGCTGCCCAACTCCTCGGTCGTCGTCAGCGAGCGGTCGTCGATGGCGAGCAGGACGTCGCCGCCGACCGGCACCGTCTGCCCGTCGACGACGGTCTGGTCGTCACTCGCCCGCAGGACATCCGCGGCCGGGCCGTCGTCGAGGACGGCGGTGATAGCAAGACCGCGAGGCCTGTCGAGGTCGTTCCCCTCGGCGATCTCGGGCGTGACGGGCGTGAACGCCGCGCCGATGAAGGAGTGGTCGTAGCCGCCCGTCCGGATCAGTTCGGGAACGACGCGGGTGGTGAGCGCCGCGGAGATGCCGAAGGCGATGTTGTCGCCGCCGCCAGAGTTGATCACCGCGAGCACCTCGCCGTCGAGACTCATCATCGGGCCGCCGCTGTTGCCGGGGTTGACGGCCGCGTCCGTCTGGATGGCGTCGGGAATCGGGAACCCCGTCGGCGACGGAATCGAGCGGTTGACCCCGCTGACGATGCCGGACGTGAGCGTCCCTCCGAGTCCGAAGGGGTTGCCGATGACGACCACCTCCTGACCGACGGTGGCCTCCGAGTCGCCGAGCGGGAGCGGCGTCGCCATCTCCGGTCGCCCGTCGAGTTCGATTGCGGCGAGGTCGCTGGCGCGGTCCCGGCCGACGACCCGACCGGTCTGCCACTCGCCCGAGGAGAACCGAACGTCTGCCTCGTCGGCGTCGCCGACGACGTGGGCGTTCGTGACGACGTGCGAGTCGTCGTAGACGAAGCCGGTGCCCTGCCCCTCTTCCGGGGCGACGAGGACGACCGAGTCGATGGTGTCGCGGTACACCCGCGTGTACGGGCTGTCGGCCTCGTCGGACGTCGCCGCTCTGCACGTCGACGCCGAAGACGAGAGCGTCGAGCGCGGTCGTCCGGGTGCTCACGGCCACTGATTGGTGGTTCCGGCAGATAAGT
>PXSB01000067.1 GCA_003023185.1 Halobacteriales archaeon QS_9_67_17 | reverse complement strand
CTGATTCTGCTAGCATGATCTGTCAGTGGTGGACGGTCGACTGCCGGTACGAGCAGGGCGAACGGTTTCGCGGCCGGCCGACGGCCGTATGAGGACCGGGTGCCGGGCCGCTCCACCGAGCGCGGCGGCTATCGCATGAGAAACGCGTCGTGGGCCGCCGTATGCGTCACGTCCGATCTGTGTGCTGGATTGAACAAAAGCGTTGTCCCGGAGACGGTGAAATCCGGCGGCTCAGACGACGGCGACGCCGACACCGAACAGCGCGATGGTGATGACCAGCCGGCCGACGCTGCCGGCGAAGGTCGCGGCCGCGAAGTTGACGTAATCCTCCTCCAACACCGAGAAGGCGTAAATCGAGAGCGTGTCGGGAAAGAAGGGAACTGACAGCGCCAGCGCCAGTCCGATGTAGCCGTAGTCGCGGGCGAGCGAGACGGTCGTTCGTTCGGACCACTGCACGATGTCGACTGGTGAGCGGCGAAGGGCGCGCACGACCGGACCGGCCTCCTTCACCCCATGCCCGAGTGCGAACGCGAAGACGGACCCCGCCGCCTTCCCGAGCCCGGACACGATGACGATGAGCGCCAACTCCAGCGCGTACGGGATGCCCAGATCCAGATTCGCGACGAGGACGACTTCGCTCGGGAGCGGCAGGACGAACGCGATGAGAAACGAGTAGACCGCGATGATGATGAGCCCCAGCGGTCCGGTGGCGGCACGGACGGCTTCTTCGAGGAAGCCGAGATCGAGCCCCCCGACCACCGCGACGGCAAGAGACACTATCGGCTGGCCTCGATGCGGTCGTGGTCCATGCGCTCGTCGAGGTACTTGGTCGTATGCCTGCCCTCGAGGAACCGCTCGTCGGTGAGCATCAGCCGGTGGAAGGGGACGATAGTGGGGAACCCCTCGATGGTGTAGTCGGCCGTCACCTCGAAGGAGTGGATGCGACCCTCGGTGTCGACGACGACGACTGCTTCGTAGTTACGCACGTCGGAGGCACCCTGCGGCACCGCCGTCGAGGCGTTCGGGGCCGTCGTCGAACGGAGCGTGACGAGCTGCGTGCCGTCCTCCGTCCGAACGTCCGAGACGGACCAGTTCCCGACCGTCAGATACTGGGCGAGAAACTGCGTCCCCGACAGTACGACCGCTGGCTGTGCCTGCCCGAGTTGGTAGCGGGTGCGGTTGTTGGCCTGCGCTCGGACGGCCTGTGTCGTCTCGTTGCCCCACGCGTCGAACCGAGATCCGGGGTTTCGGACGGTGTAGTTGTACTCGGTCACGTCCGGCTCGGCGCGGATGACTTGCTGGCGGGTCACGCGGCGCGTCTCGCCGTTTCGGGCTACCGTCGCGTCAGAGCCGAGTTCGACCACGAAGCCGGAGTCGGACAGCGTCTCGGTGTGTCCGACGAGGAGTTCGGTCGCGTTCGTCAGCTCCTGCGTCTCGGCGGAGACGCCCGGCGGGGCGTCGTCGGCCTGTAGCGACGGCGTCGTGCCACCGAGCGAACAGCCGGCGAGGAGAACGCAGACACAGAGCAGAACGACCTGCGGGTTTCGCATACCCGCACTGTGACGGCGGCCGGCAAAAGCCTCGTGGCTCGTCCCGCTCCCGTGGGTGGACTTATACGTCGGCGGCCGCACCCGCCGGACGTGAGCGAGACAGTCGACCTCACCTTCGACGGCGACGTTGCGACGCTGACCATCGACCGGCCGGACCGGATGAACGCCCTGAACGGCGCGACGCTCGACGACTTCGCCGACGCGCTCGACGAGGCGCGCGGCGAGGCCCGTGCGCTGATCGTCACGGGGGCCGGCGAGCAGGCGTTCGCCGCCGGAGCCGACATCGCGCGGATGTCGGAGATGGGCGTTGAGGCGGCGGAGGCGTACTGCCGGCAGGGCCACGCCGTCATGAACGCCGTCGAGTCGTTTCCCGCGCCCGTCATCGCGGCAATAAACGGCTACGCGTTCGGCGGCGGCTGTGAACTCGCGCTCGCCTGCGACTTTCGGGTCGCGAGCGAGCGGGCCGTCATCGGACAGACGGAGATCGACCTCGGCATCGTCCCCGGCTGGGGTGGCACACAGCGGCTCGTCCGACTCGTCGGCGACGAGACCGCCCGGCGGCTCGTCATGTTCGGCGAGCGCATCGACGCCACCGACGCCTACGAGGAGGGGCTGGTCGGCGAACTCGTCGCCCACGACGCGTTGGACGACCGCGCCGCCGAGATGGCCGCCGACCTCGCCGAGAAGCCGCAGTTCGCGATGGCGGCCGCGAAGGAGTCGCTCAATCAGGCACACGAGATGGGCCAGCGCGAGGGGCTGGACTTCGAGCGACGCACGTGGGCATCACTGTTCGGCACCGACGACCAGACGGAGGGGATGAACGCGTTCCTCGAAGACAGAGAACCGGCGTTCGAGTAGGGTACACCCCCTGACCCTACGAGCGCGGCGGCGTCGGCTCCCCCTCAGCGTCGCACGCCTGTTCGGCCGCTCGCTACCCGAAGTCGCTGCCGCATCGGAGACCCGCAGTTCGAGCGGCGATTTCAGAGACGGATGTTACCCCCATCTCGCTGCTCGTCTCTGGTCACGTCGCTTGGGTGCTCCTTCCCCCTCCTCCACGGCATTTCTGAGTGGGTGGCGTCAGTCAATTATACCCATTCGGTGAGAAGTTGTGTCAGGGCGTGAAACAGCCGCCCGTCAGTCGTCGCTCGGGACCACGGGAGCGGCGTTCGGCACGGTTTCGTCCACCTGCGAGTAGGTCAAGACGAGAGCGAGGGCCGCGAGCAGGGCGACGGCCGCGAACGGCCAGACGAAGCCGAAGCCGATGAGCACGCCCGACAGCAGTGGCCCGGCCGCGACACCGAAGCCGAAGGCCGTCGTCAACACGGAGAGGGTCGTGCCGGACTCCCCCTGTTCCGCGAGGTCACCCGCGAGCGCGAGACCGGGCGCGAACACCATCGCCACCGAGACGCCCTGTATCAGCCGGAAACCGAGCATCAGCGCCGAGCCGGTACCGACACCGAGCAGCGTCGACGGAAGACCGGCGGCCAGTTCCGGGACGACCCCCTGCAGGATGAGCGCGGGTACGAGCAGTGCGAAGCCGCCGACGAGAAACGGCCGGCGACCGAGGCGGTCGGACGCGCGGCCAATCGGTGCCTGTAGCGCGACGTTGGCGATGACCACCGCGGCGAACTGGACCGAAAAGAGGAACGGCCCCTGTCCGAGTTTCGCGTTCACCGGCTCCTGAATCGTCGCGAAGACGGCGATACCGGTCGCCATGAAGAACGTCCCGAGGCCGACGACGAACACCGGGTCGAGCAGGCGGTCGTCGCCGAGCACGCGGATCGAGAGGTCGTCGCTCGCCGTTCCGCCCGTCTGGTCCGGGTCGTAGACGAGCAGCGTCACGAGACCAAACGCGACGACGGCACCGGCCACGGCCGCGGCGAAGGCGGCGTTGAAGCCGGAGACGGTGACGCCGGCCACGTCGTAGCTGGTGACCGTCTCCGAGTCGAAGCCGCCGGTGACGAGCAGGCCCGCGAGCATCGGCCCGAAGCCAAAGCCGATCAGTCTGAAGGTGTTGAATACGCCGAAGTTCCCGCCGCGGCCCTCGTCGCTGGCGTACTCGTTCACGAGCGCGAGGGTGACGGGCACCGTGAGCGCGGCCCCGATTCCTTGGAACGCCCGCGCGGCCAACACCAGCCAGTAGGAGGTGACGAACGGGTAGATCGCGCTTCCGACGCCGAAGACGACGAGCCCGGCGAGGATGAACCGCTTTCGCTTCCCGGCGCGGTCGGAGGCCCGACCGGTGAACGGCTGGAGCGAGCTGTTCAGCAGGCCGAACAGCGACAACACGACGCCGATCAGGAACTCCGTCGAGAAGCCGGTGAGGCCGGTGAGCGACACCTCTCCCGAGGCGATGTACAGCGGCAACACGATGACAAGAAAGGAGTTGCCGAGCGAATCCGCCATCCGCGCGAACGCCAGCGCGAGGACCCGCTTGTCCGTCCCAAGTACCATCTACCTCGGTCGACACGCCCACGACGCTTGAAAGGACCGAAGGACGGTGGACGCCCCGAACTGACAGTCGCTATCCAATATGCAGGCGGACGCGGATCAGGCGTGTTCGATGATCGTGCCGCTCGCGCCGACGGCAACGTCGGGCGTGTCACTGACGGCCGGGTCGAAGTCCAGCGCGTCGGGGTCGCCGCGGACGACGCCCTTCAGGTTCTCCTCCGTCGGGGTGTTCGCCTCTACCCAGTCGCCGCTCCGCCTGAAGACGCGCCCGGCGGAGCCGACGGTGAGCCCGCTCGTCCGGTCGGTCGTGACTTGGATATCGCGCAGCGTCACGTTGCCGAGCGACTCGGCCGTCCACGAGCCGTCGTACTCCAAGACGAGACCCTCGTTGCCGCAGACCCAGACGTTGTCGTCGGTGTTCGAGTCCAGTCCATAGAAGTTCTCGTCGCGACCGTCGACGCCGATCTTCGACCAGTCCTCGCCGTTGTCGGTGGCGAACACGGACTGGTTCGTGTCCGAACAGTGGCCTTCGGTGTCGCTGTGCATACCGACGGCGGGGATGGTCGACCCGCTTCCGGGCGTGGTGTAGCTCCACGTCTCGCCGTTGTCGAAGGAGTAGGTGACGTAGCCGGAGTCGTCGGTGACGTACACGTTCGCGTCGCCGGCCCGGCCGGTCACGGCCACGTCGCGGAAGTTACCCGTATAGTCGTTGGGAGCGGAGAAGTCGGTGTCGTCACCGGGCGAGATGAGACCGAGGAAGGAGTCGGTGGTCACGTCGTACTCGCCGACTTCGCCGCTCGCGCCGACGACCCACAGTCGCTGGCCGTCGTCGGTCGCGTCGGAGCCGCTGAGGTCGTTGCCGTTGCCCGAGGGGCCGTCGTCGGTCACCGTGGTCCACGTGCCGCCTTCACGCTCCAGTACGTAGCCGTCGTGGCCGACGGCGTACGCGCCGTCCAGCGCGTAGCTCACGGCCGAGAGCTGCATCGAGGTCGGCGTCGACCGCTCGACCCAGCCGCTGGTAGCGCCGGCCGACCCGGTCGCGGCCGTCAGTACACCACCACTGATTGCGATTCCAGTCGCCTTGATGAAACTTCGTCGGGGGGTTTCGTTGGTCATCTGCAATATAGATTTCACCGTATTTCGGTTAAAACATACATGGCAAAGATTGGGGTTTGTGCCAGTTTAGCACGCCGTAGCGTCGGCAAATTGCGCGGTTCAGGGTCGAACGTGGGTGCAGGGCGGTCCCGCAACAGGAGAGCGGTTGTATCCCCGTGTTTAAATACTGTCCCGACGCAGTTCGGTGTACGAATGCAGTTCTGCGAGGAATGCGGTTCCATGATGCACACCGAGGAGGACAGTTGGGTCTGTCGCTCCTGCGGCCACGAGGAGCGGCGCGACGCGGCGACCGAGGCGGCGATGACGACGACAGAAGGCCAAAGCGACGACGGCCCGGTCGACATGTCCGAGGTCGAGGACACGGAGATCGGGCCGACGACGGACGCCCGGTGTCCGAACCCGGACTGTGACGGCGAGCGCGCACGCTACGAGATGAAGCAGATCCGCGCGGCCGACGAGTCGGAGACGCGCTTCTTCACCTGCGTCGAGTGCGGGAAGAAGTGGCGAGAAGACGACAACTGAGCGCGGCTTTTTGACGCCGGAGAGCCTACCGACCGCATGGATGAGGGATGGCCGTCGGTGCCCGATGCCGACCTCACGGCCGACGGGTGGGAGCGGGTCGACCGGTCGGCCGACGCCGTGTTCCAACTGCCGACGGCAGAGGTCACGGCCCGGACCGTCGTGTACGAGGACGGCGACCTGCGCGAGCGACTTGACGACGATGTGACGCGGTTCGTCTTCGCCACGGCACTCAGTTTCCAACCCCCGCTAATGGCGGGCGTCGGGCCGATGATCGAGTCGACGGTGACCCGACAGGCGAAGCGGCGATTCGCCGGCGACCTGCGCGAGCGCGGCTTCGAGGATCTGACCAGTCGCGATCAGGGCGAGATTCGGGTCGGCGGGACGAAGGCGTCGCTCTCAAACGTCCGGGCGACGTACGAACTGTCGACGGCGAGTTTCGACGTGACCGGCTGGCTCGCGGTGTGGCGCGACGACGGCTTCCGCCTCGCCGGGGGCGCGTATCCGGCTGCTGGTCCCGGGATCGAGGGCGGCGCGGCCGAACGCTACCGCGCGGAACTGCTGGATCTCGTTCGCGCCGTCAACTGAACGCGGCGCGGAGACCACCGACGACTGCGCCGACGACGCCACCCGGCCGGAGTTCGACTCCGTAGCGGCGGCCGAGCAGGCCGGGCGTGGCGTCGCGTCCAGCGCGTGCGACCGTCCGCCCGTGGACCGTCACGTTGGCGGTGAGTCCGGCCGCTGTCGCGAGGGTGGTGAGCGAGCGAACCTGCTCGGAGTCGCCGACCCCGCGGGCGATACCGACTGCTCGACCGAACGACGACACGGCGACGGTGAGCCGGTCGCCCTCTCCGGAGACGGACAGCGGACGGCCGTCGACGGCCACGTCCAGATCCGCGTCGACGCGGAGCGGCGGCCGGCCGGCCACCGTGGCGGCCAGGTCAGTCGTCCTGCTCACGGGTCGCGACCGTAATGGTTCCGTCAACCCGCCACGTGGCGTGGTCGGCGTCCGAACCTGCGCGACTCGGCACGTCGACCTCCATCTCCTCGAAGTCGTACGTTATCTCCGCGTTCCGACCGGTGAGCCGGTCGTAGAGGCTGATCGCCAGATCGGGCCACGTTCGGGTCTCGGAGATACGGTCTTCCGGTGCTTCTGCGTCGCCGCTCTGTTGGTCGCTGCTCATGATACACGCTCACAATTGAGGGGCGGGTCCAAATAACCATCGCGCGGCCGTCGCTTACTCGCGGAGCGGCGTCCGTGCGAAGGTGAGATAGCCGGTGTGGCCGACGCCTCGCGTCGAGGGGCGAGAGCCACGGTCGTCGAACTCCATCTCCCGCTGGATCGTCTCGACACACTCCACGCCGACGAAACCGGCCTCGCGGGCCGTCTCGACGCACTCGCGTGCGGATTCGACGAACGGCGAGTAGACGGCCAGCGGCGCGCCGGCCGCGAGCAGGTCGGAGGCTTCCGCGACGACGGTCGCCGCGTCCGCCGTGTCGAGCGTCAGTCCGTCAAAGTCCGCGCCGGCGAGCGCGTCGAGTTCCTCGGTCACGTCGCCGTCGCGCACCTCGACTCGGTCGGCGACACCGGCCGTCGCCATGTTTTCGCGGGCCACCTCAGCGAACTCGGCGTCCTGCTCGTAGGTCGTGACCTCGACGCCGAGTCGTGCGAGATACACTGCGAGGATACCCGTTCCGGTGCCGGCGTCGAGCACGCGGTCGCCAGTTGCGAGGCCGAGTCGGCCGACGATGAGGCCGATGTCGCGCGGCAACATTGGCGCGCCGGTGCGTTCGAGATGGTCGAACAGGTCCGGGCCGCGGGGCTCGCGGACGACGAACGCCTCGCCGATGTGCGTCTCCAGAACGTCGCCCGGCGCCACGTCCTCGGGCACGTCGAGGATGCCGAGGTCGGATTCGAGGGTGTCGCCGGGTTCGAGCAGGTGCTCGCGGTCCTCGCGGACGAGGAGATAGCTCACTCCAGTCGCTCGACGGCCGCGGCGAGGTCGCCGTCAACGGCCTCCAGCGCCTCGCGGGCCTCCTCCGCCGACGCGCCGGTCCGCCCGGCCACGATCTCGATGTCGGAGTCGGGAATGCCGCCAGCGTCGCCGGACTCGCCGTCGTCGTCGCCGTCCGCCTCGTCGGCCGCCTCCTCGCTCTCGCCGCGGGGACGCACGTCCGGCTCACCGACGATCTGGTAGGTGGACTGGCCCTGCGCGTCCATCTGCTGGACGTCCGCCTCGTGGAACACCATCTCCTCGTTGGCGGTCCGAATGATCACCTCCTCGGCGTCGATCTCCGTGAGATCGATCCCCATCTGGTTCATCATCTGTTTCATCTTCTGCGGGTTCATGCCGCCGCCTCCACCGAACATACGTAGTCACTCGCCCGCAGGAATCATAAGCCCTCCCTTCGCGCCGCTCCGTGTGGTAGTGTTCAGATACGCAGTTTGCAGCGATAGGGCTGGTGGGAACAGCTGGAAAGCCCTCGGCTGTCTCGGCTCCCGCGGCTCGCTGCGCGCGTTCGCTCGCGGTGCTCGCTCTCGTGCTTGCGTCGCCGGGGTTCGCCGAGCCGCCTCGCCCTTTCGATCCACCAGGATTGCCGACTGTCGCGCCGAACGAGAGTAGCCAGTTCCTCTCTTTGTCTGAACATCGCCCTCCGCGCCGGACGAACGTATTTAAACGATGACGCGGCCATCGGGCGTGTGACCTGAGTTTGACCCTGCAGGGGCGGGCGTGCCGGGCATCCCTGCAGGCGCCGTCGCCCGGCCTGTCAGCCCTCGGCTCCGGACCGCACCTGCACGGCCATGCCGCTCTCGAAGTCCAGCATCGCCGTCGCCGACAGCTCCGCGCGCCCGACTGCGAGCACCCGCCCGTCGGTGTGGACGACCGCCACCTCGTCGCCCGGTCGTATCTCCTCCCCGGCCGCTCGGACGAACTTCGCGAAGACGTTCTTCTCGTCGCGGACGAACGGCTCCGACTCGTCGCCGACGACCACGCGCAGGGCCGGCGCGTCGAAGGCGTCGACGAGTCGCCGGCCGCCCGCGATACCGAGACGAAAGCGTCCGTCTTCGCCATAGGAGACGAGGCGGTCGCCGCCCGGTCGCCCCTCGTCGTCGTGGGTGCCTGCCGCCGCGCCGACGTGGATCTGCGCCGGACGCCCGGAACTCGTCCGCCGGACCACCGGCTCTTCGTCGAGTGGGAACAGCACATCACCCGCGCCGCGCTCGAACTGGTAGTCGGCGACGGCCGCGAGTTGGCGGCGCTCGTCCGCGTCCATACTCGCCGGTCGACGCGGCCGGGCATACGGCTTTCCGTTCGCCGCGACTACAGGAGCGTCGCGAGCGTCTCGCGGAGCGCCGCGGCCGCACGCTCGATCTCCGGCCGCCGGACGTACTCCCGCTCGGCGTGCGCGACGGCTCCCTCGTCGTCGGCGAGGACGCCCGGCCCGAACACGACGGTCGGCGCGTCGGCGGCAAAGTAGGAGGCCTCGGTCGCGGCGGTGAACGGGCGCGTCTCGCCGCCCGCCGCCGACGCGAGCGTCCTCGCGAGCGTACTATCGGCGGGCGTGGCGAACGCTTCGAGGAACGGCGTCGGTCGCTCCGTCAGCGCGAACGTCACGTCGACACCCTCGGGCGTCACCTCGCGTAGTTGCGTCTCCAGCGCGTCACGGAAGCCGTCGGCCGTCTCTGGCGGCACGCTCCGCCGGTCGACAGTGACCGACACCTCGGCAGGGAGTTGGTTCGTCGCCGCGCCGCCCTCGACGGTCGTCGCCTGTAGCGTCGGCGCGCCGAGCGCGTCGTGTGCACTCGGTCCGCGCGCGTCGTCGAAGTCACGGATCGCATCGAGCGCCGGGACGAGCGCGTGCAACGCGTTCACGCCCGACTCCGGCTCCGCGGCATGAGCGGCCAGTCCGTGGAGCGTGACCGTCCCCTCGAATCGGCCCTTCGCCGCAGTGCAGACGTCGAGACCGGTCGGCTCGCCGACGACGTAGCCGTCGGCGTCGAGCGCATCCGGTCCTCTGGTTAGCGCCGCCGCGCCCGTCGAGTACGTCTCCTCGTCAGGCGTCACCGCGAGCGTCAGCCGGCCGTCCGGGTCGTGCGCGAGGAAGGCGTCGACCAGCGCCGCGAGCGGCCCCTTCGCGTCGCAGGCACCGCGACCGCGGATCACGTCGCCGTCGCGCTCGAACGGCACGTGTGGCGGCACCGTGTCGATGTGCGTGTTGAAGACGAGATGTGGCTCGCCGCTCCCCTTCGTCGCGATGGTGTTGCCGGCGTCGTCGACGCGAGGGTCCGCTCCCGCGTCGGCGAGCGTGTCGACGAGCAGGTCGCGCATCGCCGTCACGTCCTCGTGTGACGCGGTGCGGACGGCCTCGGCGTGGAACGCGAGCGGGTCGAAGCCGTCAGTCATCGGCGACCGGTCGCTCCACGCCGACCTCGGTCGAGAATTCGTGAGCCACCGGCCCGCGGAGCGTCGCAGTGTGGTCGGTGATCGTCACGTCGAGGTCGCCGCCGGGCGGCGACACCTGCACCGTCTCGCCCGCCTCGACGTGGTCGAGTCGGTGCGCGACCGCACCGACCGCGACCGCGCCGGTGCCACAGGAGTCGGTCTCGCCCTCCACGCCGCGCTCGAAGGTACGCTGCCGGTAGCCCTCGCCTGTTCGAGCGGCGAGCGTCACGTTCGCGCCACGGGGGAAGATGTCCGCGTGACGAACCGACGGCGCGATCTCTTCGAGATCGACCGCGTCAACGTCGTCGACCATCGCGACGGCGTGCGGGACGCCGGTGTTGACGGCGGTGACCGTGAGCGGGCCGACATCACGCTCGACGAACGGTTCGTCGGAATCGACCGGCACGTCGGCCGGCGCGAACGCCGGGTTGCCCATCTCGATGGTGATAGCGTCGCCGACGGTGGCGCGACGGGTGCCGCTCTGGGTGTCGATCATCACCGCGCCGTCGAACGCGCCGCTTCGACGCAGGCGCCGCGCGGCCCACTCCGCGGCACAGCGCGCGCCGTTGCCGCACATCGCCGCGACGCTCCCGTCCGGCTGGACGAGCGTCATCACGGCCCGGGGCGGCGTGAACTCCGGCTCCAGCGCGAGGAATAACACGCCGTCGGCCCCCCGCTGCATCGCGTCCGCGTGTTCGATACCCGTATCGCGGTCACAGAGCCGTCGAGCAAACGCCCGTCTGTCGGGGACACCCGCGTCGGCGTCTACGATCACGAAGTCGTTGCCCGTCCCGTGGTACTTCTCGATCTGAATCATGATTCCAACCTCGTCACGTCGGCGAGCGTCTCCCGACGCGTTGCGAGCCGCGCGTCGCCGTCCGCGACCGCGACGACCGCCGGGCGCGGCCGCGAGTTGTAGTTCGACGCCATCTCGTAGCCGTACGCGCCGGCGTTACCGACCGCGAGCAGGTCGCCCCGCGTTGGTGCCGGTAGTCGGCGGTCGCGGCCGAGCACGTCCGCAGTCTCGCAAACCGGCCCCGCGAGTTCGACGCGCGTCGGCTTCTTTTCCGGGCGGTCCGGCTCCAGCGACCGCACCGCGTGGTACGCGTCGTACAGCGCCGGCCGCGCCAGCGTCGTCATCCCCGCGTCGATACCAACGACAGTCGTCTCCGGCGTCGGCTTCACCGTGTTCACTGTCGTCAACAACACGCCCGCGTCGGCGACGAAGTACCGCCCCGGTTCGATAGCCAGCCGCGCGTTCACGTCCCCGAGCGCGTCGCGGGTTGACCGCGCCACGGCATCGAGATCCAGCGGCGATTCGGTTTCGCGGTACGGAACCCCGAAGCCGCCGCCGACGGCGACGAAGGACAGGTCTCCCACCTCGCGGGCGAGTTCGCCCATCCGGTCGACCATCGCCCGGTGTGCCGCGAGATCGTCGCCGGAGACGCCGGAACCGACGTGCGCGTGGATGCCGACGAGATTACCGACCCCGCGAGCCTGCTCACAGACGGCGGCGGCCCGCTCGTAGGGAACGCCGAACTTCGGTTCGGCACCGGTGGACACCTTCTCGTGGTGGCCGGCACCGACGCCGGGGTTGACACGAACGCAGAGTCGGCCGTCGAAGCCGCGTTCCGCGACCCGGTTGAGCGTGTCTTCGGCACCAACCGTCACGGTCAGGTCGGCGGCCGCGTCGGTACCGAGCACGTAGTTTAGATCCCGCGCCGGCGGATTGACCGCGGTGTAGCGGACCCGCTCGGCAGGGAAGCCGGCGTCAAGCGCGCGCTTCACCTCGCCCGCCGCGGCACACTCCGCGTCGACGCCTGCGGCCGCTAGCCGTTCCAACACCGCTCGCGAGGTGTTCGCCTTCACCGCGTACGCGATATCGGCACCGGCGAACGCCGCCCGTAGCCGCGCCGCGTTCGCCTCGACTCGGTCGAGGTCGATGACGTACGTCGGGGTTCCGTGCTCGTCGGCGATGTCGCGCAGCGGCTCCGGATTCCAGTCGCCGAGCCGACGCACGGGCGGATTCGCGTCGGTCACGGCCGCCCACCTCCCGATGATTCACCCGGCCGCCTGCTCGTCCTGTCGGGCTGGACGGGCGAGCGGCCGGGGGTCGGTTCGGTGGCCTGCATCGGTGTTACTCCCGGAGCGCCTCCTCGCGCTGGGTCGCTTCGAGCGTCTCCTCCTCGACGTGGGTCGCCACGACGGCCGGCTTGTACGCGCCGCCGTCGAACAGTTCGTGGTCACCGACGCTCGACTCGACGTAGCGGATGAACGCCCGCCGCTCGGGCGGCAGTTCGCCGTAGACGATTTTCTCCTCGACGAGGTCGTACACTGGGATGCGAGGGGTGAGCAGCGTGTTCTCGCCGACGACCGAGTTCTCGCCGACAACGAAGCCGCTGGTGACCCGACAGCCCGCGCCCAGCGAGACGCCGTCCTCGACAACGACTGGCGCGCTCTCGACGGGTTCGAGCACGCCGCCGATGAGCGTGTTCGCACCCAGCTTCACGTCCGCGCCGATCTGCGCACAGGAGCCGACCGTGTCACAGGAGTCGACAAGCGTGCCGTCGCCGACGTGTGCGCCGACGTTGACGAAGCTCGGTGACATCATGATCGCATCGCTACCGACGTGCGCGCCCCGGCGGATGACCGTCCCGTCGGGCGTGTTGCGCGTGCCGCGACCGGGGAGGTCGTCCGTGTCGCGCAGCGGGAGCACGTCGTGGTAGGCGACGCCGCCGTGGTCCACCGCGCGGATGACACGGAGGCCGAAGTTGAGCAGGATGCCCTGCTTCACCCAGTCGTTGGCGACCCACTCGTCATCCGTCTTCTCGGCTGCGCGCACCTCGCCCGCCTCCAGCGCGTCGAGGAAGGCGTCGAGGGTCGCGTACTCGTCGGTGCCGGCGTCACCGGCGGTCAGGTCGGTCTGATAGCGGTCCCACAGGTCCCGTACGTCGGATTCCAGCGTTCGTGTCATACTACCTCGGAAAAGTCGTAGAAGCCGGGGTCGCGCCCGGCGAGTCGTTCGGCCGCGTCGACCGCGCCGGCGGCGAACACCCGGCGCGACTCGGCGCGGTGCGTGAGCGTCAGTATCTCGTCGTCGCCCGCGAGCAGTACCTCGTGCTCGCCGCGGACGTTGCCCGCCCGGCGGACGTGGACGCCGATCTCCTCGGGCGCGCGCTCGTGTTCTCCCTCGCGGCCGTACGTCCGGTCGAGTCCCTCGTCGCGGGCCTCGTCTGCTCGCGGGTCGTCTCCCTCCCCGCTCGCGGTGCCTGCGTCGCGTCGCGCCGCATCGATGTCTTCCAGCAGCGTCAGCGCGGTCCCCGAGGGGGCGTCGCGCTTCCCGTTGTGGTGCGTGTCGGTCAGCTCCACGTCGTAGTCGGGGAGGGCCGCGACCCCTGCGCGGACGACTCGGCGGAGCGCCTGCACGCCCTTCGCGAAGTTCGAGGCCTTCAGCACGGGCACCACGTCGGCGGCATCCACGAGCGCGCCGAACTGGTCGTCGTCGAAGCCGGTCGTCCCGACGACGAGCGGGACGCCCACCTCGGCGGCGGCGTGGGCGTGCTCGACCGTCGCCTCGGGAACGGTGAAGTCGACGAGCGTGTCGGCGTCGGCGAGGACGGCCGGGAGGTCGACCACGTCGCGCTGGTCGCCCTCCGGCGTGCGCGACAGCGGGATGACCTCGTGGCCCCGGTCGCTCGCCTCGCTTGCGACCTCGCTGCCCGTGCGACCAGTCGCGCCGACGACGGCGACCCTCACGCCTCGGCGACCTCCCCGTCGAGGGTCGCCAGCACGTCCCGAAGCCGGTCGAGATTCTCGTCGCTCATCCGCGAGAGCGGCGAGCGCATCGTCGCCGACATGTGCCCGCGGATCGCGAGCGCCTCCTTCACCGGAATCGGGTTCGACTCGATGAACAGCGTGCGGAACAGCGGCCCGAGCTCGTGGTGGAGTTCGCGGGCCGACTCGTAGGCTCCATCAAGCGCGTAGTCGACCATCCGGCTGGTGCGCGCCGGCTCGACGTTGGCTGCGACGGAGATACAGCCCTGCCCACCCATCGACATGACCGGGAGCGTGAGCTGGTCGTCGCCCGAAAGGACGGCGAAAGACTCCTCGCGGGTCCGCTCGGCGACCTCGGCGACTCGGTTGAGGTCACCGGAGGCGGCCTTGTAGCCGACGATGTTCTCGTGGCCGGCGAGCGCCTCGGCCGTCTCGACGGCGATGTTGCGGCCCGTCCGGCCCGGCACGTTGTAGATGATCTGCGGCAGGTCGACCGCGTCGGCTATCCGCCGGAAGTGCTCTTCCATCCCGGCCGGTTCCGGGCGGTTGTAGTACGGCGAGATGAGGAGGAGACCGTCGGCACCGGCGTCGGCGGCCCGCCGCGATAGCTCCAGCGCCTCGCGGGTGTTGTTGGAGCCGGAGCCGGCGACCACCGGCACGTCCTCGACGGCCTCGACGGTCGCCTCGATGACCGCGACGTGTTCGTCGTGGCTCATCGTGGCCGACTCGCCGGTAGTACCGACGGGGACGACCCCGTGGACCCCCTCGCGTTCGACCCGGCGGACGTTCTCGCGGTGTGTTTCGAAGTCGATGCTTCCGTCTTCGTGGAACGGCGTCGTGAGCGCCGGGAGCGCCCCGACGAACGGTTCGTGTGTCATGTGCTGTGTGGGTGTGTCGTTGCAAGGCGATGCCCGAACCGGCCCGCGACGGGGTCGTCACTCCCGCCGCGAGCCGTTCACGGGCGTTTGCCTTTCGAGAAGCTACCGCCACACCGGCCGCGCAGCCGCCGTGTGCCGAGTGTGGTCGTTCGCATATCTCCCACCGCGAGGTCCGCAGACTTATGTGTTGTGTCCCGGGCGGAGTGTTGCCGCGCGGCCCGAGCGATACCCTTTCGTCCAACGGCGAGGGACGAACGAGTATGCCACCGCTCCACGGGAGCCAACGGGTCGCCGTGCTCGCCGACTCGCAGAACCTCTATCACTCGGCGCACAGCCTCTACTCGCGCAACATCGACTACACCGCCCTGCTCGACAGCGCGGTCCGCGAGCGCGAACTCGTCCGAGCCATCGCGTACGTCATCCGCGCCGACTCGCCAAACGAGGAGGACTTCTTCGAGGCCATCGAGAACATCGGCTTCGAGACGAAGATCAAGGACATCAAGACGTTCGCCGACGGCTCCAAGAAGGCCGACTGGGACGTGGGTATCTCGCTGGACGCGGTCACGCTCGGCGAACACGTCGACGTGGTGGCGCTCTGCTCCGGCGACGGCGACTTCTCGCGGCTCTGCTCGCATCTCCGTCATCAGGGCGTCCGCGTCGAGGTGTTCGGCTTCGAGGGATCCACCGCCGAGGAGTTGGTCGATGCCGCCGACTCCTTCGTCGACATGAGCGAGGAGCAGGAGACGTTCCTACTCTAGTTCGTCGACCAGTTCGCTTCCCAGCCCGGTGTAGCCGCCGGGCGTTAGCGCGTGAAGCTCCTCGCGCACGGCGTCGTCCACGTCC
>PXSB01000066.1 GCA_003023185.1 Halobacteriales archaeon QS_9_67_17 | reverse complement strand
CGCCACGAGCGCCAGCCCGACGGTCGGCCGGTCGGGTTCGTACCAGCGGCCCTCGACGAACTCCGACGGCGTCACCTCGTCGGCCTTCACGTCGACCTGCTCGAAGGTGTGGTTGCCACAGCGCTTGCAGGGCGGGTTGTTGCGCTGGTGCGAGCGGCCACACTCCGTGCAGCGCCACTCCTGGTAGCCGGTGGCCACCTCGGCCGCCGTGGGCCCGGCGTCCAGCGGTTCGAACGACCTGTCGAACTCCAGCCCCGGGCCGTTGTCGCTGATGACGACTCGGACCTCGTCGCTGCTCGTCGCGACCGTCACGTCCACGCGTGGCTCGTCAGCATCGTTGTGGACGACGGCGTTCGTCAACAGATGTTCGAACGCGACGGCGAGGAACTCGCCGCCGTACACCATCGCCGTCGGCGGCACGTCGACCGTGACCGTCGCACCCGGAAACGACCGCCTGAGGGTCGCCACCTCCTGTTCCAGCAGTTCGGCCGCGTCAACTGGTTTGGGAGACATCTCGTCGGTCAGCGTCTCCGCGACCCACCGCATCTCCCCGACCAGCCGACTGATGGCCTCGCTCCGCTCCTCGATAGTCGCGGCGCGCTCGCGGATGTCCTCGTCGGTCGTGCGGTCGGCCACCGTCGCCGCGTTGCCGCTGATGACGTTCGCACCGTTGAGGACGTGGTGGCGCAGCAGTCGGTTGAGGAAGATGAACGCGTCGCGCTGAGCGGCGAGGGTGCGTGCCGCGGCGACGGTTCTGCCGCGTGCGCGCCCGACGAACAGCCCGGCGATGCCACCGATGGCCGCGGCGACCAGCGTGTTGTGAACCGCGTCGAGCAGTCCGTCGAGACCGTCGCCGAGCACCAGCGCCGACCCGACGACGGTGACCATGGCCGCGCCGATGAGCGTGCCGTAGCCGGCGTAGGTAGTCGCTTCCGGTGCCGCGTCGCGTCGCGTGAGCCAGCCGCCGGCGACAAGCCCGCCGGCCATGACGACGAGCAGTAGCGTCTCGCCGGCCATCACCAGTGACGAGAACGGACGTGCGCTGGCGAGGACGAGCGCGAGCGCGTAGGTTCCGGCTATCCAGACACCGAGCGCCGGCCCGACGACCCACCAGCCGGTCCAGCGTGGATCGCCTGCCATACCACACCGCGCTCCGGTACTGGCTTATTATTTTCGTCCTGATTCGGCCGCAAGTTCATCCGCGATACGGAGGCCGAGGCCCGCCTTCGATCCGGCGTAGTCGTCGGTCGTCTCCTCTCGGACGACGAGCGCACGTGTCTCTGTGCCCGCGAGCGCATCGGCGCGGTTCGCGACGACGAACGCGAGGTCCGCGCTCGATAGTCGTTCGCGTGCCTTCGCGGCGAGCGTCTCGTCGTCGCCCTCGGTTTCAAGTTTGAACCCGACCAGCGGCATATTGGGGGCGGTTTCGCGCACCGAGTCGAGGAGCTTCGGCGTCGGCTCCAGTTCGAGCGTCAGCTCCCCGCCCGACCGGATCTTCTCGTCGGCTTCGGGGAGGGTGTAGTCGCCGATTGCCGCCGCGGAGACGAGCGCGTCGGCGTCTGGGGCCGCCGCCACGGCCGCCTCCGTCATCTCCGCCGCAGACTCGACGTGCTCGACGGCCGCGTAAGGCACGTCCGGGCCGTCGTGGAGCAGCGTCACTTCCGCGGTCGCGCCGCTCGTGACGACGACGTGCTCGTCTGCGAGCGGCGACGGCGACACGGCACGGACCGTCTCGGTCACGATGGCCTCCTCGGTCGCTATCTTCGCCTTCCCCTCCTCGACGCGCGGATCGACGAACGCGACGCCCCACGATTCGAGCGTGTCGAGCGCGCCGAGCACGCCCGGGTGGTCGTACATCGGCTCGTGCATCGCCGGCGCAACGACGACCGGCACGCCCTGTCCGAGCGCGACCGTCGCACAGGTCGTCACCGGGGTGTCGTCGACCGCGGCCGCGATCTTCCCGACGGTGTTGGCCGTCGCGGGCGCGAGCAACAGCACGTCCGCCCACCCGTCGTCGCCGAACAGCTCCACGTGTTCAACGCTCCCGGTGATCTCCGTGACGACGTCCGTCTCGGTGGCGAACTCCAGCGCCCACGGGTGGATGATACCCTGCGCGCTGTCCGTCATGACGGCGCGGACGGTCGCCCCTCGGCGTCGGAGTTCGTGGGCCAACTCGACCGTCTTGACCGCCGCGATGGACCCGGAAACGCCGAGCACGACGTTCGCGTCCGCGAGGAGGCTCATACTCAGGGTGGGATTCGCCGGCTAATGAGTGTTCGGCGTCGGGAGTGTTTAGATAAGAGTGACTCCGGAGGCGAGGCGGACAACGAGGTATAGAAAGCCCCCGGACGCTCGACTCGCGCGCCTCGCTGCGGTCCTCAGACTTTGTCCTGCGGTCCTTACATCGGCGTGCTTCGCCGAGCGCCCGGCCCCTTTCAGTCCCACCCACCGCGGTTGTGCAGTCGAGCAGCGATCCACGCCGCGTCGGATCGAACGGGACTTAACCCCGGCGAAACCCACGACAGGGTATGAACGAGTTCGAGATCGAGCGTCACGCGGACCCGGCGCTGTCCGATCCCGTGCTGATAGAGGGGTTGCCCGGCGTCGGCCACGTCGGCAAACTGGCCGCCGACCACCTGCTCGACGAGTTCGAGAGCGAACCGGTTGCGACCGTCTACTCCGAGCACTTCCCGCCGCAGGTGACCGTCGACGACGGCGTCACCGACCTCGCCGGCGCGGAGTTCCACGCGCTCGATGCGGACGGAACGGACCTGCTCGTCCTCACCGGCGACCATCAGGCGGGCGACGGGCCGGGCCACTACCGGCTCACGGCGCGCTTCCTCGACATCGCCGAGGAGTTCGGCTGCGAGCGAGCCTACGCGCTCGGCGGCGTACCGACGGGCGAACTCATCGAGGAGTACGCCGTCGTCGGGGCCGCGAGCGACGAAGCACTCGTCGACCCGCTGGAAGACGCCGGCGTCGAGTTCCGCGAGGACGAACCCGCGGGCGGCATCGTCGGCGTCTCCGGACTCGTATTGGGTCTCGGTGGTCGACGCGGCCTCGACGCGGCGTGTCTCATGGGTGAGACCTCCGGCTACCTCGTCGACCCGAAGAGCGCGCAGGCGGTGCTCGACGCACTGTGTGACCTGCTCGACTTCGAAGTGGACTACGGCTCGCTCTCGGAGCGCGCCGACGAGATGGAGGAAGTGATGGAGAAGATGCAGGAGATGGAGACGGCGCAGGCCCCGACCGACGACGATCTGCGGTATATCGGCTGAGTCGACCAGTTGTGTTCGGTGAAAGCCGGCCTCGCTCTCGACGAAGACGAGCGTTCGGAAGACGCGGAGCGTCTTCCGCAGCCCATCAGAAATCGAAGATTTCTGAGGACGACGCAAGCAGCGAGGCGACTTCGTCGCCTCGGGCCGCTCGCGCGGCACCGCCGCGCGAGGAGACCGCACCGCGAGCACCGCGAGCGGGCGGACCGCAGCGAGCCCATCGAGGCGAGCGTGCAGGGGCTTCCAACCCCCTCGCCGCTCTTCTCACGGGGTAGTGTTCGGATAAGAGTGCCTCCGGAGGGCAAGATGATAACACAGTGTAGAAAGCCCCCGGTCGCTCCGGTCGCGCGACTCGCTGCGCGCCTCGCCCTCCCTTCGGTCGGGCTGCGGTGCTTGCATCGCCGTGCTTCCCGGAGCGCCCGGCCCCTTTCAGTCCCACCCCACCGCGGTTGCGCAATCGAGCGATGACCCGCATATCTGAACACCACCGTCCACCGCAACTCCGCGGCTTCACTAAATAGCACCATCCGACCCCGAGGAATACTTATACGCCGTTCACCAACGGCAAATGTGGTTCACGACGTCCTCGTCGACCTTCCGGCGTGGCTCCTGTGGGGGGTGGCGCTCGGCCTGCTCGGGAGCGTCGCCGCCGCCGGAGTGTTCCTCGTCGGCGTGCGCCTGTTCCCGACGCAGACGCCGGAGGGTGCCGGCCCGAGCGGCGACGCGCGGCGACGCGTCGAGATACGCGAGTATCTCGATACCATCAACGAGACGTACGTCGAAGGACGCGCGGTCGAGGGTGAGACCGTCGCGTTCTATCTCCCGGAGCGGGACGTCGCCATCACCTTCGACCCGCGGGCGTTCTACCGCATCGACCGGTCGGCCACCCACGCGGTGTTGGTCGAACACGAGATGCCGGGCATCAACCTCGGCTACCGGCTCCCGTTCGAGACGCCGACAGTCGACGACGGACCGGACGCGGAAGCGGACGACCTGTCGCCAGATGCGACCGATCCCGACGCCCGGACCGCCGCGCTGGCGACGCTCGGCCTCCCCGCCGAGGCGTCCAGCGAGGAGATTCGGACGGCCTACCGCGAGCGGGTGAAGGAGGTCCACCCCGACCACGGCGGCGACGAGGAGTCGTTCAGGCAGGTGCGCGAGGCGTACACGACGGCGAAGGCGAACACATGACCAGAGTCCAGATCACCGACACGACCGTCGCACAGCTCGCCGAACTGCTGGAGAGCGGCCAGCTCGACGAGCCGACCAACTGGATGGGCGCGCAGTTTCTCGCACAGGACTTCGGCTTCGACGAGCTGGCGACGTTCGTCTTTGAAGCCGATGCCGCGACCTACTACGAGGCGCTCGAACGCGCGGCCGACCGAGCCGACGCCGACGTGCCGCTCCCCTGAGCCCGGCACGCATTTACTCGCGCGTCCCCTTTCCCGTCGTGATGGAGCGGCGCTACCGCGACCGTGCGGTGTTCTTTCCGGACCACGAGACGCTCGTGGTCGCCGACCTGCATCTCGGCCGCGATGCCACCTCCGACGTGGAACTCCGCCTCGGCGAACACGAAACCGTCACCGCGCGGTTTGCCGCTCTCTGCGAGCAGTTCAACCCCGAGGAGGTCGTCGTCGCCGGCGACCTGCTCCACTCGTTTTCGACGCTGCCGCGTGGCGTGATGGAGACGCTCCGCGAGTTGAAATCCACTGCCCGCGAGGCCGGCACGCGAATCGTCGTCACGCCCGGCAACCACGATTCGATGCTCGGCGAGGTGTGGGACGGCCCGACCCACGAGGAGTATCACGTCGGCGAGTGGGTCGTCTGTCACGGCCACACGGCCCCAGATGCCGACGCCGCTGGCTACGTCGTCGGTCACGACCACCCGGCCATCGAGATCGAAGGACAACGGCGCGCCTGCTATCTCGCCGGCTCCGACGCCTACCGCGGGGCGGAACTCCTGATGTTGCCGGCGTTCACCGGTCTCGCGCCCGGCGTCGCGGTGAACCGGATGCGTGCCCGCGACTTCCAGTCACCGCTTGTCACCGACGCCGGCACGCTCCGGCCCGTCGTCCGCGACGAGGACGCCGACGAGACGTTCGAGTTCCCGCCGCTCGGGGAGTTTCGCCGGATGCTGTGAGGTGTGCGGGCGAGACGCCGTCGGTCCGAGAGCCCGCGTGACGATTATGCGTCGGGAGCCGGCAGCGTGAACGACACCGTCGCCCCCTCGTCCGGCTCGGAATCGAACCAGATGTCGCCACCGTGTCGGTCGACGATCCGTTCACAGAGTGCGAGGCCGATCCCCATCCCGTCGTACTCCTCCGCGCCGTGGTGCCGCTCGAACACGCCGAAGAGATCGGTCGCGGCGTCCGTGTCGACGCCGATGCCGTCGTCGCTGACCGAGATGGTCCACGCCGCGCCGTCGCGGTCGGCGGCGACGTGAATCCGTGGCGGGTCGTCGCCGCTGTACTCGATGGCGTTGTCGAGCAGATTCTGGAACAGCTGTCGGAGTTGGCCGGCGTCGCCCTCGACGCAGGGAAGCGGGTCGGCCGTGATCTCGGCGTCGGTCTCCTCGATTCGCATCCGGAGGGTGTCGCGAACGTCCGCGAGCACGTCGTCCAGTTCGACGGGTTCGAGTGGCGCACCGCGGGTGTCGATCCGCGAGTACTCCAGCAGCCCCTGAATCATCCCGCTCATCCGTTCGGCGCCGTCGACCGCGAAGTCCATGAACTCCTTCGCGTCGCCGTCGAGGTCGTCGCCGTACCGGTCTTCCAGCAGTTCGAGATAGCCGGACACCATCCGAAGCGGCTCCTGTAGGTCGTGTGAGACGGCGTGTGCGAACTGGTCTAGCTGCTCGTTGGACTCCTCCAGTTTCCGCTCGTAGGCCCGGCGCTCGGTGATGTCGGTGAGGGTGACGACCCCGCGGGTCACGTCCCCGTGCTCGTCGCGGACGGGCTTTCCGGTGACTCTGACGATGCGAGATTCGCCGTCGTCGGAGCCGATCTCGTACACGTCGGGGTCGGGGTGGGTGACCGTCTCGCCGTCGAGCACCCGCGATATCGTCCACTCCGCCGAGTCGACCGGCTCGCCCGCATCCGTACACACGGTCTGGTTCTGGTGGTACTCCGCGATGGAGTCGGCGTCGTCCAATCCCGTGCCGGCGAGCTGACGGGCCGCCTCGTTCGCCCTGACGATGTGGCCGTCGGCGTCGGCCACGATGACGCCGACGGGGAGTACCTCGAACAGTGACTCCAACTGTTCCTTGCTTCGGCGGCGCTCCAGCTCCGCGCGTTTGCGCTCGGTGATGTCGGTGAGAGCGCCGGGGAAGGTGACGGGCGTACCGTCCTCGTCACACTCGACGCGGCCCCGCGCCACCACCCAGCGGAGTTCGTCGTCGGCGTTCCACACCCTGTACTCGGCCTCGTACTCCCCGCAGGTGGCAAGCGCCTCCTCGATTGCCCGCTCGACGCGTTCGCGGTCGTCATCGTGGATGGCCGCGATGAACTGGTCGGGCGACACGCCGTCGCGTGCGGCCTCCGGGTCAACGTCGAACGTCTCCGCGAACGACGGACCGGCGACGATCTTGTCAGGCTGGAGACGCCACTCCCACGTGCCGACGGCCCCGGCCTCCGTCGCGGCTTCGAGTTGTGACTTGGCGTCGCGCAGGAACTGCTCCGTCTCCTCGATTTCGGCCTTCGTCTGCCGGGTTTCGATGGCGGTTGCGAGCACGTTCGCCACGCTCCGGAGGAAGGTGGCGTCGCGCTCGGTGAACCCCCGCTTCTCGGTCGTGTACGCCCCCAGCACGCCCCACGGTTCTGCGGACGGGCCGACCGGGACGCTCACGCCGCTGGTGACACCGTGACGGGTGAGCAACGCCGCGCCGGTGAAGCGGTTGTCCGTGCGGAGGTCGTCGACGACGACCGGCCGATCTGCGGTGAGCGCGGCCCCCGGCTGTGAGTCGCCGGTTGCGGGCACCCTCGCGTCGTCACCGTCCTGCCACCCGACGCCGGAGCGCAGGCGGAGCTCGTCGCCACCGGTCAGTTCGAACGCGCCACAGTAGTCGGTGTTGAGCGTCTCGGCGACGGCGGCGACGGCATCGGCCAGCAGCGAGTCGAGATCTGCCGTCTCGACCGCCTGTCGACTGATATCGGCGACCACCTCCTGCTGGCGGACTCGGGTGTGCCGCTCGTCGTTCACGCTGGGAGATGGATCCATTTGTTTGGTATTTGTGCCCATCCACAATAAACACAATCGCCGCCACGCACACACAGGATTAGTCAGCGCTGACGAAACGACTACTCTGCCCGAGCCTTGACGGCTGTGCTGTCAAGCTATCGCGGCCGACAGCCGTGTCGAGAGTTCCCATCACGCAACCGTTTTTACAGAACCACTCTACCGGCTCAACGTGCTAGAAGCGGTCGTCTCCCTGCTGGCCGGTGCGGTGTTCGGGCTCGCGCTCGCGGCACCGCCCGGACCCATGAACGCCGTCATCGCCGAGGAGTCCGTCCTCCGCGGGTGGACGGCCGGCGCGCGGGCCGGACTCGGCGCGGCGACGGCCGACTTCGTCTTCTTCCTGCTGGCGTACGCGGGCGTCGTGGCGTTCATCGAGCGGCTGACGCTGCTGCGGGCGGCCATGGTGTTCGTCGGCGGCCTGCTCATGCTCTACTTCGCGTACGGGGCCGCCGCGGACGCACGCGGGACGTACACCGCGACCGACGCGCCAGAAGAGGGGAAGGGGTTCAGGAAGGCGTTCGTCCTCGCGTTGACGAACCCCTACCAGATACTGTTCTGGCTCACGGTCGGCATCGGTCTCCTGCAGGCCGGGACGGTGGACGCGCTCGCGCCGCTATCGGCCGCGTTCTCCGGCCTGCTCGTCGTCCGGACCGGGTCGCCGGCGCTGCTCGTCGGTCTTTTCGCCGGCATCGGCGTCTGGATCACTGGATTCCCCGCCGCGCTCGTCGCGGCCCGCGACCGGATGGACGCGCTCGCGCCGGCGGTCGCGTACGCCTCGGCCGCGGTGCTGGCCGGCTTCGGCTGTTACTTCCTCTACGACGCACTCGTGACGGTGCTGTGAGGCGGCCGTCCGCCGGCGTCACTCCCCGTCGATGGGCGGCTCGACCGCGTCCATGTCGGCGACCTCCGCTTCGAGCCACTCCTTGAACCAGCGGACGCGCTTGATGCGCTGGTGGGCAATCGACTCGGCGGTGTCGGAGACGACCCGGTCGATTGCGTCCTCGCCACGCTCCAGCACGCGGCCGACCATCTCGTTGGCGTCCATGTGCGTGCGGGCCTCGTACCCCATCCGGAGCAGCATGAGCGCGGTTCCGTTCGCACCCACCTTGTCGAGCAGGTCTGCCTCCATGAGACACCGGGCCTCCAGCGGCACGTCGTTCAGGTCGCCCTGATACGAGTGGTCGCCGACGGCCGCACACACCTGTCCGACGAACGACTCCGGGTAGTCGCCGTGGGTCTCCAGATACTGACGCGCGATCTCCGCGCCGGCCTCCGCGTGCACGTCCTGGTCCGCCTCCAGCTTCGCGATGTCGTGAAACAGCGCGGCGACGCGCGTCACGTCCTCGTTGGCGCCCTCCTCGCGGGCGATGTGTGTCGCGAGGTCGGCCACGTTGCGGATGTGGTTGTACCGGTACTCCGCGGAGTGCCACGGATACCACCGCATCCGGCCGCCCTCGTCCTCGTTCTCGACGGACGCCGCGAGATAATCGTGGACGAACGCCTGCATCTCCTCGAACGCCTCCTCGGAGACGGGGCTTTCCCTGATCTCAACGCCCATCCGGACCACCCGAACGACGGTCGCAAACGTCACGTACGATAGTCATCTTATCTACAGACAGGAATCAGCGTCTCTTCAGGTTTTCGACAGCCGTCGTCGCGTGACGGTGGGGTGGCAAGGACGCTCGCCACGACAGCGCCTAAATACGCCGCCGCGTACCCTACGGTGTGACCGACGCACGCTATCTCGACGACTCCACGGTGCGCACGTTCGAGGCGACGGTTGAGCGCGCGCTCGACGACCGGGTCGTGCTCGACCGGACGCACTTCTACCCCGAGGGCGGCGGCCAGCCGGCCGACCGCGGCACGCTCGCGACCGACGACGCGACGTGGACGGTCACCGACGTACAAAAGCGCGACACGATCTATCACTACGTCGACGGCGACCCGCCCTCCGAGGGAACCACCCTCCGCGGCGAACTCGACGCCGACCGCCGCGAGACGCTGACCCGGTATCACACCGCACAACACGTGCTGTCGGCAGTCCTGTTGGACGAGTTCGACGCCGAGACGACCGGCAACCAGATACACACCGACTACGCCCGTCTCGACGCCGCTCGCGACCGGTTCACCGAGACGGACCTGGCGGACGTGGCGGCCCGCATGAACGAACTCGTCGCAGCAGACACCCCCGTTTCGTGGTACACGATGGACCGGGAGCGCGCCGAGGAGACGCTCGATCCCGAGCGCACCCGCATCGAACTGCTCCCCGACTCCATCACGGAGCTCCGGATCGTCGAGATCGAAGGCCCCGATGGCGAGGTGTTCGACCGTACCGCCTGCGCTGGCACCCACGTCGAACACACTGGTGTCATCGGCGAGGTGACCATCACTGGCCGCGAGACCGCCGGGCAAGGCGAGGAGCGTGTCCGCTTCGAGTTGGGCTGACCCGCCGACCGACGGCTAATCTACGTCGTCATGTACCGCCCACACACCTGCGAGGGCGCGTTCTGGACGTACGGGTGAAAAATCCGCCGTCGCGGCCGCTTTTTTGATGTAGCGGTCCGTAGCCCGTGACATGAACGTACGGGAGGCCGACGAGACCGACGCAGACGCGATCCGTACCATCGCCCGGTCCTCGATGGAGTCGTCGTACTCGCTGAGTCCGGAGACGATCCGCGGCGCAGTGAAGGGCTGGTACAGCGACGAGCGGATCGCCGAGAAGATTGCCAACGACGAGGTGCTGCTACTCGTGGGTGAGACCGACGAGGGAATCGTCGGCTTCTCCGAGAGCGCGCTCGTCGGCGGCGAGGGCGATGTCCACTGGCTCCACACCGACCCGATGTTCCGCGGCGAGGGGCTCGGTGACGACCTGTTCGCCGAGACACAGACGGCGCTCGAAGCCCGCGGTGCCGAGACGATCCGCGGGATGGTGCTCGACGACAACCGCGAGGGGAACCACTTCTACGAGGCGAGAGGGTTCAACCACGTCGGCGACCGCCGGGTCGAGATCGACGGCACGGAGTACACGGAGAACATCTACGTCCAACAGGAGCCCCGCGGGCTCGCGACGGTCCGCGGGCGGGACGGCCGGGCGCTGTACGTCGACCGGAGCAATCCGAGCCGCGGCTCGAAGGAGTCGTTTCACACCGTCTACAGCGACGAGGAACGCGAGGACGCGTACGGCTTCATGTGCGGCAACTGCGAGACGCTAGTCGTCGCCATGGACTCGATGGGGAAGATGGAGTGTGAGGACTGCGGCAACGTCCGCAAACCCACCCGCTGGGACGCGACCTACATGTAACGGCGGTACCTCGCTCGTGCGACTGGCCCCACGTCGGCGGTGCTCACAGGCACGACACAGTAGGTAGCATAGCCCCGCCCAGATTCGAACTGGGGTCGTGGGCTCGCTTCTGGGCACAGGTGCTATTCCTGCGACCCATCCAAAGGCCCATATGATTGGCCGCTACACCACGGGGCTTCGCTTCGAAATAGGGGGGTCGACTACAAATACGTGTCCTCTTCGACTCGGGGACGACCGTCCGGAGAGAGTCGGACCGAGAGTCAGTCCGCCGGCTCGGAGGTGGTCGCGGCCTCCAGCAGTGAGCAGACATCCTCGTCGGCGGCGAAGCAGTCCGGACACTGCTCCGAGCGGTCGATGATGGTGTCGAGCCGCTCGGCCACCGTCTCGTCGATGACCGACTCCAGTTGTCGAGCCTCGGCCCGGAACTGCTCGTCGTCCACCTCCAGCACCTCGACGAGGAATCGCTCGATGATGCAGTACGTCTCCAGCGCGTCCCGGGCGCGGGCGATACCCTCGTCCGTGAGCGAGACGCCCTTGTACTTCTCGTGGTCCGCGAGGTCTCGCTCCTCCAGTTTCCCGATCATCTCGTTGGCGCTGGCCGGCGAGACGCCGACGGTGTCGGCGATGTCCCCCGTCGCGGCCGGACCGTCCATCGACTCCTGAATCAGGTAGATCGCTTTCAGATACTGACGTTGCGTGTTCATACGAGCCACCCCGGCGGGGCGCAGTGTCTCTCTGTCATCGTTCCTCCATCAGTCGTGTCACTTCTTCGACCCCTTCCTCCTCCTCGGCGCGGATCTCGCGGAGCGTGTCGAGGAGACGCTCGCGGTCGATGCTGAACGTCACGTTCGACCCCTCGACGGCGTCGACGAGGTCGTCGTAGAACTTGTAGGCCGTTTCCTCGTTGGCGAGCTGGTCGTACAACACCCCGTCGGTGTCGGCGTCGGACTCGTAGCGGGCCGCGACGAGTTCCTCGATCTCGTCGTACGCGACCGGGTCGGCGTTCAGTTCGGCGATGAGCGCTTCGAGCTGCTCGCGGTGCCGCGCCGACTCGGAGGCCGCGTGCTCCAACAGCGCCTCTATCGCGTCGTCCCGCTCCGAGTCGGGCAGCGTGTCGTAGTGCTGGCCGGCACGCGCCTCGACCACCTCCTCCAACACCTGCCCGATCTGGAGCAGGCGGGCGAGTTGGTGGTCGTTCGCCACCGGATACGAGAGACTCACCTGAACCCCCCGTGGCGGAGTACGTCACTCACACCATTTTGTCCGGTACGTAGCGATATAAGCGCTCGGTCACTCTGGGCAGTAGTGTTCTGCTGAGGAAAATTTAGCTTGAAGAGCCAGTAATAATGGGTAGAAAGCCCCCGTCCGCTCGACTCGCGCGCCTCGCTGCGGTCCTCCCGCTCGCTTCGCTCGCGGTGCGGTCCTTACCTCGTCGTGCTTCGGCGAGCGGACGGCCCCTTTCAGTCCCACCCACCGCAGTTGCACAGCTGAACGGCGATCCGCTTGTCTGAACACCACCCTCTGAGCAATGCGATTGACGCAGATTGAGTCAAAATAAAAGCAGAGCGGCGAATCGACGTCGGATGGCCGGCGATCAGTCGCGGTTTGCGAGTCGCTCGCGGACGAGCGCCGAGAAGTCGTCGCGGAGTTCGTCGACCTCGATCTCTTCGAGGACGGGGACGTAGAACCCCTCGACGAGCATGTTCTTCGCGGCCCGCTCCGGCACCGACCGCGAGGTCATGTAGAACATGTCCTCCTCGTCGACCTGTCCGACCGTCGCGGAGTGTGACGCCTCGGTGTCGTGGTTGTTGATGATGAGCTTCGGGGAGGCGTCGGCCTCGCTCTCGTCCGAGAGCATGAGGGTGTTCTCCCGCTGGTAGGAGCTCGTGTTCCACGCCTCGCGGCCGACGTCTTGGACGCCCTCGTAGACCGAGCGCGCCTCGTCGTCGATGACGCCCCGCGTCACGAGGTCGGCGGTCGTGTTCTCGTCGTTGTGCCAGACTCGAGCGTCGATGTCGAAGTGCTGGTCGTCGTGCCCGTAGAAGGCCCCGACGATTCGCGCCTCCGAACTGTCGCCGTCGAGGTGCGTCTCGACGGTGGACTTCGAGAGCCGCGAGCCGGCGTTACAGTCGATGAAGTCGATCTGTCCGTAGGTGTCGGTGACGCCCTCCTTGATCTGGAAGTTGTACGTCTCCTGATCGAGGTTCTGCAGCGAGCCGTACTGGACGTACGCGTTCTCGCCGGCGGCCACCTCGACGACGCCGCTGTAGTAGCGGTCCCCCTCGACCGATTCGCCCGTCTCCTGCCGTTCGAGCAGCGTCACCGACGACGACTCCTCGGCGACGACGAGCGTGTAGTTGAACAGCGAGCGGCTGTTCATGCTCGTTCGCACCGTCACGTCCTCGGCGTTGACGCCTTCCGGGACGTGGACGACCGTCCCGGTCGAGAACAGCGCCGTTGAGAGCGCCGTCAGGTAGTTCGTCTCCGGGTCGACGACGGAGCCGAAGTGCTCGCGCAGGAGGTCTTCGTGCTCGTCGACCGCCTCCGCGAAGGAGAGCACCTCGGCCTCGTCGGGACCGACTTGGTCCTTCTTCTCGGCGGCGTTCAGCGGGTCCACGAGGCTCTCGTAGTCGAGTTCCTCGAGGTCCGTCCACAGCCGACCGGGCGTCCGAATCACGTCCGGAAAGTCGAGGCTGTCGAGCGCGTCCAGCGCGTCCAGCCGCATCTCCAGCAGCCACTCCGGCTCGTCGAGCTCGTCGCTAATCTGTCGGACCGTCGCTTCGTCGATGGTCGCGTGTACCTGCGTGCTCATGTTAGCCGAGGCTCCCCTCCATCTCCAGTTCGATGAGACGGTTGAGTTCGACCGCGTACTCGATGGGCAGCTCCTCCGTGATCGGCTCGATGAAGCCGGCGACGATCATCTGCTTGGCGTCGTCGTCGTCCAGTCCCCGCGACTGGAGATAGAACACGTCCTCGTCGCCGATCTTGCCGACGGTCGCCTCGTGGGCGACATCCACCTTCGACTCCTGAATCTCCATGTACGGCATCGTGTCCGAGGTGGACTCGTTGTCGAACATGAGCGCGTCACACTCCACGCTGGTCGAGGCGTCCTCCGCGCCGTCCGCGATGTGGACGAGACCACGGTAGTTCGTGCGGCCGCCGTCCTTCGAGATGGACTTCGACTCGATGGTCGACTTGGTGTCCGGCGCGTTGTGGTACACCTTCGCGCCGGTGTCGATGTTCTGCCCCTCGCCGGCGAAGGCGATGGTGATGTGATTGTCCGTCGCGCCCGGCCCCTTCAGGACCGTCGACGGGTACAGCATCGTCGCCTTCGACCCCATGGAGCCGGACACCCACTCCATCGTGGCGTCCTTCTCGGCGATGGCGCGCTTCGTGTTCAGGTTGTACGTGTTCTTCGACCAGTTCTGCACGGTCGAGTACTGGACGTGGGCCCCCTCGCCGACGAACACCTCGACGCCGCCGGCGTGGAGGTTGAACTCGGAGTACTTCGGTGCCGAACAGCCCTCGATGTAGTGAACCTCGCTGTTCTCCTCGGCGACGATGAGCGTGTGCTCGAACTGGCCCATCCCGTCGCTGTTCATCCGGAAGTACGCCTGCACGGGCATGTTGACCTGCGTGTCTTCCGGAACGTAGACGAACGAGCCGCCCGACCAGATCGCGCCGTGGAGCGCCGCGAACTTGTTGTCGCTCGGCGGCACCGCCTTCGTCATGAAGTACTCCTTGAGGATCTCCTCGTGCTCTTGGACCGCCTGATCCATGTCACAGAAGATGACCCCTTTCTCCTCCCACTGCTCCTGCATGTTCTGGTAGACGATCTCCGACTCGTACTGCGCGCCGACGCCCGAGAGGGCGTTCTTCTCCGCCTCCGGGATGCCGAGCTTGTCGAAGGTGTCCTGAATCTCGTCGGGGAGGTCTTCCCAGTTTTCCGCGCCGCCGCGGGTCTCGATGTCCGGCCGGATGTACGGGACGATCTCGTCCACGTCGACCTCCGAGAGGTCGGGCGCACCCGGCCAGTCGTCCGGCATGGGCATCTGCTGGAACTGCTTCAGCGCGCGGAGTCGCCGCTCCAGCATCCACTCCGGCTCGTCCTTGTCCTCCGAGATGACCCGAATGGTCTCCTCGGTGAGGCCCTTCTCGGCCTGGAAGGCGGAGTTCTCCTCCTTCTTGAATTCGAAGCGTGCCTCGGTGTCGGTCTGCTTGAGATGGTCTTGATCTGAACTCATAGTTTCGTGTTGGGTCTGAATACGTATTAGTCTGTTACCGATTCACGTCACGCGGTGCCGTACACGTCCTCGCGGATCCAGTCGTACCCCTTCTCTTCGAGTTCGACAGCCAGCGACGCGTCGCCCTGCTTGACGACCTCGCCGTCCAGCATGATGTGGACGTAGTCCGGCTCGACGTAATCGAGGATGCGCTGGTAGTGGGTGATCTGGAGGATGCCCGTACCGACCTCGTCACGGAGCGCGTTGATGCCCTTCGAGACGTCCTGCAGGCGGTCGATGTCCAGCCCGGAGTCGATCTCATCGAGTACGGCAACCGACGGTTCGAGGATCGCGGCCTGCAGCACCTCGTTTTGCTTCTTCTCGCCGCCGGAGAAGCCGGCATTGAGGTACCGCTGCGCGAACGCCTCGTCCATGTCCAGTAGCTCCATCTTCTCCTGTAGGAGACTCTGGAACTCGGCGACACCGACCTCGCCGTCGTCTGCGGGGCCCTCCATCGGCGACGACTCGTAGCCGGCGGCGTCCTCGTTGGTGTCCTCGCCGTCGGCTTCGACCTCTTCCTCCTCGTCCTCAAACAGCTCCTCTCGCTCTTCGAGCTTGGCGTTCAGCGCCGTCCGGAGGAAGTTCACCATCGTGACGCCCTCGATCTCGGCCGGATACTGGAAGGCGAGGAAGATGCCAAGCGCGGCCCGCTCGTTCGGTTCGAGGTCGAGCAGATCCCACGTCTGGGTCTCCTCGTCGATGTCGATGTCTTCGAACTCGTCCTCGTCGAGGTGGAGCAGTATCTGCCCGTCGGTGACCTCGTAGGCCGGGTGACCGGCGATGACATTCGCCATCGTCGACTTGCCCGAGCCGTTCGGCCCCATCAGCGCGTGAATCTCGCCCGACGATACCTCCAGATCGACGCCGCGAAGGATGCTCTCGCCACCCTCCTCGGCGACTTTCGCGTGTAGGTTATCGATTTCTATCGTTGCCATGTTTAGTACATGTGTAAGTAGGGGCTGACGGGGTTAATGGTTACGGGTTTGCCGCGAGTAGTTCGTACTCTGAGAAGATATTTTTCCAAATCGAGAAGGTGCGACGGACGCGACGGCCGGTAGTGTAATTTACATGAAACTTCCCAATCCAGTCTGTTCCTGTCCGTCTCGCACCTCTTCCCACGAGATGTCCAGCGCTTCGAGGATGCGCTCGATGGGCCCTCGGAGCGTCTTCTCCAGCATCTTGTCCCAGTCCACCTCGAACTCCTCGGGAATCTGGTCGGCGTACTCGAAGCAGATCACGTCCGGGTCACGCTTGAACTCGCCGTACAGCGGGTCCTCGCGGGCGTCGAGCCCCCGCTCGTCTTCCATCCGCTCCCAGAACGTCGGGTGAACCTTCTCCAAGTAGAGCCGCTTGGGCTTCGAGCCGCGCTGGACGTTCGTCCCCAAGAGTAGGTTGGCGTACTTCGCCCCGCGGACCTGTGCGGTGTCCGTGTCGTAGGAGTCGAGCTTCTTGCCGATTCCGCCCGGAATGGCTATCTCGTCCAGCGGCCGCTCCCCCTCGCGGAAGTCGGTGATGACCTCGTGGACGTACTCTTTCACCCCCTCGATGTCGCCCTCCGTGACGACCATGTCGAGGACGGTCTTCTGCACCTCCTTCGTGACCGGCGCGATGTCCGACCGCTTGTACTCGAAGCCGGTGATGTCCACGTCGTCGACGTCTTTTCCCTCCTTCCAGACGATGTGACCGGCGTAGCGTTTCTTCTTGCCGGCTTGGAAGAACCGCCGGTAAAGCTTCTCGAACTCGATCTCGAACCGGTGATGCTCGGCGTTCAGTTCCTTGCGGGCGAAATCGTCGTACGAGGCGTTGATGTGCTCCTCGATCTCGAAGGACGCCTCGATGGCCTCCTGCTTCGAGTAGTCTTGTCCAAGTTCTAACATGACCGAGTCGGTGTCTCCGTAGGCGACTTCGTGGTCGATCTCGCTCGCCGACTGCTCGGTGAACTCGATCACTCGCCGACCTGTCGCGGTGACGGCAGAGCCCATCTCCTTGTCGTAGAGGCGGAACCGATCCCACCCCAGAACGCCGTAGAGCGAATTCATAATAACCTTGACAGCTGCCTGCTGGCTGTCGTACCGCGTGTACTCGATGGAGTCCGGGTCGTGCTCGTCGCGGGCGGCTTTCTTCTCCTCGCGCTCGGTGAGGAGTTCGTCGACCATCTCGCGAATGATGCCGTCCGGCTCCTTCCGGAAGTGTGTCCCGTTGGGCGCGCGGTAGGTCTCGCCGTCGTAGGCGTCGGGGTCGACCTTCGTCTCCGGGCTGGCGTTCGTCGTCACCATACACATCGGATACAGCGACTTCAGGTCCAGCACGGTGACGTTCTCGCGCACGCCGGAGACGGGGTCGAACACCGCGCCGCCCTCGTACTCCTCGGACGCGACGGAGCCCTTCGTCGGGAGCGCGAAGTCGCCGTGGACCTTGTGGAGGGTGTAGAGGTCGACGGCGTCGCCGGGGGTGGTGGCATCCTCCAGCTTACAGCCGACGAACGAGGCCACCTCGCCCCAGAAGGAGATGAGGTCCACCTTGCGGTCGATCTCGACGCAGAGCTCCACGTCGCGGAGATTGTACTCCAGTAGTCGCTCGGGGTCCTGCTCCCAGAGGTCGCCGATGTCGCCCGCGTACCGCTCCTTGCCCGCGCCGAGTTCCTGTTCGGCGACGGCGTCGAGTCGGTAGGAGTCGAGTTCGGTGTACTGCCGGCGCTCGTAGGCGTACAGTAGGTCGAAGACGACGCGGCCCTTGATATTCGGGCCACCCCAACCGGAGTCCCACACCTCGTCGACGCGGGAGAGTCGGTTGGAGTCGAGACCCACCTCGTCCAGTCGGGCGACGTAGTAGGGGGCGTCGAAGTCGTCGAAGTTCCAGCCGGTCAGCACGTCCGGATTCGTGTCGTCGAGGTATTCGAGGTAGTCCTCGTGCATCGCCGCCTCGGTGTCGAAGACGCGCACGTCGACGGCCGCGTCGGTGTCGGGGTCGAAGAACTCGAACTCCTCCAGCGTCTCCTTCT
>PXSB01000065.1 GCA_003023185.1 Halobacteriales archaeon QS_9_67_17 | reverse complement strand
GTCGATAGGGAGCGTCGGCGCGCCGTCGATGAGATCCTCCAGCAGGACGAGCCGCTCACGGGCGCGCGACATGCCGACGTAGAAGACGCGGCGTTCGTTGTCCGTCAGCACGGGCACCGGGTCGGTCCCCTTCTCGAAGGAGACCCCGTCGGGGAGTCTCCCCTCGTCGACGCTGGCGGCCATCTGTTCGACCACCTTCTCCGTCAGGTCCGTGCAGACGAACACGTGGTCGGCCTCGCGGCCCTTCGCGGAGTGGATGGTCCCGACGCGAACCCGGTCGGCGTCCATCCCCTCGTAGGGGCCGTCGAAGTACGCCTCGACGGAGTTCTCTTGGAAGTTGGAGGTGCGCGTGAGCATATCCGACGCGCCGGCGGGACCGGGCGTGAACGGCGCGTACTCCTGGACGAACTCGGGGTCGACGGTGAAGTCTTCGAGGCGAACGTCCTCGCTTTCCTTGCGCTCGTCGAGCGCGTCGAAGAGGTCGTCTCGCTCGCCGGTGCCGAACGCCGAGTCGGCGAGCATCTCGGCGAGGCGGCGCGCTTCGAGTCCCGTGATCGGCTCGTCGTCGTCGTACTTCTCGACGGCGCGCACGTACCCCTCCAGCCGGTCGGTCCACATCCGCATGTCCGTCAGCGAGGTGTACGGGATGCCCATCGAGGTGAACTCCTCCATGAACTGGAACAGCTGGTAGCGGGCGCGGAACAGCACCATCACCGTCTCGTCGTCCGTCTGTTCGATGGTGTCGCGGACGTTCCGCGTCAGGTCGAACATCGACGGCGACCGGACCGCCTCGACGCCGCCGCCGTTCTTTCGTGGATTGAGATCCTTCTGCTGGCGCTCGTCGATGTGGCGGATCTGTCGGTTGACGACGTGGAGCACGTTCGACGGGAGCCGGTAGGAGTTGGGGAGGACGGTGTCGTCGTCCGGCTCCGCCTCCAAGAGAAGCGCGGGGTCGGCCCCCTGCCACGCGTAGACGACCTGATCGTCGTCGCCCGCGATGAGGACGCTCTCCATGTGTGGCTGCCACTCCTCGTAGACGCTGTGTTGGAGCGTGGTGATGTCCTGAAACTCGTCGATGACGAGGTGGTCGACGTTCGGGACGAGCGCGCGCTGTTGCACCCGTTCGAGCATGTCGGCGAAGCCGACGACCCCCTGTTCACCTTTGTAGCTCCGCCACGCGCGGATGACCTCCGGCACGTCGATCCGGTCGTCGTCGGTCGGCCACGTTGGCGTGTACTTGTTGCCGGAGTTGGCGTTCGGATCCACGTCCGGCGGCAGGCGCACCTCGTCGACGTCCCACTGGAATGGCACGTCGTACCAGTCGGCCACGTCCCGGCGGGTGCGCTGGAGCCACTCCGAGGTGGCGATGATCTTGTTGCCGATGGTGGTCGAGCGGGCCGACCGCCGCCGGTTCGTATCGTACTCGCCCTCGAACTCGATGCCGTAGTCGTCACAGAACGCCTCCTTCTCGTCTTCGCCGACCACGTCGCTTCGGGAGAGGTTCAGCAGTTCGTACGCCTTCGCGTGCATCGTGCAGACGTTCCCCTTCAGCGACTTCGGGGAGCGGTCGAGTCGCTCGGCGAGTCGCTCGCGCACCTCGGCGGCGGCCGCGCGGGTGTACGAAACGACGAGAATATCCCGGACGTCGACCCCTTTGTCGAGCATCTCGTCGACGCGGTCGAGCAGAGCGGTGGTCTTCCCGCTCCCGGGCCCGCCGAAGAGCCGCGTTACCTGTGGACCGTCGGACATGAGAACATACAGACGATCCACCGGCATAAGCGGCGTGGCTTCGCTCCGAGGGTGAACGACGGCCCAGAGCGCCGCGTAGACCACCACTTCCACTGAACGTGGTGTTCAGATACGCGGGTCGTCGCCCGGCCGAGCGCTCTCCCGGTGGTCGCTACGGGAAGCACGGCGACGCAAGGACCGCACCGCAGGCGAAGCGAGCGGGCGGACCGCAGCGAGCCGCGCGACCGTAGCGTCCGGGGGCTTTCTACACCTCGTCAGCTGACTAGTCTCTGAACCCACTCTTACCTGAAGACCACCATACCGACCCACCGAGTCCTTTTCACCGAACGGGCCACAACGGATGGCTACTCGTGTCGGAGAAGACGCCCCGAGGGAGTTCCGTCGGCGTGGACGACCCGTACGCCTTCGTCGAGCGGTGCGACCACCTCACCGACGACGGCCGGTGTCGCTACGCCGCCGAACACGCCCGCCACGATCCATCGTTCGCGGCCGAGCGCCGCGCCGACGACCTGCGGTGTCCCGCCGCTGACCCACACGGCGACTGGACGTGGGCTGACTGCCCACACTTCCGGGCGCGCAACCGCGACCGCGAGTGCGCCCGGTGTGGTCTCGACGAACACCGCCGGGCCCATGACGACGAACGGCCCCTGCTGGAGGAACACCACCTCGAATACGCTGACGACGACCGCAAGGAGTTGGCACACGAGATAACGGTGTATCTCTGCCGGTGGTGTCACGCGAAAGTCCACGACTCGTGGGCGCGCGTGGACGACGACGCCAGCCCCGGCCCGGAGGCCATCGCGGAGAAGGAGGGTCGTCGTAGCGAGGAGCTATCGGAGGCATCGTTTACGACGGCCGCCGACCGCTACGACGAGGAGTGACGCAGTTGATGTTCATAAACGTGAACACTCGCGGGGGAAGCGACGGCGTTCCCGGGCATTTTTCCCCACGTACGCGCTACCCGAGATATGACCCGGATCGTCGTGGTCGACAACCACGGGCAGTTCACCCATCTCGAACACCGGACGCTGCGCGACATCGGCGTGGACGTGGAGACGGTCGACAACGAGACGCCGCCGGCGGAGACGGACGCGGACGGCTACGTGTTGTCGGGCGGGCCGTCGATGGACCGCATCGGCCGCGCCGCGGAGTATCTCGACGCCGACGAGCCCGTGTTGGGCATCTGTCTCGGCCACCAGCTTATGGCGACGGAGCTGGGCGGCGAGGTCGAGTCGGGTGACTACGGCGGTTACGCGGACGTGACCGTCGAAATCGGCGGCGACGACGACCCGCTGGTCGGCCCACTCGCGCCGGAGACGCGCGTCTGGGCGAGCCACGCCGACGAGGTCGTCACGGTTCCCCCCGGCTTCGAACGGACGGCGACGAGCGACATCTGCGGCGTCGAGGCGATGAGCGACACCGACCGCGACCTCTACGGCGTGCAGTGGCACCCCGAGGTGGCACACACAGAGCGTGGCGTCGAGTTGTTCGAGAACTTCGTCGCCCGGTGCGAGCGGGCAACTCCCGGCACCGCCTGACCGGTGTCACCGCGCCCCGAACCCGGCGGCTGTCAGTAGCGTTATGAGCGGCGGGCGAAAAAGAGGTGAACATGACCGCGACACAGGGCGATCTGGCCTCCCTCTCGCGGTTCATCTTCCGCGCGCCGAACTGGTACTCCAGCGTCGCGTTCGCCACGATTATCGCTGCGCTCGCCGGCATCGCCGCGTTCGATTCGCGGTTCGTCCTCGAAGACGCGTGGCAGGGCATCTTCTTCATCGCCGTGCCGACCATCATCGCCAGCGGCGTCACCCCCTACGTCGACACGAAACTCGGGGGACAGCTCACGCCGAACCGAGCGTCGCTGCTCGCGCTCATCTGTGAGTTGCTCGTCGTCGCGACGCTCGTCGTCGTCGGTGTGATCGCGGAACTCGCCGCGCGACTCGGACAGGGGTTCGTCTTCGACGCGCTGTTCGCCGCGCTGGCGGCCGTGTTCGCCTTCCGGCTGCTCGTTGTGATGGCTGTCTCTCACCGGTCGCCGCTGCGCGCGAGCGTCCCCGCGAGCATCCAGACGGTCGCGGCGGGCGTCCTGCTGTTCATCTACAGCGGGACGATGCGCTACGTCGAGATCGGCGGCCCTATCGCCCGCTCGTATCTCTCGCGACCGGAGGTCGCCCCCGAGGAACTGCTCGTCATCATCCCGAGCGACTTCTTCCTGCTCGCCGGGATGTGCGTGCTGTACGCCGCCGCAGTCACCGTGTTCATCACGGTCATCGACCGGCCGTGGAAGCAGTCGATGGAGGTGTCGGTGCTCGACTTCCTGCGCGGCTTCATCGGCCACATCGCCGAGGGAACCGACGAGCTGGAGGACTTCTTCGAGGGCATCGGCGAGGAGGCCGTCGTCCCGGTCACCGTCCTCTCCTTCCGGACGGCGACCGACGAGAAGGCGCGGTTCGTCCTCCCGATGATCCACCCCGGCCCGATGGGCGAGATCGGCGGCGGAAACCTCCCCGTGCGCATCGCGCGACAGGCCGACGGCCTCGCGTTCCCGCCACACGCCACCGCCGGCCACGACTTCAACCTCGTCACCTCGCGAGAGGTGGAGCCGCTGTTAGACGCCGCCGACGACGCGATGGACGGCCTGACGTATCACGACGAGGCGAGCGCGAGCGTCCGCACCGAGGAGGGCGAGGCGACCCTGCTCGCGCAGGCCTTTGGCGACAGCGCGTTCATGACCGCCACCTACGCGCCGGGGTTCGCCGACGATGTGGAGTACGCCGTCGGCCTCTCTGCTGCGGCCGAGGCGCGACAGGGCGGGCTGAACGACGTGATGTTGGCCGACGCGCACAACTGCAACAACGGGCTGAAAGGCGAGGACCTCGGCCATGTCGTCCCCGGGTCGAAGCGCTCGTTCGACATGATCGAGGCGGCCCGGCTCGCCGGCGAGCGGCTCGCGGATGCCCCCCGTCAGCCCCTTCGGATGGGCGTCGCGTGGGACCGGACCCGGTGGGAACCGCTCGACGGCATCGGTCCGCTGGGCGTCCGCGTCGCCGTCACCGAGGCCGGCGACCACCGGACGGCGTACGTCCTCGTCGACGGGAACAACATGGAGCCGGGACTGCGAGACGCGGTCGTCGCCACCGTGGAAGAACACGTCGACCGCGCGGAGGTGATGACGACGGACACCCACATCGTGAACACCGTCGAGGCGTCGAATCAGGTGGGCGAGCGGATGGACGGCGACGAACTCCGGTCGCTGATCGCCGACCTCGTCGACGAGGCGGTCGCCGACCTCGAACCCGTCGAGGCCGGGATGGCGACCGAGCGCGCCGAGGTGACCGTGTTCGGCAACGACCGGACCGAGTCGCTCGCCTCCCACGCGAACGCGATGGTGCAGATGGGTGGCGCCCTCGCCGCGGCGTGTATCATCGCCGTCACCGCCGTCTCGGTGCTCCTCTTCTTCCTCACCTGACGGCGACCACCTTAGAGGACCTACGGCCGTCGAAGCCGAGCGTCGCCCTCGTCGACGACGAACGTCGCGTCCGTGCGGATTGGTGCTCCGCGCTCGGTCACGTAGTCGACGACGCGGAACTCCGTCGTCCACCGGTCGGGGGTGACCGTACAGCGGGTGTAGCCGCGACGGTCGTTGTTGTACTTCACGTTCTCGTTCTCCCGAACGACCTGTTTCCCGAACACGCCCTCACGCTCGCCGTTGAAATCATCGAACTCGGCACCATCACCGCCCGAGGAGATGGACGTGCCGACGAATTCCACGCCGACCGTCTCGGGATCGTTCTCGTCGGCGTCGCTCCCGGTCGGCTCGGCGCTTCTGATCTCGCTGGCCCAGTTGGAGTGGAAGTCGCCGGTGACGACCACGGCGTTCTCGGCGTAGTCCTCGAACGCCTGCTTGACCGTTCGCTGGTCGGCCACGTAGCCGTCCCACTGGTCCATCCGGTAGCCGTCCTCCGGACCGCGGAGGAAGTCCATCGAGGCGAACGGGAGCTGATTAGCGAGAACGTCCCACGTCGCCTCGGAGGCGTCGAGGTTGTCGACTAGCCACGCTTCCTGTTCGTCGCCGAGGAGGGTCCGGTCCTCGCTGAACCGGGCCGCACACTCGTCGACGTTGAACGCGTCGCCACAGGCCTGATCACTGCGATAGAGGCGGGTGTCGAGGACGTTGAACTCGACGAGGTCACCGAACGTGTAGTTGCGGTAGAGCTTCTGGTCCGGGCCGTCCGGTCGTTGTGCCGGGCGGAACGGCATGTGCTCGTAGTAGGCTTTGAACGCCGCCGCGCGCCGTTCGAGGAACGCCTCGATGGTCTGCTCGTCGGGATCCTGTGGCACCTCGTCGGCCCAGTTGTTGTCCACCTCGTGGTCGTCGCGCGTGATCAGCCACGGGGCACTCGCGTGAGCGGCCCGCAGGTCCGGGTCGGACTTGTAGAGTCCGTACTGGAGCCGGTACCGGTCGAGCGTCTCCGGCTCCTCGCGGTACGCCTGCGGGACGGACGCATCCCTCGCGGCCCCGTCCGGCCCGATGCCGTACTCGTAGATGTAGTCCCCGAGGTGAATCACCAGATCGAGTTCGTCCTCGGCCATGTACGCGTAGGGGGTGTAGTAGCCGTCGTACCACGCCTGACACGAGGCGAACGCGAACCGGAACTCCTCGGGACTCGCCGACGGGGCGGGCGCGGTCTTCGTCCGACCGACTGAACTCCGGTGGCCGGCGGCCGTGAACTGGTAGTAGTACTCCGTGTTCGGGTCGAGGTCACGAATGTCCACGTGGACCGAGTGGGCGTCTTCGGGTCGGGCGAAGACCGTGCCCGTGTCGACGACCGGTCGCATCTCCTCGGTCTCGGCGACCGTCCACTTGACCGGGACCTTCTGGTCGGGCATACCGCCGTCCGCCTCGTACGGGTTCGGCGCGAGCCGCGTCCACAGGATGACGGAATCCGGGAGCGGGTCACCGGAGGCGATACCGAGCGAGTACGGATCGCGCTCAAACCGCCCGTCCTCGTCCACGGCGGTCGCGGTCGCGCCGGTCGTCCCGACGACTGCAAGCGCCGATGCGCCGCCGGTCCGCTGGAGGAATCTTCGCCGACTCTGTGCGTCCGGGTCCGGAACGGATCTGTTGTCCAAATCCATGCATCAGACGCCGCGAGCGGGGTTTGTATCACCGTTTATAATATTGATATTGTTCGGACTAATGGCGAATACTACTCCGGACGAGTGCACAGCAGTCGGGTCGTCTCGGGTTGGCTGTGGAGCGGTTACGGAGGGTACAGTGACCGCTGTACGACTCTGTATCGACGGCCGTGGCTACGACTGTCTCGCGAGCGTCACCGAGAGCGCGGTCACGCGTCCTCGAACAGGTTGTCGACCGCTGTCCGGGCCGCGAGCGCGGCGTCTTCGGCCACCTGCTCGGCCGCGTCGTCGTCGACGTTGAGATACACGTCCACTTCGAGGGTGCCGTCCTCGAAGGTGGCGGTCACGTCGAGGTCGCGAACGTCGCTCTGCTTGTACCGAGAGAGAACGAAGCCTTCGGCCGCGTCGGAGGCGGTTTCGACGACCTCCTCTGCGGTCGGGTCGTTACTCACGCGCCGTTACGCGCCGCCAGCGCCCGGGCCGCCCGGCCCCTGCGGGCCGCCCATGCCGCCGCCCTGCTGGAGCATCTGCTGAAGCTCCTGCTGGAGCTCCTCGAACTGCTCCTGCACGCGCTCCTCCTGCGTTCCGAGCTGGTCGGCGCGGACCTCCAGCGACTCGACTTTGTCTTCGAGGTCCTCGCGCGCCTCGTCGTAGTCCGCGGCGACGAGCAGTTCGCCCACCTCGCGGTACATCTCGACGCCCTCGTCGAGGTCGTCCAGCGCGTCCAGCGCAGTCTCGGACTCTTGGAGCGACGTCTCGGCCTGCTGCTTCTGTGCGGCCACCTGCTGGGCCGTCTCCTGTAGATCCTGTAGCTCCTCGATCTTCTCCTGTGCTTCAGGCGGAAGGTTCCCTTGCATGTCCGACGGGATGTGCTTCCCACTCAAAAACCCCCGCTTTCCACTGCTGGTAGTGTTCAGGTAAAGTGACTCTGGAGAGTAGGAGGATGACGAAGTGTAGAAAGCCCCCGGGCGCTGCGGTCGCGCTGCTCGCTGTGCTCCTCGCGGGCCTACGGCCCGCTGCGGTGCTTACGTCGCCGTGCTTCCCGCAGCGCCCGGCCCCTTTCAGTCCCACCCGCTACAGTTGCTCAGCCGAGCGACGACTCGCGTATCTGAATACCGCTCCGCTGCCGAATTCTCCCCTCCACGAAGAGCCGAGCGAAAGCGGGCGACGGCGACCTGAATCCCCGGCTGTCGCTCAGCGGAGGCGGCCGAGCAGTTCGTAGTCGTGGTCGGGAGTGTAGCGGCGGAACAGCAGGCTGTTCGTCAACACCGACACCGACGAGAACGCCATCGCCCCGGCCGCGAGCACGGGCTGGAGCAGGCCGAGCGAGGCGAGCGGTATCATCGCCGTGTTGTACCCAAGCGCCCACACGAGATTCTGCCTGATCTTCCGGAGCGTCGCGTCGGAGATGCGGATGGCCCGCACCACGTCGCGCGGGTCGTCGCGCATCAGCGTCACGTCCGCAGCCTCGATGGCGACATCCGTGCCGCTCCCGATGGCCGTCCCGACGTGCGCGACCGCGAGCGCCGGCGCGTCGTTGACGCCGTCGCCGACCATCATCGCCGTCCGGCCCTCGGCTTGGATGGCCTCAACCGCGTCGGACTTGTCCTCGGGTAGCACTTCCGCGCGGACGTTCGCCGGGTCGATGCCCACCTGCTCGGCGACGGCGCGGGCGGTTCGCTCGTTGTCGCCGGTGAGCAGGGTTACGTCGACGCCACGCTCCCTGAGTTCGCGCACCGCGTCGGCCGCACCCGGCTTGACCGTGTCCGCGTCCGCGACCACGCCCACGACCTCGCCCTCGCAGGCGACCAGCATCGCCGTCTTTCCTTCTTTTTCGAGTCGCTCCATCGTCTCGATGGCAGGCGAGGGGTCGACGGCGTTGTCCCGGAGCAGTTTCCGGTTGCCGACCAACACCTCGCGGCCGTCGACCGTGGCGCGGACGCCGTGGCCGGGCACGTTCTCGAACGCCTCAGCGTCCCCCACGTCGATGCCGCGCTCCTCGGCTCCCTCGACGATGGCTCGGGCGAGTGGGTGTTCGCTGCCGCGTTCGGCCGCCGCGGCCAGCCGGAGCACGTCGTCCTCGGAGCGGCGACTGGGAGCAGCGACCTGTCCCCCGGCTGTCGCTGGCTCGCTGCCGTCAGCGACCCCCTCGCCGTCGAAGGCAATTATGTCGGTGAGTTCCATCTTGCCTTCGGTCAGCGTCCCGGTCTTGTCGAAGACGACCGTGTCCACGTCCTTCGCGCGTTCAAGCACGTCGCCGCCCTCGAACAGGACGCCGTGTTGCGCGCCGATGGTGGTGCCGACCATCGTGGCCGCCGGCGTGGCCAGCCCCAGCGCGCAGGGACAGGCGATGAGCACCGCGCTGGCGAAGACGACGACCGCGAACTCGAAGACCGAGACGGTCCCGCCCGCGATGGCCGGCCCGCCCGCGACGAGGCCCCACAGCGGGAGTCGCGCGACGACGCCCGCCAGCAGTTCGGGAGCGGCGAACCAGACGACACCCCACAACAGCGCGTTGGCGATGACGGCGGGAACGAAGTACGCGCTGATGCGGTCCGCGAGGTTCTGGATGTCGGGCTGGCGCGACTGGGCCTCCTTGACCGTCGTGACGATCTGCTGGAGCGCGGTGTCGGCTCCGACCTTCGTCGCCTCGACGACGAGGACGCCGTTCTCGTTGATCGTCGAGCCGACAACTTCGTCGCCCTCACGCTTCTCGACGGGGACGGACTCGCCGGTGACCATCGACTCGTCGACGGCGCTCTGCCCGTCGACGACCACGCCGTCGGTCGGTATCCGCTCGCCGGGTCGCACCTTCATCCGGTCGCCGACCGCCACATCCTCCAGCGGTATCTTCGCCTCGGTGCCGTCCTCGCGGACGACGGTCGCCGTCTCGGCCTCCATTTCGAGGAGTCGCCGGAGCGCCTCGTCCGCCTGCCCCTTCGAGTGAGCTTCGAGGTAGTTGCCCAGCGTGATGAAGAGGAGGATGAGCGCCGCCGTGTCGAAGTAGATGCCGCCGGCGACCAGCCCCGCGAGCACCGCGACCGAGTAGACGTAGGCCGTGCTCGACCCAAGCGCGATGAGCACGTCCATGTTGGCGCGACCGTTCTTCGCGAGCGCCGTGTAGGAGTTCTTATAAAAAGGGTAGCCGAGCACGAGCTGGACGGGCGTCGCGAGCGCGAACCCGACCCAGCCGAACGTGACGCCGAACACCGTCTCGGGGACGAGCGTGCCGCCGAGGAGGAGGTTCTCGACGAGGACGAACAGTAGCGGTGCCGACAGCGCCGCGCCGAACAGTGTCCGTCGGCGTTCCTTGCTGATTTCGGCCTCGCGGGCCGCATCGCGGGCGTCACGGTCCTCGCCCGATCCGCTCTTCTCGCGAACCGGCGAGTATCCCGCCGATTCGATGGCGTCGTACAGCGCCGCCGGCGAGGCGTCTGCGGGATTGTAGGTGACCTGCGCCTCGTCGGTCGCGTAGTTCACCTCGCTGTCGAGGACGCCGGGGACGGCTTCGAGTGCCGTCTCGTTCGCCTCCGCGCAGTTGGCACACGACATGTCGGCGATAGCGATGGTCACCGTCTCCGAGACGGCACCGTAGCCGGCCGTCTCGACGGCGGCGTACAGTTCGTCAAGCGATACCGCCTCGGGGTCGTATTCGACGGCACCCTCGTTGGTGGCGAAGTTCGCGTTCGCCTCGACGACCCCCTCGCGAGATTCGAGAGCGTCCGCGACTGCCGCCGAGCAGTTGGCACACGACATCCCCATGATGTCGAAGTGGGCAGTTCTCGTCATTACCTATGCGTAGTGGCTCCTCTTTTACCCGGTTTGCTACTTCGAAGCGAAAGTCCGCACCGCCGGAGGGTTTGGAGTCGAAAGCCGGGGTCGTGGTTCACGTCCCTTCTTCGAGTCGCTGATACTGCGTCTCGAAGCGGCTCCGACACGACCCACAGCAGAAGTGGTAGACGTCGCCGTCGATGCGGGCGGATTCGCCCTCGCTGTCGACGGTGTTGCCACACTCCGCACACGTGATGGCGAACTCGGTGCCGTCGAGCGACGGCGTCCACTCCACGCTGTCCACGAGCGTCACCGAGTAGTCGGTCGCCGGCACGTCCGCCAGCAGGCCGTCGATCCACCGTCGCACGTTCTGTCCCTCCGCGCGACCGTGGAACCAGACTTCTCCCTCCGCCGTGACGAAGAGATGTTCGACGCCGTCCGCGCCGCTGAGTCGCGCGCGGAAGTCCTCAGCGGCGGCCGGGCTGTTCTCGATCTGTACGAACACCGGCACGCCGGCACGGAGTTGTGCTCGATTGACCTCGACGGTGAACCCGTCGAGCACCCCGACCTCCTGCAGGCGCGTGACGCGGTCGGAGACGGCCGGGCCGGAGAGTCCGACCGCCTCGCCGATGCTGCTGAACGCCCGTCGCGCGTCCTCGGCCAACAGCGAGAGGATCTCCATGTCCGTCTCGTCCAACTCGCGCATATATCCCGTAGGAGCTGCACGATACAATACACTTTGCCGTATTCACATTTGAATACAAACTCACGAGGGGGATAGGTTTGGATTCGAAGCAGTTTGCGTCAAGTGTATCGCTTGGAGCAACGGATCGGAAGTAGGTCAGACACCGGCGACGGATTCGGCCACCTCGACCAGCGTCGTCCACGTGTTGAGACCGGCGCGCAGCGCGGTGAGGTCGTCCGCGCTGACGGTGACGGTCACCGTCTGTCCGTCGCAGTCGACGGTCGTCGTCGTGCGGTCACCGTCGATCTCGCCGAGTTCCTGACTGACGCTCCGGTCGACCAGCGCCGCCGCTTCGGGAGAGGGATAATCGAAGGCTAAGCGTGCGGAGTGTGGGCCGGTCACTCGACGGGGACGGTTTTGATGTCGCGGCTCCGCTCCTTCAGCAGGACGCGGTGGCCGCAGTACGGACAGCGGACGCCGCCGTACTCGTCGAGGCTGACATCGCGCTTACAGCGCGAGCACTTGTACGTCATTCCTCGTCGTCGCCAAGCGCGGCGCGCACCGACCGTCGGACGGTGCGGCCGGCCGGCGTCTCCGGGCGGTAGGAGCCGCCGGTGTACTTGTAGCCGCAGTAGCCACACTCCCAGATGCCGGTTCCCTGTCGAGAGACGCGGTCCTCGCCACACTCCGGACAGGTGTGGTCGGCGTTGGTGTCCTCCTCGATCTCGGCGACGCGGCGGCGGGCGACGCGGCCGTAGCGCGCCCCGAACCGGCCGGCGCTCCCGGTCTTGCTTTTGGCCATGATATTGGAACTCGACTCGGAGTCATAAACCCTGCGAGACGCGGGCGTCGGGCCGGGTTACTCGGTGAGTCCGAGGTCGTCGGCCGCGAGTTCGGCGATGTGCTCGCGCACCTCCGGGGCGACCGCCGCGACCTCGTCGCCGTCGTGACGGTTCGCGTTGTGGCGCTCGATGGCGTCCGCGACCTCGTCGAGTGCCACCCGCGTCTCGGTTTTACACTCGGGACAGCGGACTGGAACGGTCGGCTCGTCGCTCATGTGCGGGGCTTCAGCGCCCAGTGTCGAAACGGTGGCGGTCGTGGCTGCCCCACGAGCCACGCGTAAAACGGTGTATCCGAAGGGGTTTTGCCCGCGCGCCCGGTTCCGGCAGGTATGACGGCACCGTGGGCAGACTGGGACCACATCGTGAAACTCGACCCCGACAAGGAGCTGTACGGGGACGAGACGTTCGCCGACATCTGTACCACCGGGACGGACGCAATCGAGATCGGCGGCACCACCGGCATGACGGAGGCAAAGATGGAGCGGTTTGTCGAGCCGTGCGTCGAGGCGTGTGCCGACCACGGCGTCGACTGCTACATCGAGCCGTCACACGCCGGCGCGGTCGTCCACGCTGACGGTCTCGACGGCTATCTCGTCCCAATCGTCCTCAACGCTGGCGACCCGTTCTGGACCACCGGTGCACACCGCCACTGGGTGAAGGAGGACGCCGATATCGACTGGAACAGCACCTTCACCGAGGCGTACATCGTCCTCAACCCTGACTCGTCGGTGGCCGACTACACCGAGGCCGACTGCGCGCTCGACGCCGCGGACGTGGCCGCCTACGCCGAGGTGGCCGAGCGGATGTTCGGCCAGCAGATCGTCTACATCGAGTACTCCGGCACGTTCGGCGACCCGGAGATCGTCGGGGCCGCCCACGACGCACTCGACGAGGCGACGCTGTTCTACGGCGGCGGCGTCGGCGACTACGACGCGGCCTACGAGATGGGCCAGCGTGCCGATACCGTCATCGTCGGCGACATAGCCCACGACGACGGGGCCGACGCCGTTCGAGAAACCGTCGAGGGCGCGAAGGATGCGAGACGCGAAGCGTCAGCGAGTGTCTCGGAGTGAGTCGCGTTCACCACACGTCTGCTTTCGGCGGAATTTTATGCTCGTCGCCTGTTTGACACGTATGTGCACGGGTGGAGCATGAGCGTCATCCTCGATCACGCCTTCGGGCCGGAGGGCATCGTGATGGAGGAGACGCTGGCGGCGACCGACGTGCGGTTCGAAGTCGAGCGGATCACGGCCCCCGAGCCGACGAATCCGCGACTGTTCATCTGGGTTGCGGGCGCTCTCGACGCGTTCGACGCGGCGCTCGACGAGGACCCGACCGTCTCCAATGTCGAGACACTGCGCGAGGAGGAGTCCCGGCGGCTGTACAGCCTGCGAACGACCGACGCGGTCGATACGGTGTTGTATCCGCTGTGGACCGAACGCGGCGGCGAGGGACTGACCGCTCGGTACGCCGACGGCTGGTGGCACGGGCGGATTCGCTTCCCGTCGCGCGTGGACGCCGCCGCGTATCAGGACGCGCTCGCGGAACACGGCATCGAGTTTCGGCTGAAGAGCATCCACCGCGACGACGGCGAGATTCCGGGGTCGACGGTGACACCCGAACAGCGAGCGGCGCTCCGGGCCGCCTACCAGACGGGGTACTTCGAGGTGCCGCGAAAGGCGACGATGAGCGAACTCGCCGATGAACTCGGCGTGTCGACACAGGCGGTGAGCGAGCGACTGCGACGCGGCTACGCCCGACTCGTCGAGCGGGAACTCCAGCCGAGCCCGCCCGAGTGAGCCTTGCCAGCACTGTGAGAACACACCACGGATGACGTAGGGAGCCGCGTGTGTTCGATCACGCCGCGCGCAAGATCGAGTAACGAACATACATACTGACGCCGTGCGTTACTCGTTAACCACGGGATCGGAACCCAGCACCGTCGGTGGAGTTCGATACGGGTCGTCGCTACTTCGGTCGCATGTGAATCCCCGTCGTGGAAAGACCGGGCTTAAGTCGGCTACGCGAGAATCGGACGTATGGACGAACGCACGTACGCGGCTGACGCGGAGCCGGGCGTGACCGTCACGGTCGCGGGCTGGGTCCACGAGCTGCGCGATCTGGGCGGCATCGCCTTCCTCATCGTTCGGGACACCACCGGGCGCATACAGGTGAAACTCGAAAAAGACGAGATGGACGCCGACATGGTGGACACCGCGCTGGACGCGAACCGGGAGTCGGTCGTTCGTGTCGACGGGGCGGTCGAGGAGGAGCCGCGCGCACCCACCGGCGTCGAGGTCGTTCCGACCGGTGTCGAGGTGGTTGCAGAGGCCGATACGCAGTTGCCGCTCGACCCCTCGGGGAAGGTCGGTGCCGAACTCCCCACGCGACTCGACAACCGAACGCTCGACCTCCGCCGCGAGGAGGCACAGGCCATCTTCGAGATCCGCGCCGAGGTGCTGCGGGGCGTCCGCGACGTGTTCCGCGCCCACGAGGCAACGGAGATCAACACGCCGAAAATCGTCGCCACGGGCACCGAGGGCGGCACGGAGCTGTTCCCGATCACCTACTTCGGCGAGGAGGCGTTCATGAACCAGAGCCCGCAGCTGTTCAAGCAGCTAATGGTCGGCTCCGGAGTGGAGCGCGTCTTCGAGATCGGCCCCATCTTCCGGGCCGAGGAGCACAACACGCCGCGGCACCTGAACGAGGCGACCTCCATCGACTTCGAGTCGGCCTTCTACGACCACACGGAGGCGATGGACGTCTGCGAGACGGTCGTCACCGCGGCCTACGACGCCGTCGCGGAGAACTGCGAGCGTGAACTCGAAGCACTCGGACTCGCCGAGGAGTTCGAGGTGCCGAGCGGCGACTTCCCGCGCTTGACCTACGAGGAGGCCATCGAGCGCATCAACGCCACCGGGGCGCTCGACGAACAGCTCGTGTGGGGCGACGACCTGCCGACGGAGGGCGAACACGCGCTCGGGCAGGACGTGGGCGAACACTACTTCATCACCGACTGGCCCGCCGACATCAAGCCGTTCTACATCAAGAACCACGACGACGACGAGACGCTGTCGACCGGCTTCGACATGATGCACCCACGGATGGAGCTGGTGTCGGGCGGCCAGCGCGAACACCGCTACGACCGGCTCATCGCCGGCTTCGAACAGCAGGGGCTTGACCCCGAGCAGTTCGAGTACTACACCAAGATGTTCAGGTACGGCATGCCGCCACACGCCGGCTGGGGGCTCGGCGGCGAACGGCTCATCATGACGATGCTTGGTCTCGACAACATCCGCGAGGGCGTGCTGTTCCCGCGCGACCGCCAGCGGCTGAGCCCGTAGGGCGATGCGCGAGGCGACGGCGTTCGTCCCCGGCCACGTTACGGGATTTTTTGCGCCCAATCCACACGAGGATCCGCTACGGGCGGGGTCGCGGGGCGGCGGCGTCGCCCTCACCGACGGCGTCGACGTGACCGTGAGCGAGGGGTCGGGCGTCACCCTCGACGGCGATCCTGTCGAGGTGGCGTCGGTCGAGCGCGTGCTCGCGGCGCTGGACGTGGAGGCGCGCGTCGACTGCGAGACGCCGCTGCCGCTCGGCGTGGGCTTCGGCGTGAGCGGCGCGATGGCGCTCGGGACGGCGCTGGCAGCGGCCGCCGCGTTCGACCTCGAACGGTCGGAGAACGAGCTCGTCGGCGTCGCCCACCGCGCGGAGGTGAACGCCGGCACCGGACTGGGCGACGTGGTCGCGCAGGCGCGGGGCGGCGTCCCGCTCCGCGTGGAACCCGGCGGACCGGAGCACGGCGAGATGGACGGCGTGCCGGGGCGGTCGCGCGTCGAGTATCTCCCGCTCGGTGAACTCTCGACGGCGGACACCCTCGCGGGTGACACGGACGCGCTCGCGACGGCCGGCGAGCGGGCGTTGGCCCGCGTCCACGAGACGCCGACGCTCGCGACGTTCGCGGACGCCTCGCGGTCGTTCGCGGAGGCGGTCGGCCTGCTCACCGACGACCTGCGGGACGTGCTCGCGGCCGTCGACGATGTCGGCGGAACGGCGTCGATGGCGATGCTCGGCGAAACCGCGTTCTGTCTTGGCGACGGTCTCTCTGCGGCGGGATACGACCCCGCGGTCTGTGAGATCCACCCGGCCGGTGCCGTACTGCGGTGACGGAGCAGCGTCCCACAGTTCGCCAGCGAGACAACGGCGTTTCGTGCGCGAATCGCCGAGGGAGCTGGAGCGGACGACGTTCCAACTGTACACCGAGACGGAGTCGTGGGCGTTCCGGCTCGTCCACCCGGACGGGACCGTCCTCGCGGCCGGAAACGACGACTACGCGACCCGCGACGACGCCGTCGAGGCAATCGAGGCCGTCCGGACGGCCGGCGAGGACGCCGACCTCGACGTGTTCGGGCCGGTGACGGCACAGCTCCGGGACGGCGACGAGTGGCGGTTCCGACTCATCGACCGCGACCGCGAGCCGCTGGCCGACGGCGAGCGGACCTACGCCGAGCGGGCCGAGGCACTCGACGACGTCGACCGACTGCGGACGAGCGCGGCCGACGCGCCGGTGTTCGACGTCGGCGACGGCATCGTCTGGGTCGACGAGTCGGACGGGTCGTGGCGCTGGCGACTCGTCGACAGCAAGCGGACGACACTCGCGACCGAGCCGAAAGCGTACGACGCTCGCGACGAGGTGATGGCGGCAGTCGACACCGTCCGAAGCACCGCACCCGAGGCGGGCCAACTCGACATCGACACGCTCGCGTTCGAGTTGCACCGCGACGACGACGCGTGGCAGTGGCGGCTCATCGACGAGGACGAACGGACGCTCGCGGTGAGCGGCAGCAGCTACGAGACGCGTGAAGCCGCCGAAGACGCAATCGAGCGGGCCCGGGATACGGTCGCCGGGTCGAGCATCATCGAGATCGACGAGGTGGCCTTCGAGTTCCACGAACAGGAGGACGGCTGGGGCTGGCGGCTCGTCGACGAGCACGGCGGCTCGCTGGCCGAGAGCGTCGAGCCACACGAGACGCGGCAGGCGGCTCGCGAGAAGATGCTCGCGGTGAAAGACTACGCGCCCGACGGCGAAACCGTCGTTACGGGGTGAGGTAGGTGGTGTTCAGATAGGCGGTGGCCGACCGAGCAAGTGCGGACGGGTGGGACTGAAAGGGGCCGGGCGCTCGCCCGGGGGCTTTCTACACTGTATTGTCCTCCTACTCTCCGGAGTCACTCTTAGCTGAACACTACCCAGTGAGGTAAACGCACTTTTTTCACCGACGGGGAGAACCCTCGGTATGGACGAGCCGCAGGTGCCCGCCGACCCCGACGACGAGGCGGAGATACCGGAGTCACACCCGCGCTACGAGTCGCTGCTCACGCGCCACCGCATCGAGGACGGACTAGAGAAGGGAATCACCTCCCGGCAGGGGCTCATCGCGCAGGGGCGCGGCGAGGCGTACGATTATCTGCTCGGCGAGCGCACGCTGGAGAGTGCCGACGAGGCAGCACAAGCGGCAGCGGCGGCGTTGCTGTTGGCCGACCGCCCGGTCGTCTCAGTGAACGGCAACGTCGCAGCGCTGTGTCCCGGCGAAGTGGTCGACCTCGCCGAGGCGACCGACGCGGCCATCGAGGTGAATCTGTTCAACCGCACCGAAGAGCGGATGGAAGCCATCGCCGACCACCTCCGCAAGCACGGCGCGAGCGAGGTGAAGGGGTTGGCCGGCGACGGGAAGATTCCGGGCCTCGACCACGCTCGTGCGACGGTTGACGCGGACGGCATCGAGAGCGCCGACACCGTGCTCGTCCCGCTGGAGGACGGCGACCGCGCAGAGGCGCTCGGCGCGATGGGGAAAACCGAGATCGTGATCGACCTGAACCCGCTCTCGCGGTCCGCACAGACTGCGGCCATCCCCATCGTGGACAACATCATCCGCGCGGTGCCGAACGTGACGGCCCACGCCCGAGAGCTACAGGACGCGTCGCGGGCAGACCTGCGGGCAATCGTCGAGTCGTTCGACGCGGCGGCCGCCTTGGACGCGGCCGAGGCAGCGGTTCGAACCGGGCGATAGAAGGGAGCCGAGACCGACCGGCCGGTATGCCGAGTGCAGTCGTCACTGGTTCGTCACGCGGGCTTGGTCGCGCTATCGCCCTCCGGTTTGCTCGCGACGGCTACGACATCGCGATCAACTATCACACGAGCGAAGCCGCGGCACGCGAGGTGGCGGACGCGGCCCGCGACCACGGCGTCGAGACCACGGTCGTCGGCGCGGACGTGTCCGACCCGGACGAAGCAGCGGACCTCGTCGACCGCGCAGTCGACACCTTCGGCGGGGTCGACCATCTCGTCAACAACGCCGGTATTGACCAGCACGTCTACACCGAGAACCTGTCGCCGGAGGATTTCGACCGCGTTACGGACGTGAACGTCAACTCGGCGTTCGCGTGTACGAAGGCCGCGCTCTCGCATCTCCGCGAGGCGGCCGAGCGGGCGGGCGACGACAACGCCGGTCCCTCGATTACGAATATCTCCTCAATCCTCGCGTACACGGGCGCGGCGGTGGAGTGTCACTACGCGGCCTCGAAGGGAGCCCTGCTCTCCCTGACGAAGAGTCACGCCCGCGACTTCGCGCCCGAGATCCGCGTCAACGTCGTCGCGCCCGGCCACATCGAGACGGACATGACGAGCGACCGGACGGAAGCAGAGAAGGAAGCGGAGTTAGCCGAGATTCCGCGCGGTCGCTACGGCCAGCCAGAGGACATCGCCGACGCGGTCGCCTACCTGCGGGACGCCGGCTTTGTGACCGGCGAGACGCTCAACGTCAACGGCGGCGAGTTGATGCGGTGACGAGGACGGCGACCGCCGCCATCGTCGGCGACGACTGACTCCGTTGCGCGCCGCAGTTCACAGCGCAGCTTCGAGTCTGTCGAGGCCTTCTTCGAGTCGGTCCATCGAGTTGGCGAAGGAGAGCCGGAGTTTGCCAGCGCCAGCGTCGCCGAAGCCGGACCCGGGTGCGAGCACGACGCCGGCCTCGCGGACGAGTCGCTTCGCGAGCGCCATGCTGTCGTCGTACCCCTCGGGGTCGAGGAAGGCGTAGAAGGCACCCTCGGGACGGGGTGCGGCGACGCCGTCCATCGCGGCGAGTCGGTCGGCGACGTAGTCGCGCCGCCGTGCGAAGGCGGCTTGCATCTCCGCGACCGGCTCCTGTGGCCCGGTCAGCGCCGCGATGGCCGCGTGTTGTGCGGGCGTCGACGTGCAGGCGGTCGTCGACTCACGGATCTTCGTCGCCTCGTCGACGACCGAGGACTTCGCGGCGAGCCAGCCGACGCGCCAGCCGGTCATCGCGTGTGACTTCGAGCAGGAGCCGACGGTGAGCACGTGGTCGCTCTGGTCGACGAGCGCCGCCGTGCCGACTGGGTCGCGGTCGTAGGTGAGCGCGCCGTACACCTCGTCGGCGATGACGTAGGCGTCGTGGTCGCGGGCGGCCTCGACCACCGCGCGGACGGCGTCGTCGTCGAAAACGCGCCCGGTCGGGTTCGACGGACTGCAGAGCACGACCGCGCCGGTGTCGGGACCCATGCGCTCAATGAGCCGGTCGGGGTCGAGGTCGTATGGGTAGGGCATGGGCACCTCGACGGGCGTCGCGTCGGCGAGGCGTGCCTGCGTCCAGTAGTTGGGCCAGCCGGGCGAGGGGATCAGCAGTTCGTCACCGGGCGCAAGCACGCACAGCGCCGCGAGGTGGAGCGCCTCCATCCCGCCGGTGGTGACGAGCACGTCGTCCGGCTCGTACGAGAGGTCGTACTCGCGGGCCAGCGTGTCGGCGATGGCCTCGCGGAGTTCGGGGAGCCCTGCGTTCGTCGTGTAGTCGGTTTCGCCACGCTCGGCCGCGGCGAAGGCCGCCTCGGTGGCGTGTGCGGGCGTGTCGAAGTCCGGCTCGCCGACTTCGAGGCGGACGAGGTCACCGCCCACCTCCTCGGCGAGGTCGAAGAGGACGCGAATAGAGGAGCGATCAGGGATCCGGACGCGGTCGGTCGGTCGCATATCTCCTCGTCCGTCGCCGCCCGCTTCAAGCTTCCCCGGGGTTTATCACCACAGCACAATATTACTTAGTTGTATGTCCGACACACAAGAGTTCGAGGGGTTCGCCCCGGTCGACGAGGCGGAGATAACGCGCGCCATCGCAACGGACTGGAGCGAGGAGTTCGTCGGCTCGACGGAGACGGACGTCATCGTCGTCGGCGGCGGGCCGTCGGGACTCACCGCGGCAAAGGAACTCGCCGAGCGCGGCGTCGACGTGACCGTCGTCGAGAAGAACAACTATCTCGGCGGCGGCTTCTGGCTGGGCGGCTTCCTCATGAACAAGGTGACCGTCCGCGAGCCAGCGGAGGGCGTGCTCGACGAACTGGACGTGGACTACGAGCCGACTGAGGAGGCCGACGGGCTCTACGTCGCCAGCGGGCCGGAGGCGTGTTCCGGTCTCATCAAGGCGGCCTGTGACGCCGGCGCACGCATCCAGAACATGACGGAGTTCACCGACGTGGTGGTTCGGGACGGCCACAGCGTCGGCGGTATCGTCATGAACTGGACGCCGGTGCACGCGCTCCCCCGCGAACTCACCTGCGTCGACCCCATCGCCGTCGAGTGTGACCTCGTCATCGACGCGACGGGTCACGAGGCCATCGTCGCCTCAAAACTGCAGGAGCGGGGCGTCCTCGACGCCGAGGGTATCGCCCACGCCGAGGAGCACAACGTCGGCATGGACGGCACCGACGACGGAAGCTACGGCGCGCCCGGCCACGACTCCCCCGGCCACGGCTCGATGTGGGTTTCCGAGAGCGAGGACGCGGTCGTCGAACACACCGGCAAGGTCCACGACGGCCTGCTCGCGTCGGGCATGGCCGCCGCGACGGTCCACGGACTCCCACGGATGGGCCCGACGTTCGGCGCGATGCTCGTCTCGGGCAAGCGCGTCGCGCAGGCCGCTATCGACGAGTTGGGCGTCAGCGCGAGCGCGGTCGACGTGACGGGACCGACGCCGGCCGACGACTGACGCGACCGAGCGTAGCGAGGTCGCGGAACGGCGAGCGGGAGTGACCAGCGGGAACGACACGCGAGCAGTGAGGGCGAGCGAAGCGAGCCCTCGGAAGAAGCGAGCGGGAGCAGCGAGGTGGCGGAGCCACCTCGGGCAGTCAGCGCTCCGCGCCGACGACAGCGTGGCGGGCCATGTGAGCGGCGGAGCCGCGAACAGAGACCAGCGGGAACAACACGCGAGCAGCGCGGTCAATCATAGGGTGACCGCTGGGCGAACTCGCGGCCACTTTACTTCTCGTTCAGGGCCCGTCGAAGCGAAACGACGGAGTAGGAGGAGCGTGTACAAGGCCCATGGCCAAGCGTGCCCGGGGTGAGGGTCGGGAAGTCGACGAGTGGCTCGGAGCGCTCGACGAACTGCTCGACGAGAGCGTCGACCGGGAGACGGAGATGCAGCTGCAACTCGATGATCTCGCCGTCGAGGTGCCGGTCGCGTTCGACGAAGACGCCGCGCGGGCCGAGTGGCGGTTCGACGGGGGACTCGCCGTCGAGATCGACGGCGTCCGGGCGTCGCTGGCGGAGTGGTTTCGACTCCACGAGGAGACGCCGCCGGACCCGAGCGCCGACAGCGACCTCGGGGACTGATCGCGTGGGCACACGCTACAACTGACTATCCGGCGACCGCTTTGGCTGTCTCACCTCGGCCGCGAAGGCAAGCGTCCGATACCAATTGGTTTAGCCGGGGCGGCGTCCATGGTCATTTCAGAGTAGTCACGACCGACCAGATTCCCCGAATCTCCGGCCACGCGTCCCCGAGGTGTCCGTCGTGATGCACGCCGCCCGCTGCCCTAATTTATTGGGGCATCGCTTTACCACGAATTGATGAGTCGGTTTCTTTCAATGAGGGGTATCGCGGTCGACGAGACGGCGCTCGGGGCGCTCGGCGACGTTCCGTTTCTCCGGCAGTTGGTTGAGTCCGCACCGACGGGGGCGCTCGCTATCGACGAGTCGGGCACCGTCGTGTTCGCCAACGGCGCCATCGCGAACCTGCTCGGCTACGAACCGGACGCGGTCGTCGGCGAGCCGTTCGGTGGTCTCGTTGCCGACGATTACCGGTCGGGGGTCACGCCCGTCACCGAGACGGTCAAGGACGACGACGCGCCCGTAGAGCTACAGGCGCGCCACGCCGACGGCCACGCGGTGCCGGTCGAACTCGACTTGCGCGAGCTGACGCTCGAAGGCCAGCGGTTCGTCGCCGGCTACCTCCGTGAACTCCACGGCGAGGATGAGCGGGCGGACGCGGTCGCGCGCTACGAGGCCATCGCGGAGATGGCCGGCGACGGCGTCTACCAGCTCGACCGCGACGACTGCTTCCGGATGGTGAGCGACACGCTCGTGGAGATGAGCGGCTACGACCGTACCGAACTGTTGGGGGAACACGTCTCGACCCTGCTCGGCGAGGACGCCGTGAACGAGCGCGACGGCGCGATCCGAGAGGACCTGCGGGCCGCGACCGAGGGTGTAACCACCGTCGAGTTCGAGATGCGAACCGCAGAGGGCTCGACGATTCCGTGTGAGGAACGCACCGCACTCCTCGGCCCGGACCCGACGAGTGCGGGATCGGTCAGCGTCGTCCGCGACGTTTCCGAGCGCGTCGAACGCGTCGAGGAACTTCAACAGGAGCGGGAACTCATTGAGCACATCCTCGAAACGAGTCCCGTCGGGATCGGCGTCATCAACCCCGACGGTGACATTTCCCGCGTCAACGACCGTGCCGAGGACATCCTCGGCCTTACCATGGAGGAGATCACGAGCCAGACGCTCGACGTGTCACAGCGGAAGTTCTACGACTCCGAGGGCCACCGAGTGCCACCGGAGGACCTGCTGGGGCGTGTCTTCGAGGACGGCCAGCAGGTGCTCAACTCGGAATTCACGCTCGAACGCCCCGACGGCGACCGCGTCTGGGCGGCTCTCTCCATCGCACCCATGACCGGGGAGGCCGGCGACGTGGAGAAGGCAGTCGTCATCGCCACCGATATCACCGACCGAAAGGAGCGCGAGGAAACCCTCCGCGAGGAGCGTGATGTCATCGAACACATCCTCGAAACCAGCCCCGTCGGCGTCGGCGTCATCACGCCCGACGGCGATATCTCCCGTGTCAACGACCGCGCCGAGGAGCTGTTCGGGCTGACGGATTACGAGATATCCAACCAGACGCTCGACGTGTCACAGCGGAAACTGTACGACTCCGACGGCCATCAGGTCGAACCAGAGGACCTGCTGAGTCGGGTGTTCGAGGACGGCGAACAGGTGCTCGACACCGACTTCGAGTTCGCCCAACCCGACGGCGACCACGTCTGGCAGTCGATCAGCATCGCGCCAATCGAGAGCCGGGGCGGCGACGTGGAGAAGGCCGTCATCATCGCCACCGACATCACCGACCGCAAGGAACGCGAGGAAACACTCCGCGAAGAGCGAGAGCTCATCGAACACATCCTCGACACCAGTCCGGTCGGGATCGGCGTCATCAACCCCGACGGCGACATCTCCCGCGTCAACGACCGCGCCGAGGATCTGCTCGGGCTCACCATGGAGGAGATCACGAACCAGACGCTCGACATCTCACAGCGGAAGTTCTACGACTCCGAGGGGCATCAGGTCGAACCCGAAGATCTGCTGGGGCGTGTCTTCGAGGACGGCCAACAGGTGCTCAACTCCGAGTTCACGCTCGAACGCCCCGATGGTGACCGTGTCTGGGCCGCCCTCTCCATCGCGCCCATGACAGGCGACGGCGACGACGTGGAGAAGGCCGTCATCATCGCCACCGATATCACTGACCGGAAAGAGCGGGAAGAGACCCTCCGCGAGGAACGCGATGTTATCGAGCACATCCTCGAAACGAGTCCGGTCGGCATCGGCGTCATCAACCCCGACGGCGACATCTCGCGGGTCAACGACCGCGCCGAAGACATTCTCGGGCTGACGATGGAGGAGATCACGAACCAGACGCTCAACGTCTCCCAGCGGAGTTTTTATGGAGCTGGTGGCGAGCGCGTCCCACCGGAGGACCTGCTGAGTCGCGTCTTCGAGGACGGCGAACAGGTGCTCAACTCCGAGTTCACACTCGAACGACCGGGCGGTGACCGCGTCTGGGCCGCCCTCTCCATCGCACCCGTCGAGAGTCACAGAGATGTCGAGAAGGCGGTCGTCATCGCCACCGACATCTCCGACCGGAA